>PMOK01000024.1 GCA_003162425.1 Bryobacterales bacterium | reverse complement strand
CTTCTCATGGAAGCCGCGACCGGAAGGAAGCGCTACCACGATCCATTCTGACAATCGTGAGCCCCGCGGGGAGGCAAGCGTTCGAGAGGTTGTCCGCTAATCTCAGGCCGCGGCTGCGGTCGCCAAGGCTGCTAGTTCGATGGGCGCGGTGGCTTGTTGGTACGCCAATTCGAAAGCCTGGGCCATGGGACGGCAGCCGGGGGATGCATAAAGTTGAAAGAAGACCTGCTTGAGACCGCGCGGATCGAGGCCGCCACAGATACTGGCAACACTGGACGCCGCCTTGCGAGTGCAGGTATCGCAGTCGAGGCCGAGAGTCGAACAGCTTTCCGGGCAATTTTCATTCGCGAACAAGTCCATGAGTTCTCCTAACCCTTGTACTAGGTAAAAGTATTATTGGGTCTTACAGGATTCTTTTCTATAGTACTGATGAGTGGTTTTAGATACTCTTTTGAGGGTATTGACGACCAGTACACATGGGCCAGGGCTCGGATTGCCCTACCGTCTTCAGGTTACGAAACCGATATAGCCAGGAATGGCTGTTGCACTCCTGTGTAACGGTTTAGCAACGCTAACCGTCCGTGATATTGCTAAAATCAAGGCATTCTTCTTTGCACGTCTGAGGAACCCCATGAAGCACCGGCCCGTTGCTATCGTTCTTGTTGTATCTTCTAGCATTTGCTTCGCACAGGCCCGAAAGCCAAACGAAGTTGACGATAAACAGGCCCAGCGCGAAGAGTGGTTCTACACGCAGCGCGCTTACCCGCTCGGCCACATCCCTACCGGGGCACGGCTAAAAGGCATTGCCGAAATCGACCGCATCAATGCGCAAGCGCAGGTGATACGACAACCGGCTGGGACCGCGCCGGACAACTCTATGACCTCGCAAGCCCTGCGAGTTGGTAACTGGACGTCCATCGGTCCTCAACCTACCAGCGCAGGAACCAACTTCGTGTCGGCCGGAAGGGTGAATTCGATCGCTATCGATCCACAAAACAGCAACACTCTGTACATTGGCGCGGCGGAGGGCGGGGTCTGGAAGTCCACCGACGGCGGCACTACCTGGAAGTCTCTTACGGATGCCCAACCCTCCATGGCCAATGGCGCGATCGCGCTGGATCCGAACAATTCCGACATCATCTACGTCGGAACCGGCGAAGAAAATTTCGCGATCGATAGCTACTACGGCGCCGGAATCCTCAAATCCACCGACGCTGGCGCTACCTGGACGAATATCGTCGGTCCGTTCTTGCACGCATATATCGGCGGAATGGCGGTCAATCCCTCGAACAGCCAGGTTCTGTTGTGTTCCTCCGACACTGGAATCTGGCGATCGGCGGACGGCGCCAACACCTGGACCAACGTATTGAAAGGCGCCGGGACAGCGGTTTTGTTCGATCCAACGAACGGCCAGATCGCCTTCGCTGCGCTGGGCAGCCCGTTCGGAGCGTTTGAGAATGGCGTGTATAAATCTATCGATGGCGGCCAGACGTGGCAGAGCCTCCGAGGCAACGGAGCAAATTCCCTGCCCATCACGGACGTCGGCAGGATATCGCTCTCCATCGCCCCCTCCTCTCCATCGACACTTTTTGCCGCCGTACACAACTACAGTGACGGCAGCCTGCTGGATATTTTCAAGACCACGGACGGCGGTAATCTCTGGAATCCCACCCATGCTCCCGACATTTGCTCGGCAACCGGACAGTGCTGGTACGACATGACACTTCGAGTGAATCCCACGAATGCGGATGTCGTATTTGCCGGAGGCCAGACCTCGATTATACGAACCATCGACGGCGGCGCCACGTGGGTGGACGTCACATCGAGTGGTTTTAATCAACAACAGTTTATCCACCCCGACTTCCACGATCTGCAGTACACACCCGACGGCGGCACGCTCTATATCGCCAATGACGGCGGCATGTACAGCACTACCGACATTACCAACGCAGTGGTCAACTGGACCGAGCTCAACGACACGCTCTCCATCACGCAGTTTTATCCGGGCGTCGCCATCCACCCATCCAACATCAACATGGCCCTGGCGGGCACCCAGGACAACGGGCTTCAACGATACAACGGAAATCCGAGTTGGGACTATGTGAATTGTGGTGATGGAGGTTACTCCGCAATCGACCGGATTGTGCCGGCGATTGGATACACGGCTTGCGTTTCCGGTGACATCATGGATAAAACGCCGGACGGCGGGAACACTTGGATACCCGCTCAATACGGGATCAACCCGCGGGATCGCGCCCAGTTCGTGGCTCCCATGGGCATTGACCCTTCCAACTCGCGAACGCTGTATTTTGGTACCTACCGCATCTGGCAAACGCATGACGGCGCCGGAAGCTGGTTCTCGATCTCGCCGGACTTGACCGCGGGCAATGGCGCGACCATCACAGCCGTCTCGGTTGCTCCGAGCGACCCTAACATCGTCTATGCCGGAACTTCCGATGGCAAGGTCCAAGTAACCAATAATGCGCTGGCTGGAACTAACGCATCTTGGATTGATCGCACGGTCGGTCTGGCAGCTAGAACGTTGACCAGCATCGCAGTGGACCCAATCGACTCGGGAACCGCCTATGCCACTTACTCTGGCTTCCTGAATTCGACGGTGAAACCCAGTAAACACGTGTTCAAAACTACCGATGGCGGGGCGCAGTGGACCGATATCAGCGGCAATCTACCCGATCTGCCCGTAAACAGCCTGGCCGTGGATCCCGACCTGCCCGACACGCTCTACATCGGGACCGATGCCGGTGTGATGGTGACAACCAATGGCGGAGTATCCTGGTCAACCCTGGGCAACGGCCTGCCGCGAGTGGTTGTCGAAGCTGTGGTTCTGCATCGGCCGGCGCGGATCCTGCGCGCTGCCACGCATGGCCGCAGTGTCTGGGATATTCTGATCCCGCTCTCTTCCACTTCAGCGTCTAGCGATCCAA
>PMOK01000059.1 GCA_003162425.1 Bryobacterales bacterium | reverse complement strand
CGCGCTTCCCAAAGACGCGGATTCAAATCCAGCGCCTTCCGATAGAAGGTGATGCCTTCCCGGTAGCGGCGATTCAGCACGAAGAAATGGCCGGCCGTGGAATACGCTTCGCCATACACCGGGTTGATCTTGAGGATGCGATCCATCCACGGCGACTCTTTCTTGTCGTCGAGCCAATCGATTGTGGCGTGGATCGCCATGGCATCCAGCGATTCCGCATCTATGGCCAGCGCATTGTCGGCCTCCTTCGCGGCGCGCTCCGGCGTGTTGTCTTCGAGCGCCAGGTAAGCCAGCAGCTCGTGCGCTTCGGCCATTTTCGGATCGAGCTCGGCGGCGCGGGTGGCGAAATGGACCGCTGCGCTACCGTAGCCTTCCGCGGCGACTAACGCCAGGCCCAGGCTCGCGCCGGCGTCGTTTTCCTTGATCTCCAGAGCTTCTTCGAACAGGCCCTTGGCTTCGTCTTTGTTAAAGCGCTCCAGGAACAGGCGGCCCCAGCGGACGCGGATTTCCACACTCTTGGGATGTTGCTTCAGAGCTTCTTTGAACTGTTCGTTGGCTTCTTGATACTGTTCCAGGCCCCACAAGCCTTCGGCGCGCAGATAACGGTCGGGTGTACCGGCCAGCCGCGCGAAACATGTACGAGCCTCGGGCAGCTTGCCGCGATGGCGGAGGCTGCGGCAGTCGTCGAGTTTCTGGGCCGCCAGCGGGAAAACTATTAGGCCACAGATGGACACGGATAAACACAGATTTCTTATCCGTGTGCATCCGTGTTTATCCGTGGCTAAGATTTTCATTTGTCTAGCTCCGCTTGGGTTTTGGCTAGTTCCAGGAGCAATGCTTGCAGTTGCTTCTTGTACTCGTCAGGTGGAGTCGCAGCCTTTTGGTATTTCAGGGTGTCGATTTGCTGCTCCAGGTCTTCGCGGTGGGCTAGTAGCGCTTTTTTCTCGGGCGTGTTCGCGGCGGACTGAGTGGCGCCAATGTGGAGCATCGCAATCTGGGATGCTACCCGGCCCTCGCCGTTTTCGGGCGATGGTTTGCGCGTGCCGTCGGATTGGCCGGTATCTTCGAGAGTGGGATGCTCGGTGGCCAGCCGTTTTTGCGTCTCGTAAAACTGCGACGTTTTTTGTTCCGCGTAGACGAATGCCTCTAGCGCCGAAACCGTTTCGTTCTTGTCGGTATCGGTCGCGGGATCCCGCAGCGCTTCCACCCAGTAGCGCGCGAAGATGGTGGCATTTTTTTCCGATCCACTCTTGGTAGCAGTGATTACCGCACGATTCGGTTTTTCGAGCGCGGCGCGTGACCCGCCACTGGCGCTAGTCATGTTCACCACCAGTTGGCGGCCGGCCGGAATGCGGTCCAGCAGGGTCGCGAGTTCGATGGCCGAAAGATCGGGGCCCGGCAAGTTGATTTTGTAATCGACGCCGTCATAGCTGCCGTGGCCGATCAGCATCAGCACGAGTGCGTCGCTGGGTTTGGCCTCCTTCGCGATCCCCGCCAGCACGTTTTGCAATTGGGCTTTGGTAGCTTGAGGGCCGTAGAGCGTCTGCACCTTGGGGTCCGGATTGCCCGCGCGGATCAGCTTATCGATCTCCTGCGCTTGAGAGGCAAATCGCTGCTCGTATTCCGGCTCGCCGCCCAAGCCCGCTAGGGTGACGTAGAACGTGGCGGCGTGTAGAGTAACGGACACGCCAAGTATGAGTAGCAAGCGCAGATACCGCGTGGCGCGGACACTCGTGTCTGCAGCGTCGAGACTCATCTCGACGTTTTTTGCGCGCCGGACATCGAGACGAGTCTCGATGCGGCAGCCTGAAGGCCGCGCCACGGTGCTCATACCACACCCCACCTGCGCCGAAGCAGCCATTCAGTGCAGCACAACAGCAATGCCAGGAAAAATACGATCGGCATGTCCCACAGATCTTTGGTCTCGCGCACCGTGATGCCGGCATCGGAATAGGAGATGTCGTCGCCTAATTTACTCGCTTCGCTCGGCCGATAATAACGGCCGCCGGTCTGAGAAGAAAGCTTCTCCAGCAGTTCGCGATTTTGCTCCAGATGGAAATTCTCGGCAACACCATTTTCGCGACGTAGCGTAACCACGTCGCGTCCTAATTCCTGTTGTCCGCGCCGCGCCGTGATCTCGGCCACGTAGGAACCGGCGTGACTTGCGTCCCAATCGGCTGTGTACACGCCCTGTTCGATTGGATCGGGATGCAGATCCACAGTTTGCGCCGCACCGTCCGGTTCCAGAATGCGCGCTTCCACTTGAGCATCGCTGGTTGGCAGGTAAGTGGTATCGCGGACCTCGGCGCGCAAACGCACATGGCCGTCATCGTAAAGAGTCGGCCGCGGCGTGGATGCCACAACGCGGTTGGGCGTATCGGAAACCAGCCAGCGCAGCAACTGGCGCCAGAACATTTCGTGGCTCATGTCTTCCACCGGCTGCAGCATCTGCCAGCGCCAATCACCGCCGGTGGCGAACACCGCCGTGCGGCCGCGACCGTATTTTTCGGTAATCAGCAACGGAAGCTTGTGACCGGAGGCGGTCATTTCGGCCAGCACCAGCGCGCCTGGCTTTGGATTGCCGGCTTCCTGAAAGTTCATCAAGTACGGCAGCTTCTTCCAACGGGCGACATTCGCATCCGGATTCTCTTCGATTCGGCAAATCAGGCTATCGCGGCCGGCCGGGGTCAGCTCCGCAGTGGCGGACTCGCGGTGGAATGTGTTCTTGTGATTCGGCAGGCGAACGGGCAGCAAATCCGCGAAAGGCTCTTTGTCGTAGCCGCCATCGGCGAGCGAAGTGCGGCCGCCCAGGAAGAGCAATCCCCCGCCCCGGCGATCCACAAATTGTTGGATCAAATCCTGTTGAGCGGTGGTGAAGTAATTCACTTCCACGCTGCCCAGGATCAATCCCTGAAACCCGAACAGATCCTCTACTTTGGTCGGGAACCCTGCCTTCAGGAAATCGACGTTGGAATCGGGCGCGAACTGTGCATAAACCTTGTTCTGAGTCGTTCTGAGGACACTGTCCACTTCAATGTTCTTGTCATCCTCCACCGCGCGGCGGAGGAATTTGTAATCCCAGCGCGGCTCGCCCTCCATATAGAGGATGCGGGGCTTCGCAGAGTCCACGTTCAGCACGCGTGTCTGACGATTGTTGTTCTGATTTTCTTCGCCAGGAAGCGGGTCTATCGCAAAATCGAGGTTCTTCACTCCGGCGTCACCTGCGTTGAATAACACCGATTCGGTCTGCACTGCGCCGTCTCCCTTAAACGTGACGTCTCGGCTGGCGAGAACCTTGCCACCGCTTTCGCGAACCACCAAATGGCCCTTTCCGCCTCCAAATCCGCGTTGGTGGAAACTCACCTGTGCCTCGAGGCGCGACTTTGCCAGCGACCGCGCCGGCAACTGGACGTCGGAAACCTCTACGTCCCGCGCCATCTGCTCCCGCCCGAATCCTACAGTGTGGATCGGAATGCGCTGGCGCTTGATTTCCGAGATGGTATCCAAGTCGATGCCGCCGGTGTTGTCGGAGCCGTCACTCAAAAGGACCACCGCGCCGATCGGCAACGTCGCGGAATCAGCTAGAACTTCCTTTAAGTTTTCGCCGATGTGAGTTGCCAGAGCGGTGGCGTTCAACTGATCCAGCTTTTCGATTCGTTCCACATGCTCGCCAAGACGATAAAGTCGAACTTGAAATTTAGACCGTAAGCTGCTCATAAGGCCGCTATTAAGCGTCTTAAGAACATGATCTTTTCGGGATTGGCCGTCTTCCTGAGTTGCCATGCTGCGGCTGTCATCAATCACCACAGCAACGATGTTTTGCTGGGGCCGAAGAGTCGCAATGCTGACGGCAGGTTGCCAAAGCAGGAAAATCAAAAGGCAGACCAGCACCGTTTCGAGCAGCCACACCACCGCCGTCCGGACTCCCCGCATGGAAGGAGCAATCGCACTGCGCCGGCTCCAAATCACCCAACCGAGGCCGGCCGCTGCTGCCAAAATCGCCAGGATCAGCAGCCAGAGCGGCCATTGGGCCAGCAGTACAAATGTTCCTTTCGCGAAGACCGTGCGTGGATATTTGAAAAGGAACTCGAACATCGGATGGTGGACTCTTCCCGGCTCCTTAGTAACTCACTGCATTAAATGACGTAGCGAAAGCCGTCCGGTAACGCATCGCAAGAAGCCAGAACTGGCTTAAGAATAACATGCCGCTATTCATTGGTGTCTTTCAAGGCTGGCCGGGTTACAGGAAAAAGCCCGTTTCTCGTTTCTCGTTTCTCATTGGGCACGATCGCACCTAACGAGAAACGAGAAACGAGAAACGTGTTTTCCCCTCCCTGCTCCATACCGCCATTGAACTATCCAGGCTCCCCATTGGCTCCCGATCGGATGCAATCCCGCGATGAGTATGATTCAATAGGAAATAACTCTTAGTGCTCATGCCCAACCTGGGATTCAAGTTTCGCAGAGACATCCGGGCTCTAAACCGGCGCGCCCGGGAATGGCGAATGATCTTCAAGGGAGTTGCGTCCACAGATCATCCGGTGATGGCTCACATCATTCCCATCCGCCGCTGCAACCTGGCATGTACTTACTGCAACGAGTATGATGACGTCTCAAAACCGGTAGCCGTGGATATTATGCTGGAGCGTCTGGACCAGCTGGCCGCGCTCGGTACTAACATCGTTACCTTCAGCGGCGGCGAACCGCTGCTGCATCCGCAACTGGACCAGTTGATTTCGCATGTCCGCCGGCGCGGCATCATCGCCGGTATGATCACCAACGGCTACCTGCTGACAGCGCAACGTGTCCAGCAATTGAACGATGCCGGTCTCGATCACATGCAGATCAGCATCGACAACGTGATGCCGGACGACGTGTCCAAGAAGAGCCTGAAGGTTCTGGACAAGAAGCTGCAGATTCTGGCCGAGCACGCGCTCTTTCATGTGAACATCAATTCCGTGCTGGGCGGCGGCATTCACAATCCGGACGACGCGCTGGTAGTTGGCAAGCGGGCTTTGGAACTGGGATTCACTTCGACTGTTGGGATCATTCACGATGACGGCGGGCAACTGAAGCCAATCGGCGAGCGCGAGCGTTCCGTGTTTCTGGCGATGAAGGAGTTTGAGAAAAAGAACTTCTCGCAGATCAACTATTTCCAGAACAATATCGCCCACGGCAAGCCCAGCAATTGGCGCTGCCGCGCGGGCGCACGCTATCTGTACATTTGCGAAGACGGCCTGGTCCACTATTGTTCGCAGCAGCGTGGTTTTCCGGCGAAGCCTCTAGCCGAGTACACGGTGGCGGACATCCGTCGCGAGTACCTGACGCAAAAAGATTGCGCACCGTTTTGTACGGTGTCCTGCGTGCACCAGATTTCCTATATGGATTTCTGGCGTGACCCCCAGACTATTCCGAGCACGGCGCCGGATACGTCAGCTTCGTTAGTGCAGATCCAATCCAACGGCCGCTAACATTCTCACGAATCGCCGAACACTCCAGTCTTCTGAAGAACAGCCAAACAACTGGCGGGAGCGCACTGAAGGATAGAGTGGGGTCCGGCAATCTGCACGGTTTCGATGCCGGGCTTTGCGGCGAGGAACCCGCGAAGCCATCGAGTCCCCAAGAGTCGATCGGACTCTGGCGACAGACAGACGATTCGAACGGTGCAATCTCGGAGTATCGGCGCGAAGTCGGCACTAAGGGAATCTCGAAGTCGCTGGGCCATCACCTCCGGGCGCACACGCGCAATGACATCCTGCGCCTCAGAAATCATTTCAGGCGGCGTGTCAGCATCCATGAGGAGCCACCGGAGCATACAAGCTGGCGCTCGCGAACGGAAAAGGGCAGGGTGTGCGGCGATTAGGCACGCAACGGGTCCCGAATACGACTCCGCGATGATCACGTAAGGTTCGCTGCGCGGAACGACGCCTAGGACTCGTTCTGCCAACTGCTCGTACGTCAAGTAGGTGTCTTCGGGGTAGCTGATGACCTTAACATCGATCCCATTGGGCAATAGGTCAACAAAGGGTCTGAGCAGGATTCCCGTGCCGTCCATCCCCGGAAGAAGTACGATCAACACCTTCTCATTGTCATTCGACGGGCAGCAGTACCGAATTACTGAACGCACCGGCAACTTCGACAACTACGGGTTGATTGCCGGCGGCGAGTCCGTCGGGAACCTCGACATTGATCTGGTAGAGGCCCACAAATCCCGGCGCCAACCCACTGAAACTGACCGTCGCTTTCGTTCCGCCGATGGTGACAGTGGGAGTGGCTACTGTCGGTTGGCCTTTGCCCGGCTCGCCATCCGCGGGCGGCGAAGATACCGCGCCAAGTCCGGTGCAGTAGATAAGCACGGTTTCGCCAGGCTTCGCTGGATCAGCAGTGTTTGCCAAGCGAAAATTGGCGTGCAGAATCGCGCCGAACGTGCTCCCTCCCGCGCTGTAATTGAAAATTCCGGGTTGCGCGGCGAGCACAGCAACCGAAATGGAAGCGCCGACCGTACTGCCGTTCGATACCGCGATGGTCGCGTTTGGCCCGCTCGCGACTTCCCATGGCACTTGAAAATTAATCTGCTGTTGTCCGTTAACGCTGTCCACCGCAAACAGCGCAACCTGCTTATTGTTGACGATCAACGAATCGTTCAAGAATGTGCTCGGAAGTGGAAGAACGGAAGTGAGATTGATACCAGTCGCAGACGTCAAATTCGTCCCGAACGCGGTGGCGATTTCGCCGGGAACCACGCCGCCTCCCGCAAAGCTCGCTCCATTCACCACCGCTGAGATCACCGGAGCGATCACGCCGCCGTTCCAGACCCAGGTATCGCTTAGATCCTGGCCGGTTGGGTCTGATCCGCCGAATAGTACGACTTGGTCGCGAGCCGAGTCGTAAGCCATGGCGTGGTTGTGCCGCGCCGGCGGGCTGGTTTGGGGGGACTCCTGGGTCCAATTGGAGCCGTCCCATATCCAAGTGTCGTTGATATTGCCTGAGAACAACACCACCTGGCCACGCGTGGAATCGTAAGCCATGGCGTGTCCCGATCGCGTACCCGGGCTGGTCTGCGGAAACTTCTGTGTCCAGTTCGAGCCGTCCCATACCCATGTGTCATTCAGACCCGCCGAAACGAAACCACCGAACAAGACTACCTGCCCATGGGCTGCGTCGTATACCATGGCGGCACCGGTTCGCGCGCTAGGGCTACTCTGCGGAGATTTCTGGGTCCAGTTCGTGCCGTCCCATACCCACGTGTCGCCCCATCTGGTTCCAGCCACGAATGGTGGACCCGCGGGAGGCTCGCTGTAGCCTCCGAACAAAACCACCTGCTGGTGGGCGGCATCGTAAGCCATGACGCAATAGCCTCGAGCAGGCGGGCTGGTCTGTGGTGATTTCTGGGTCCAATTGGTCCCATCCCAAGCCCACGTATCTCCGAGATTGGCGTTGAAGCCGAGCGCTCCCCCGAACAAAACAATTTGACTTTGTGTGGAATCGTAAGCCATGCCGAAAGCGTATCGAGAGCGCGGGCTGGTTTGCGGGGACTTTTGATTCCAATTGGTCCCGTCCCAGATCCAGGTGTCACCCAAGAAGTTGCCAAGTCGAGGGTCGTTCTCACCTTGAAACACTCCCCCGAATAAGACCACTTGGCCGTGGGCGGCGTCGTAGACTATCGAATGCAAACTACGCGCGGACGGGCTAGCCGGCGGAGATTTCTGCGTCCAGTTGCCGGCAGTCTGCGCGAGCAACATTGCCGTCAACAACGGAAGGATCAGCACGCCGGGCAAACTGAAGCGGCGCGAACGAGCGAACTCCACGATTTTGTTCATTATTCATTGCTCCTTGCGAAAGAATGCCTCACTCGACACAGCGGAAATCGCGGACAAAGCACCTCGCGTGGATTGTTTATTGCAGGGCAGCAGCACGGTCCGCGCTTGGAATCATTATGCCAGACCGAAGGCATAGCGAGCTGGCGGCACACTAGCCTGGGGATTTTTGCTCCCAATTGGCGCCGTCCCATACCCAGGTGTCGGTAAAGTCGGGGCCATAGCCCTCTCCTCCGAACAAGACAACCTGGCCGTGGTTAAGGGAAACAGGATCAGAGCAACCGGCCAAGCCGGCCAAACGAGGATTTTATAAACATGAATATTCTAGTGACATCATTGCACGGGACTGAGTTACCGGCGAATTGCTGGCAGAATTCCACTACCCGACACAGCGTAACACGGGCCGGATTTGCCTCACCGACGTGGTGCTCAGGCCTCAATCCAGTTGCGATGTTCGATGAACGTCTGGGGTTCGTAGGTCTTGCCTTGGGCCAATCGCTTCTCTTCCCGGCGGCTGGTCCACAGCAGCACGGGTCCAAGAAGGCCGGCTACCACGCGGCTGACTATTCCGAATTCCGAGGACATCTCCTTGCGCAAATCGCGGATCTCGCGGCTGATAGCCGGATTCGTCAACCGAAGTTGCCGCTGCATGGCCCACAGCAGGCCGCTGTACCCAGATTTGATAGACCGGATTTCCCATTGGAACCGCTCGCGGACGCGGGCATCCGGATCGTTCTTATATCGCTTCCAACCTTCCAGCGTGGTGCGGCAGATGCGAAACAAGCTGGGGCCGTTACGCTCGAAATCGCGCAAGAACGCCCAGTCGAGAAAACGATGAGAATCGTCGCGTGAAATAGCGGCGTGTTCAAAGTTGAACTTGTGCTGTCCATGAATGTCAGCCAAATCCACATCCAGCAGCAGGCTCTTCTCCTGCATTTCCTGATAGAGCGGAGTGCCTGGCACCGGCGTGTAAAGCATGAACTGATGGAAATCCGTTGCATGCGAGACCGCATGTTCAATCTCGTCTTGGATGTTCTCGGGGGTGTGATGTTCCAGGCCCACGATGGTTGAGCCCAGCACCTTAATACCGTGCTGGTGCAATTCCTTCGAGAGCGCAAGCGTGTCGCGACCCTTCAGTTTCGCGTATCCGGAGCGGGGAGACTCCAGACCCATCCAGATCCAGGAAATGCCGAGTTCCACCAGCTCCCGCATAGTGTACTTGCTGATGGCGTTCGCCGAAGAGAAGACGTACAGCGCCCATGCTTTGCCCGTGGCCTTCATCCGGTCTAGCAGCTCCATGGCGCGCTTGCGGTGCAGAAGAAAATTCTCGTCCATTATGAAGAACGAGCGCACCTTCATGGAGGATTCCATTTCACACATGACGTCGAACAGCTCATCGCCGGTCTGATAGAAGTTGAGGAATTTTCCCTTGCCGCCGAAGAAGGCCGACGTGGTGCAGAAATTGCATCCCAGCGGGCAGCCTACTGAAGGGATTATGGTGGCCGCGGTGTGGCCCGGAGCAGTCGGTACCTTGATTCCCATGGCGCGGACATCGAAACCCGAGACAATGTGTGGGTGGCGGATGGGAGCACTCACGTCCTCACCGAGGAACGCGCGCATCCAAGAAATGCCGTCGCCGCGGACGATATGGTCGGCATCGATCATCTGAGCAAGACCTGGGATAGCGGCCACGTGTCCGCCCACGACGATCGTGGAACCGGGCGAAAGCTTCCGTACCATACGGCACATCTCGCGCACCTTGCCGACGTTCACGATGATGGAAGAGATGCCGACGATATCGTAGTGGTTTTCTATTAGCTCCTTGGCGAACGCATCGCGCGTGGGAAAATCCAGAACGGTAGAGGGTGCCGAGATATTTTTCTGAATCATAAGGATGCCCCAGGAGCGATGGAACATCCGCAACGAGAAGGATCCTTGAGCGCGCGTCACCTGGTTGTGATACAGCTCCATGGGGTTAACGCGGCGGCTGCCGAACTCATCATCCTGGGCGTAGGGTCCGAAAACGGAAGTTAGGAGAACGCGGGCATGTATGCCCTTGGAGTGAACGCTCATTTTCTTAAACTCCTCTATCTGGCTTGATAGTAAACCCGGGCGTCGGAAACGATCGTAATATTACTGTAATTACATATGGAAGCGGGCACACCTAGCAGGACCGCCTTAGCAGCCGCTAAGCATCGCGCCGCTCATCAGGTTCTGGACGAGGGGCGCATTTTCACCGATCCCCTGGCGCTGAGGATACTGGGTGACGATGCGCACACCGAGGCTCGCTGGGCAGAGGAGCGTTCCTCGGGGCGCAGGATGCGACTTTTCGTCGCCGTGAGGACGCGTTTTGCGGAGGATGCGCTCGCGGCCGCAATTGAGCGCGGCGTCCAGCAACTGGTTGTGCTGGGCGCGGGCCTGGACACGTATGCGTATCGCGGCACGTTTCGAGATCGGCTCCGCATTTTTGAGGTTGACCATCCAGCAACGCAGACCTGGAAACGGAAGCGTTTGGAGGAGGTCGCGATCGCACTACCAGCTAATCTTACGTTCGCGCCAGTGGATTTCGAGCGGCAGAGTTTGGCGGACGGGCTAGAGGCGGCTGGTTTTGATCCGGCGCTGCAGACCTTTTTCACGTGGCTGGGCGTGGTGCCGTATTTGACCGGGGAGGCAACATGGTCGACACTTGGCTTCATCGCGAGCTTGCCCAACGGCGCACATGTGGTATTCGATTACAGCGATCCTCCGGATTCGTTGCCGGCGGAAATGCGCGTCAGCCACGAGCAGCGTGCGGCGCACGTCGCCGAGTTGGGCGAAGCGTGGGTGAACTATTTCGAAGCGGACCAGCTTCGGGCTAAGCTGACGGCTCTCGGATTTTCTGAAATAGAAGATCTGGGGCCAGCGCAAATCGTCTCACGGTATTTTCCACACGGAGCTGGCGATGGTCGCGATAAGGGCGGGCATATCGTGCGTGCGGCGACAGTGGGGTAGCGCCGTGCGCTGCCATGAGTGGCCGTGTAGACAGAAGACAGCGCATGGCGCTGCCCCACGTGGCAAGCCGGAGGCTTGCCGTACAATGTACAAACATGTGGCATCGCATCACGGCTTGTACTCTAGTCCTCGCAGGCGCATCGTTTGCGGCAGTTACCCGCGTGGAGCTGGTTGATCGCACGGATGCTCTCGACGGAGCGTCCTATGGCTCGGCTGGTCCCTATGAACATATCGTCGCGAAGGTACACTTCGCGCTGGATCCGAAACTTGCCGCCAACCGCATCATCGCTGACATCGATTTGGCTCCGCGCAACGAAGAAGGCCTTGTGGAGTTCTCCGCTGATCTAGATGTTTTAAAGCCGCGAGATTCCGCGAAGGGCAACGGTACGGCGTTGTTTGAAATATCGAACCGTGGCGGCAAAGGTCTGCTTGGAACATTCCAGCTTGGAGATAATTTCCTGCTCGAGCAGGGGTTCACGCTGGTCTGGGTGGGGTGGGAATTCGACGTTCCAGCAGGCAAGGATCTGTTACGCGTTTACGCTCCCATAGCGACCAACAACAGCCAGCCGATCCTGGGGCTGGTGCGATCGGAATGGGAAGGCGACAAGCGCGTCACCACCATCTCGCTGGGGGATCGCAACCAGATTGGCTATGCGGTGGCCGATCCCAACTATGCGGAGAACAGGCTGCTGGTACTCGATAGCGTGAATGGCGAGCGGCGCACCATGGCGCGCGGCAAGTGGAGGTTTTCCGATGCCACGCACGTCACCATGGAGGACGGTTTCGAGCCGGGCAAAATTTACGAAGTGATCTATCAGGCGAAAGATCCGGTGCTGGCTGGCTTGGGATCGGTGGCGGTGCGCGACATGGTCTCGTTCATGAAGCATGGCGGCGTGGAGACTCTTTTGGCGGACCAGCACAATTACATTAAACGCGCGATCGGCTTTGGAATTTCACAAAGCGGCCGTTTCCTCCGCAGTTTCTTGTACGACGGTTTCAATCAGGATGAGAAGAACGCCCGTGTCTTCGACGGCGTGTGGGCTCACGTTGGAGGCGCAGGACGCGGCAGCTTCAATGCCCGGTTCGCGCAACCATCGCGCGACGGGCATCCGTTCTATAACGTCTTTTATCCGGTGGACGTCCCGCCTTTCACCGATAACGATGGACTGCTTGCGAAGGCAGTGGAAACGAACGTAGTGCCGAAAATCTTCTACAGCAATGGCTCTTACGAATACTGGGGACGCGCGGCCTCGTTGATTCACACAGAGATTGGCCCAAGGGATGCGACGGTCGCCAAAGACACACGCGTTTATTTCTTTGCGGGATCGCAGCACGGCTCCGGCTCCATCCCGCCACACCAGGTGGAGGCTCAAAATCCGAGTAGCGTCATCGACTACCGCACTGGCCTTCGAGCTTTGCTGGTGGCGATGCAGGCGTGGCTCAAGGATGGAAAAGAGCCACCCGCTTCTGAATATCCGCGCGTCGCCAAGGATCAGTTGGTGATGCTGGGCGCTTACGCTTTCCCGAAAATCCCGGGAGTGGAGACGCCCAAACGGAAGCGCGAAGCGTACACGCTGGATTTTTCCGTGGAACCACCTACGCTTGGAGCGCCCTTCCCAACGCTAGTTCCGCAGGTGGATATGGACGGCAACGAAACCTCAGGAATCAAGATGCCGGAGGTCCAAGTACCGCTCGCGTCCTACACGGGCTGGAATCTGCGGAGCAAGAGCATCGGCGCGCCGGAGGAATTGTACGGCATGACTGGATCGTGGATTCCGTTCCCTCGGAATAAGGCGGAACGGGAGTTGCGGAAAGATCCACGGATGTCGATTGAAGAGCGCTACTCGAACAAGGCCGACTACCTGGAGCGCATCACTGCGGCTGCACAAAAACTGGTGCAGTTAGGCTTTCTTCTCGATCAGGACGTTCCAAAGCTTCGCGAGCGGGCCGCGCAGGAATGGGACTATGTTCTAAGATCGAACTGATGGGTCCAAACGCAGCGCAAGCTGAACAACCGAAGCTCCCGATACCGGGCGTCAAGAATCTGATCGCAGTTGGTTCGGGAAAGGGAGGCGTCGGGAAAACTACGGTTTCGGTGAACCTAGCCATCGCGCTGGCTCGGCTTGGCCACAAAGTGGGCCTGATGGACGCGGACGTGTACGGTCCAAACGTGCCGCTCATGATGGGCGTGCGCACCGCGCCCAGCGCCATCGGCGAACGCATTCAACCGATCGAGAAAAACGGCGTGCGCATCATGTCCATGGGATTTCTCAATCCTGGCGACAAGCCGCTGGTATGGCGCGGCCCGATGCTGCACAGCGTGATCCAGCAGTTCCTGCGTGGCGTTGATTGGGGCGAGCTGGACTACCTTATCATCGACCTTCCGCCCGGAACCGGCGACGTACAGCTCACTCTGATTCAGACCGCGCCCTTGACCGGCGCGATTGTGGTCACCACACCATCCGATGTTTCGCTCGAGGACGCGCGCAAGGCCATCCACATGTTCCTGCAGGTGCGTGTGCCGATTCTCGGCCTGGTGGAAAACATGAGTTATCTGGAATGCCCCCACTGCAAGGAACGCATCGACGTCTTCAGTCATGGTGGCGGCAGGAAAACCGCGGAGACGATGAATATCCACTTTCTGGGAGAGCTTGCGCTGGATCCAGCGGTGCGGGTGGGTGGAGATTCCGGGAATCCGGTTACGCTGGGAGACGCTGGCTTGCCCTTCGTCGCTATCGCGCACGAAGTGGAGCGACGGGCCGCTCAGGAAAGCAGCAAGAAGGGCCCGTCGATCCAGATTGAGGACTAGTGGGCTGTCCGCGCACGAACTTTAGCATCGAAATCCCATGCCTTCGCATGAGTGCGAACGCGGCANNGGCGACGCACGGCAGTAGTAAAGATTCGGAGCGGACAGCCCACTAGATCAGGTGGCGGCTATTGGGACACCGCCATAGTGAGCTTGGGACTCGTGATCCCGCCCAGCGCTAGCTGAACTGGAACAGTATCCCCGGGCGCTACATTGGGAACCACGACATTCAACTGGTATACGCCGACAAATTGCGGACTGAGACCCGAGAACTGGATTTCCGCGCTGAGACCGCCAATGGCCACAAACGGCTTGTGTAGCGTGTTGGTGGTTTTGCTAGGTGTAGCGCCCTCGGCAGGAGTAGTGTCGACCGGCCCTAACCCGGTGGCGTAGATGATCACGACATCGCCGATCGCGGCCGGGTGCGTGGTACGGCCCGAGATGCTGCCGGCAGGCTGAGCGAGAGATCCATCCACGTTCTGAACGGCCGCCATAGTTCCGATGGCGAAAACGGCTGGTGAAAAATCGCCTATCTTGACGGACGCCGGCGCGGAGGCGACGCTGCCATTGGTGACAGTAACAGTTGCTTCACCCGGTACCAAGTTCCAGGGCACCACAGCGTTAATCTGGTTGGACTGCAAGAACAGCAGGGGGGCATCGACGGTAGTGCTGCCGCTGACAAATTTTACTGTCACGCCGCCGAGCGAAGTGGAGAGCGGAATGGTATCGGCGCCGGCCGGAGCGGCGGCCAATTGTGATCCGAAAATCGAAAACAGCGAGCCCGGCGCGATGGCCTGCCCTGGCACGAAGCTGGCGCCATTCACGATACCGCCGACGGTGGGCTGAGCTACGGCTACACCGGTGGCGGCCAAAAAGAGGAGGACAGATGTTAGTCGCATAGATCTAGGCTCAGTATGAGCGCGGAGCGGAATCAGAGCAATGGACAGAACGTAAAATATTTGTGAAAGGTCAGGGCGCGCGTTGTATTTTTTGCAGTTGTTTCCACGTCTCCGTGACTTCCGGGTCGTGTCCAGCGTCGAGCTGGAGAGCCTTGGCAGCTTCCGCGAGAGCCTGATTGTGCCGGTTCTCCAGCTCCAACAGTTGCGCCAGTGTCCAGTGGGGCTTAAACCAGTTGGGCGCCCAGGCAATGGCGTTGCGCAAACTGCGCTCGACGCTGGCCGCGTCATTATTCGCCGCAAATAGCGTGGCCAAATTGTACCAGGCGTTTTCACGATCCTCGGATGTGCGGGTGGCCGCGATACCGGCTTTAATCGCCTCTTGTCGGGCCATCAGGCTGGAAGCAAATAGCGGGGCGTGGACCGCGAGCTGTTGCATAGCGCGCGAGTAGCGCAGGTCGGATCCCGCGCCAGCAGGCTGCCATCCGAGAACTGTACGGTAGGCTTCGGCCGCACCCATGGCGTCTCCAGCATCTATTCGGCGGTTCACGATGGCGAGGGCTGCGTCGGCCACAACTAGCCGGACTGCGAACACGGCGAGGAGAATAGCCACGGCGAAGGCGCAGGGCGGATACCAGCGGGAGTTTGAAGAGTCCGGGAGATTTTGTGTGGGAATAGCAGTGGCTACTAGGATGGCAAGCAGCAAATAGAAGTACAGGGCAGTTGGAACGATGAGCACGCCAAACTGCTGGCAGACCAGGCTGGCGACAAGAGCGGCTGCGAGTGGGGCTCCCAAAGGATCGCGGCGCCGCAGAAGCTGGAACGCGGCCCACACGGCTAGGCCGCACAGCGCCAGCAGCGGTAACAAACCGAGCAGGCCGCGACTGGTCAGGGGGTCCAGAAAAATGTTATGCGGCGATTCGTGATAGAAATCCGGATAAGCGCGCGCCAGTTCGACTGATTCGAAGCGCGGGAACTCAGTGACGAAGGTCTCCGGACCGAAGCCCTGGATGGGGCGATGGGCTGCCATCCGTAGCGAATCCCGCCAGAGCAGCAGGCGCGCGCCGCCGCGCAGGTCTTCGAGTGACCAATGCAGGCGCGCTCTCAACTTCGATCCAGGAGTTGAGAAAAAGAACAGCGAGAGAGCAGCCAGCGAAGCCAGGGAGAAACCGACGGCACGGGCACGAATGCGAGGACGTCCGGCGATGATGAAGACAATCGCGCCGATCAGGAGACCGAGCATCGCCGAGCGAGTGCCGCTCAGAACGATTGCAAAAACAGCCAGAGCGGTTGTGATCAGTGCGGCGACTTTCAGCCACCTTGTTTGCTCCAGGCGCTCCAGAGCGAGACTGAAGAATGCGATGACCACGAGCCAGGCCCCGAAATAATCAGCATGGCCGAGGGTTCCGGGCGGTCGAACGATGGTAAAGGGACCTTCTCCGGCCTGGTAGGCTTTGACCGGCAGCAGCGGATCCCAGCCGAAGTACTGTGTGATTCCGTAGAGCGCGGCAAGCGCTCCGGCGGCTGTAGCGGCCCTCAAAAGCGTCCGGATGTTTCTTCGATCTCGGGCGGCCCATGCGCCGGCGAATAACACGAATAGCAGAAGGCCGGTTTCAGAGAGCAATCCGAAGCGCCGCCAGTTACCGCCGTTAAGCGAGAGCGCCGGATGCGTAGAGAATCCTGTGGCGATCGCGCTTGAAAGCCATTGAGCAGCCAGCAGCGCCACCCACCAACGGCCAACATTGCTTTCACCAACCTGGGCGCCGAGAATGGCACTAACATTGCGAATGTTCTGGGCTCGATATAACAGAATTAGCGCCGTGCCAATTAGAAGAAACGCAATTTTCGGCGTAACATCGAAATAAGCGAGCGCGCCGGGCGTTACGAGGAGCGGAACCAGTGCCGCAATCAACGGCACAAGCAGGCGCATATGAATCAGACTAGCGTAAGTGGGATTGCGAAACAGCATGTACCAGTCATTTGACGCGTTCGAGTACGTCGATTATCTGCGGCGCCGCTGGCGCGTGGCGGCGGTGGCATGCGGGGTAGCGTTGTTATTATCTCTCCCGCTCAGTTTGTTGATGCCAAAACGATATACGGCGACGGCTAGCATCGTGATTGAACCACCCGGCAATACGGATGCCCGAACGGCCATCGTCATAAGTCCGATGTACCTGGAGTCCTTGAAAACTTACGAGCGCTTTGCCGATAGCGACAGCTTGTTTGCGCGCGCGGCAGAAAAATTCCATCTTCAGGAGGCCGGCCCCTCTCATCGGCCCATCGAGTCGCTTAAGCGGGGAGTGCTGAAGGTATCCAAACTGCGCGACACCAAGATCATGGAAATCAACGTGACCTTGACAGATCCAAAGCTGGCGCAAAGCATGGCTCAATATCTGGCCGAGCAGACCGTGGCATTGAGCCACGGAGAGAGTCTGGATGCTGATCGCGAGCTTATTGACGAGGCCGAGAAACAGGCAGAGGCATCCGCGCGCCGGCTCGCACAGGCGCAACAATCGTGGACCACTTTGACGGTTCGGGAACCTGTGGAAGCTTTACAGGGCGAGCTGGACTCAAGCGTGGAGCTGCAGGGCAAATTCCGCCAGCAGTTGGTGGAGACACAAGGGAACATCGCCGAATATCAGGAGGGCAAGGCGGATTCTCAATTTGCTCGAGAGCAATTGCAAGCGGAGCGCGCGCGGGCCGCGGTGCTGGAGAAAAGACTGCAGGACCTGCAACACTCCATTCAGGAGTTGGGCGCAACCATGGCCAGCCGAAGCGCCAAACGGGACGCGTTGCAGAACGAAGTGAAATCGGCGCAGACTGCTTCCGAGGCGGCGGAGACGCGTCTTCGAGAGCTTCGCGCGGCGGCGGGGAGCCGTGGCGAAAGGCTTCGCGTGATGGACCCAGGAATTGTTCCTCAGCGGCCAAGCTCGCCGAATGTTCCGCTCAACGTGGCAGCGGCTTTGCTTTTGGCGCTGGCGGCGTCCATGATTTACCTGAGCTTCGCATTCGTGCTGCGCCGCCGAGCGGTCGGTTTCGAACCCACGGTCACGCGCGGGATGCGTGCATGATCCAGAGAGCCGAAACCCGGGATTCGCGGCAGGTGTTGGCGGGCGCGGCGCTGGGGCTGTATGCGGCGGCAGTGGCACTGTCACCAGGATGGGGGAGCAAAGCAATTCTTTGCGTCCCGCTCATCCTGATTCCAACCGCCTGGTCTATACTTCGCACGCCCAACCGATGGCTTACGCTGTTCTTTCTTTTTGCGCTGCTGGCGCCGCCTTTGCCCATCGCGCTCGGCGACTCCGGACCTCACGTAGCTATGCTGTTCGCGGCGGCCGGCTTGTTTGTCGGTCTGCTTCGCTTTGAAGAGTGGCGCTTTCGCTCGGACATCGCAGCGACTTCCCTGGTGACCCTTTTGGCGATTTTCTTCGCCAGTGTCAGCATGGCTGCATTCTATTCCGGCCCGAACGTTGCCGCGGCCAGCTTGGCACGCGTGGTGTTGTTCGGCATCTCGGTGTACACATTCTTGTACGTCCGCCACGGCCCCGGGGCCTTGAATCAGCGGCAATCTTTGCGGGCCATTCGTTGGCTCTTCTGGGCGGCCAGCCTTTCGGCCTTGGTCGCCTGCGTGGATTTCTACTTTCAGTTTCCCGCTCCGGCGGGGTACGCTCAACAGTTCATCTGGCTCGATAGCGGCGTCTTCCGGCGGGCGCAGGGAGTGTTCTACGAAGCGAGCACACTGGGAAATCTGTGCGCGTTCTTCCTGGAGATGATCGCGGTGGCTCTCTTCCGCCCGCGCGACGCCCAACCGATTTCGCGTCCGACGATGTTCGCCGGCGGCGTGGCGCTGGCTGCCGCACTGGTACTTTCATACTCGCGCGCGTCGTTGCTGAATCTGGCAGTGGCGCTGATTGTCCTGCTGTGGTTGCATCGCGACCGGATCCGCTGGCGGCGTTTGATGGCGGGCGTGGCGATCTTCGCCGCCGGCGCCACTGCCCTGCTCTCATTTGCGTTTCCGATCTTCGCGGGAGTCTATTGGCAGCGGGTCGCCGTCGCATTCGAATATTTCTGGGAGGCTCCCAATCAGGTTTTATCCGGCCGGGTCGAGAGTTGGCACACGCTTTGGAATTTTATCGCTTCCGAACCCTGGCACCTGCTGCTGGGAATCGGATACAAGACGCTTCCATACTCGGATTTTATCGGAAGCAAGGCGATCGGGGACAACACCTACATCACCCTGTTGGTGGAAACCGGTATCGCGGGGTTGGCTGCAGTGTTGGCGCTTAATATCGCCATCCTGGTGACTGCCCGGCGCGCGTCGCGTTCACCGGATCCGGTGCGTTCATTCTGTGGAACCTGGATGTTCTGCTTCTGGGCCGGCCAGGTGGTGCAGATGTTTTCAGCCGATCTGCTGACGTATTGGCGCGTGTTGCCGGTCTATCTGTTCGTGCTTGCACTCGCAGACCGCGAATGAACGTTCTGTTTCTGGATCAGTTCAGCGAGCTTGGAGGAGCGCAAAAGTGTTTGCTGGATCTTCTGCCTGCGATTGAGGATCGCGGTTGGAGTGCCTCCGCTGCCCTGCCCGGCCATGGACCGTTAGTGGAGCTGTTGCGCGCGCGCAATATCCAAGTTCATCCCATTCCCTGCGGGCCGTATCGAACCGGCAGCAAGAGCATCGCGGACATGCTGCGGTTCAGGCGCGACGTGCTGCATCAAGTGAGCGTGCTGCGCCGGTTGAATTTCGATCTGCTCTACGTGAACGGGCCGCGAGTGCTGCCTGGCGCCGCGATGGCCTACGGCGATCGGGCGCCTGTTCTGTTTCACGCGCACAGCCGCGTTCCAGCAGGACTAGAGGCGTGGTTAGCGGGCTGGAGCGTCCGGAGAATGAATGCCACCGTCGTAGCGTGCGCTAGGGCTGTAGCTCCCAACGTCCGCGCCGCCAAATTGACGGTGATTCCAAACGGCACTCCCGACATGGGCCTGCGCGAGCGTCGCTGGACCGGATGGAGAATCGGGATGATTGGCAGCATCAGTCCCGAAAAAGGGCAAGTGGAGTTCTTGCGCGCCGCTGCCATCCTTGCACGCGAATTCAAGGATGCACGATTCGTTCTCTGTGGCGCACCGGTCTCTCCGCAAGGCAATTATTTTCGGATGGTCGAGAAATATGTCGGCTTTCTCCCGGTAGATTTACTCGGCTGGCGGGACCATGTCGGGCAGGTACTAGCTGAATTAGATCTGCTGGTGATCGCATCGAAGGCGGAAGGTATGCCGCGCGTCATGCTGGAAGCTTTTTCCGCGGGTGTCCCCGTGGTTGCCTTTCCGGTGGGCGGGATTCCGGAAGTGATCACCGATGGCGAAACTGGATTTCTGGTGCAGGAGAGAACGTCCAAAGCATTGGCGGCGAGAATCCGCGAAATCATTCTGCTTGGCCAAGGTCCATTGCGGCGAGTAGCCGACCACGCGCGGCGGGAGTGGGAACGCAAATACACCGTGGAAGCTTACCGGAAGAACGTCACGGCTGTGATGGAGTCTCTGGTTTCGGTTCGGCCAGCAGCACACGAAACAGAATCGCAGCAATCACGCAGATAACCGCCGCCAGAACCATCACCGGCGGATAGCCGAAGCGCGACAGCAGCCAACCTGCGCCCGCCGCGGCAATGGCTTGCCCCGCGAACGATACCAGAAAGTTCAGTGCCGAAGCGCTGTTGCGTTCCGGCGCGCGCACCGCTTCCATCAGCAGAGTGAACTGTCCAGGTTCGCTCATGTATTGAGACATCATGTAAGCCGAATATCCGACAGCGCCCCAGATTGGACCACCCGCGGCCGCTAATCCGAGCAGCGCAACCGCGGTAGCCAACTGCATTCCCGAAATACCGCGCGTGAGCCCGAACTTGCGGAACACCAAGGGCGACGCCAGAATCGCGCCAACCTGCGCCACCTGCGACGCAGCATAAACGTAACCAATCTGTTGGACCGGCAAGTGAACGCGCTGCGCAAAGAATACGTTGAAAAACGGGTTCATCGCTCCTGTCCCCAGGCTCCACGCGGCCATGGCGATCAGAAAGCGCAGCACCAGGGGGCTGGGCCGATGCAGCTTTCGTTCGCTCGGTTGAGCCGTGCCGAATTTCACGCCGGATAGCGGAATCAGCGCGAGTAAAACGAACGCGCAGCCGGCGAACAGAGCTAACCGGTAGGATTCGATACTCGTTGACGCCAGGTGCGAGCGCGCGATCCAACCGGGCAGGCGTCCCGCCGCCAGCCCTCCCAGGATTCCGATCGATATGCCGGCCGAACATGTGAGACTGAACCCGAACGGGCGGCTCTTTTCCGTAGTCAGTTGCGCGATGGCGGGCGAATAAGCCACCGGCCACGCCGCGGAGGCGATACCCGCGATGGCAGCCAATGCAATGAGAGCCGGCGGGAAGGTGAAGTATGCGCGCAAAGCAGCGAGCGCGGCGGTTCCGGCGAAAGAAGCCAGCAGCGTACGGCGCATTCCGAACCGCTGCATGGCGAAGACCGCCAGCATGGTTCCTGCGATATTGCCTGCCATCATGGCGCCCGCCACCAAGCCGAGGAAATCTTCGTGAAACCCCAATTGCAGCAGGTAGAGATTGTAGAGAAAGACGAAAACAAACATCCCGAAGTCAAAGAAGGCTTCGGCGAAGAAGAAGCGCCAATATTCGCCGCTGAGCCCGGTGCCTTGGCCGAACCAGCGCATGGCGCTCCAAGCCATGGATGGAAGCGCGCGTGCGTGAT
>PMOK01000262.1 GCA_003162425.1 Bryobacterales bacterium | reverse complement strand
CTCTTCGCGGTTGAAGAGCTGCAGAACGGCGATGCCGTTGACGTGCTCTTGCAGATACGAGTTGATTCTGGCGATGGCCACGCGAATGCGCCGGTAGCTCTGCTGGACGCTACGGCGAAATATGATGGTGACCAAAATCACAAATGGCATAACGGCCAGCATGAAGCCGGTCATTCCGGGGCTGAGCTGCAGCATCGCAGCGATGACGAATAACAGCATCAGCAAGTCGCCCAGAATCATGAGCAGGCCGGAAGCGAACAGCTCATTGAGCGCGTCCACGTCGGTGGTGAGCCGCGTCACCAGACGCCCCACCGGATTGCGGTCGTAGAAAGCGATATCGAGACGTTGCAAATGCGCCATCAACTCGCGGCGGAGATCGAACATCGCTTTCTGTCCGACCCACTGCATCAGGTATTGCTCGCCAAAATCGCAGATCAACGCCGCGGCGATGGATAGCAGATAGATGAACGAAATCTGCAGCAGGCCAGTCCAGGGGTTGCTCGAAAGGTAAGGATCGAGGATGGTTCGCGTGGGGCGTCCCGTAGGCTCCAAATACCGGTCGATCGCGAGCTTGGTGAGCAGCGGCCCCACCACCTGCAGCGCTGCGTTGACCAGCAAAAATACCAGCGCGATCAGGACTTCCGATTTGTACGGCCGGATATAAGCCAGCAGGCGCCGCATGAGGCGCCCATCGTAGGCTTTCCCTAAGACCTCTTCTTCCACTTTCTTTCAGTTTACCTTGTGGGGCAGCCAATACTGGCTGCGGCCGGCCTTCTGGCCGGCCTATACTGGCCGCCTGAAAGGCGGTTGCAGGCTGAAAGCCTGCCCCACATCGCGCTACGATAGGCCAATATGAAAGCTCCTCTGTTGCTTCTCCTCGCCTCAGCCATTGCGTTCAGTCAGTCCAAGCAGCCCGATCTGTGCGTACCGCCGCCCAGCGGGACTGCGCCGGCGCTTCCGGCGAAGATCATGACGGGGCAGGGAACTGTCCATTTCGCGATCACCACGTCGAATCCAAAGGCGCAGCAATTCTTCGATCAGGGCGTGGCGCAACTGCATTCCTTCTGGGCGGTGGAAGCGGAGCGCTCGTTCCTTCAGGCCGCCGAGCTTGACCCGGAAGCGCCCATGCCTTACTGGGGCGTTGCGATGGTGGCCGCGGGCGATTACCGGCCGCGCTTCCAACTGGACACTTTTGATAAGTTATTCGGGAAAAGCAATCCGTTGAAAGCAGCTGCACGCGCCATTGAAGCCGCCCGCAAAGCGACCGAACTCGCGCAGGCGCCCGGCAAAGCCACACCGCTTGAAAAACTGTACATTGCGTCCATCGTGGCGCGGCGCGATGCGAAATCGAAAGATCCGGACGAAGGCTACATCCTGGGACTGCGCGCGATCGTCGCGCAATATCCCGATGAAATTGAAGCCAGAACCTATCTGGCCCTGCACTTGATGCGCGGCTTCGATCAACCGGCGAAAACTCCGCGCGGCACCAGCATGGAGGCGGTGGCTATCCTGCGCGACTTGCTAGTGAAAGCGCCTGATCATCCGGGCGTCCACCATTACGTGATCCACGGCTTCGAAGCCTCTACTTTCGCCAAGGACGCTTGGCCGAGCTGCAAGCGTTACGCTGAGCTGGTTACCAATATCCCGCACGCCTTGCACATGCCCGGTCACATTTACTCGCAGACGGGGCGTTGGGAAGACGCCGTGAATTCGTTCGCCGCAGCCGCCGAAAACGAGCGCGGTTACATGCGTGCCGACAGCTTATACGGGACCGGTCACCATGGCCACAACGTCCATTTCCTGGCGACAGCTTACTCGTTTCAAGGCCAATACGACAAGGCCAAGGAAGCCGCGCGCGAGCTGCTGGGATTCAAAGAGAATCCGCGTGAGATCGCATCGATCGATGGATTCTACAGCGCCTATCGGCAGGGTTGGTTCGCGATGCTACGCTCGCTGGTTCAATCCGAGAGTTGGGACGAGATCCTGGACGGCGCCACTTTGCCGGTTTACGAAAAGCCACGCGAACAGGCCTGGCGGCATTGGGCCGTCGCGCTGGCTTACCTGGGAAAAGACAATGCGGGGATGGCTCGGACCGAAGCGAAGCACATGGACCAATCGCTCGCTGAATATAAAGAGAAAGTGAAGATGCCGGTGCCTGAGGTGCTGGAGGTTGCACGCGAGGAATTGGACGGCCAGTTGAAGCTGGCGGAAGGCAAGCTCGATCCCGCTCTGAAGAAGCTTGAGCAGGCGGCCACCATGGAGCGGCGGATGATCTACTCTGAGCCGCCGTATTATCCGCGGCCTGTCCTCGAAGTGATCGGCCAGGTGGCGCTGAAGAATGGCCGGTTGACTGAGGCTGAATCCGCATTCAAGCGGGCACTAGAGCAATATCCGGGAAGTTTTCGGGCTCAGACGGGATTGCGCGCCACAATCGATCGCGAGCACAAATCGAGCGTGGCCGGCGGAGGATTCTAGGCCGAAATGAAAGTATGCACGCTGCTACTGGTTAGCGCAGTGAGCATCTGGGCGGACGACGGCGCGGTGGCTGAATTTTCCGGAAGCCACAAGATCGACATCCATGCTGACTTTCATGGGGATTCACCCGAGATACAAGTAATGATGGCGGGAAGTTCACGCCCGCTGCGATTCGCAGTGGATTCCGGCTCGTCGTTTACATTGCTGGATACGGGCGTCGCCGCAAAACTCGGTCTCAAGCCCAGTGGTGAGACCAGCATCGCCGGGGCGGGCTCTGGTGAAATAAAGACCGGCGTGGTGAAGAACGAGACGTTTCAGTTGCCAGGGCTCACGTTGAGAAGATTCGATGTACTGCTGACCGATTTGAGCGGCTTGGCAGCCCAGGGCCGGCCGTTGGACGGCATTTTTGGCTACGATTTCTTCAGCAAACTGATTGTCACCATCGACGAAGACAATCACAGGCTTATTCTTACCGACCCGGCGGAATTTGAATATCGGGGCCAGGGCGAAGTTCTACCTTTGACGTTTGGCGGAGGCAGGGGCAAATGGGTTTACATTGCGGGCACCATCAAAGTGACGGGAGTCCCGGAGGAAACGCTCCAGATTTTCGTCGACACCGGTTCTTCGGACGCTGTGGACACAGAGCTCCTCAAGAAATCAAAGGCTGCGCTACAGGCGACGCAAACCGGCGAGGGCCTGGGGAAGCCGCGATCCGGCATCGCGGGGCGCGTGGAGTTACTGCGGCTGGGTAAGTTTGAATTACGAGACGCGCCCTCCACCTGCTGCGGCAATCCGGGCAACGAGAACATGATCGGAGGCGCAGTTCTCCGCCACTTCGCCGTGACCCTGGATTACTCGGGGAAACGAATGATTCTAGAACCAGGTAAGCACTTCGCGGATCCCTTTTAACCTGAGAGGAAAATTTAAGAACCGGTGAACACTCGGAGGAAGATGCTCACCGGCCGGCAACTGAGCTGCTTTCGCGAATCAAAGTTGCCTAACTCAAGGGTCTAGGAGAGGAGGGACAATCCTACCTATTCACTCCATAAGACGCGCCCAAGGGGATAAAGGTTGCATTATCCAGCAGCCGCCTGGACCCGGCTGCGGCCCCAGGAAACCGGCTCTACCCTTCCTACTATAAACAGATACGAGGATGCGCTGACGACAAGATTAACGCATACCCAGACAAAGGCAAAGTAGAACGAGCCGGTTCTCTCGACAATGAATCCAGTCACAATGGGCGCCGCGATCCCGGCCAGATTCCCGGCGCAGTTCTGGATACCGGTCCATTTACCCGCTGCTACGGCTCCCGCCAGCGTCTGCGTGATGGTCCAGAGATTGCCGCTAAACAAGCCGTAAATGAAAGCAGCGAGAATCAACAGCGACATGGCAGCCAATTGATCCGCGACAATCACCGCGGGCAGCAGAAATACGGCGCAACCGGCCAGGCCGCCCACGACAAATGTCTTGCGGACTAGCGTGGGACTCGCGCCGCGCCGGATCCATGCATCCGAGAGACAGCCCCCCACGGTGGCGCCGGCCGCGGTGGCGCAGAAAGGAAGCCAACCCGTGAGCGCCATCATGCGAGTGGAGTAGTGGCGCTCCATCAGCAGGTATTGCGGCAGCCAGGTCAGCATGAAATACCACGCATAATTGGAGCAGAACAAACCGAGGAGGGTGCCCCATGCGTCCTTTTTTGCGAGAATGTCGGAGAATCCCGGTCCCTGGTATCGGGCGCGCATGCTGGAAACTGAGCCGATCTTTGGGGCCGCGATGAACCACGGAACCAGCCACAGCAAGCTTGCGACTCCGATCGACAGAAAGACCATGCGCCACCCGTAGCGGACCAGGATCAAACCGCCCACCACCATGCCGGCCGCCGGGCCCAGCTTGCAGCCGACATCAATCAGGCCATTGGCAATGCCGCGCTGGCGTTCCGGAAAACCGGCGGCAATAATTTTCGAATAGGAGGGATATGCAACCGACTCGCCTATTCCCAATAACAGGCGAAGAACAAACAGCGCGGCAAAGCCCCTGGCAACTCCCGTCAGCGCGGTGGCCGTAGACCAGATGGCGAAGCCGGCGGCAAAAACCAGGAGAACATTATAGCGGTCGATCAGCCAGCCGGAGATGAGCTGGAAACCGGCGTAGGTCCAGAAAAATGCAGAAAGCAGGTATCCCAGTTCGTGCGGTTTGAGATCCAGCTCCTTGCTCAGAGCGACCCCGGTGACCGAAAGGATGCCGCGATCGACGTAGTTTATGGCGACGGAAAAAACCAGAAGGATGAGGACGAGCCATTCCAAGCGCGTAACCACTCGTGCGGGCGCGGCTGTGCTGATGGCCACGGGTAGAGTCTATCATTGTCTACGGATCTGGTTGCCGTCACGCGCGTTGGAGCGGTGAGAATTCCTGGAAGTCTTCCTTGCCCGAAACGCCCACTTGCAGAGCCTACGTCGGATGGCTTTCGCCACTTTGCATCCTTCAGAACAGCTCCACGCCATCCATCTCGTTCTCTTCGGTTGGCTTCTTCGATTCAGACTGTTCGCGCTCGGCCTGCATGGTGTAGCGGGCCTCCAGCCGTGCGCCCACCTCCTTGCGCCGCGCCTCACCCAGCACTGGCGTTTCCCGCGACAGATATTCAAGCGGCAGGTGGACAGTTTTGCGCATTTCCGCCAACTCGTCGGCGACATGAGTAAGCCTCTGGCCGACGCTGTCTTGAAACTGGAGCGCAACCACGGAGCGCGCGATCTCGCTGGCCAACTGCTCTCCACCTGCTACCGATGCAGCTAGCGTGGCCTCCATCTCGCCGTGTGTTCGAGTGAGTTCGCCGAGCGCCGATTCCAGCTCCGTGCGGCTGGCTTGGAGCGTATCGACACTCATGTGCGCCATTTCGTTCAGACTGCCGGACGCGGCCGCCACCTTGGCCCGCAGTTGCTTCATTTCCTCCACCACGTGCCCAGTAATCTGTTCAGCTCGGAGTGCTTGCGCGGCAATAGCGTCCGCCACCACGCCGAACGCAGCGCCCTGGTCGCCGAAATGCGCCGCCTCCACCTTGGCATTCAAGGCCACCAGCTTGCTTCCAAATGAAATCCGGTCGATTTCCGCCAGCGCCTTGACGATGACACCTGCGGTGCTCTCCATCTCCTGCATGTGCCCAATTACTTGGGCTGAGATCTGCTGGCCGCGCTCGATCTGTTGCTGGAGCTGGCCCAGAGTATGGCGCGAAGCGGCCAGGAGCGCTTCGATCCCCGACCCTTTATCGGAGCCGAGCAGGCGCGAGGAGGCTGCCACGCTATCGCGGGCCCGCGTCACCATGCCTTCAAATCCGCCGCATACCTCAGTTACGGCCCGTTCCATTTGCTGGATGGTTTCTCGAATCTGCGTTTCGAGAGTGGGAAGGTGCGGCCAATGGCCCGCCACTTCTTCGGCCAGCTCAGCCAATCTCCGGCCGCGCGACCCGGAAAGGCTCGAACGAACTCGTCTCCAGAAGCTCATAACGGAGTCTTACGCGCCCTGCGCTTTTTTCGGGGCGCCACGGGCGTTTCCGTGACCGCGTCACTTGGACCGCGGACGGGGAAATGAACAGCCAACCCGGCCCATCCCAGATATTTGCGAATCTCCTCGCTCTCACCCCTTATCCGCAGCCACCCGCCGCGCTGTTCCAACGCCAGCTTGAGAGCTAGCAAAACCTGCAACGTGCAGCCGTCCAGATGCTCTGCCTGGCTGCAATCCACAAAAACGCCACCGCCGGTCTCGGTCAGCTCCAACGCGACCCGGTGCAGCTCGCGTGCCAGGTCGATATGAAAGCCACCCCGCAGCGCCAGCACACCATCGGGTCCGTCACGCGAGACAGAAACAGCCGCGTTCGAAGATTCCAAGCTCACTTGGTCCAGTCCCTTCTTTGGCAGGATCTGCGTTCTTATGCGCCGATCCGCACACAAAAGGCATATCGGCGAATGGGAAGTAGTCTTGAATCAGGGAAGTACTGGAATCAGAACCCTTTGGAACGAGAAACCAGAAACGAGAAACGAGAAACGGGTCTTATTTCATCGGTGAGCAGCAAGGCGTCCGGACCGGCGTTGGTTCCATCAGTTCGCACCGCGTCAGGTTCGGATCGTAGAGGTTCAGTTGCCACTTACCGTCGCGCCCGATCTGGGGCTTTTCGATCTTCATGGCTCGTCCGAGAAGAGTCTTGTAGCCGGCCTCAACGCTGGGAACTCCGAGCGCCAGATGGTGCATGACGCCCAAGGTCCGGGGCGAAGGATTGTGAACGTTGAGCATGTATTCGAGCCAATCGGTGCCTTCCGGAACGCGCATATCCACCCAATCGGTGCGGTCGTCCTGCATGCCGCCGTGCCACATCTCGCGGAAGCCGAGGATGTCCTTATAGAGTTTATCGGCCGCATCGCGATCCGCCACCGTCACGCCGACGTGAATCATGTGGCTCGATATGCGCGTGTCCGGCAGGAACTTTCCGAAGTTGCTTGAGTGCAACGATCCCGGCATGTATTGGACAAACTCCACGTTGTGGCCGTCCGGGTCCTTGATCATGAAGCTCAAATTTCCATCCCGGCCCGGGTGAATCGCTTCGGGGACCTTCACGCCATGGCTGGCCAGGTAGTCGCGCAGTTGCCCGGCGTCGGCAGTTTCGAAGGCGATGTGGGAAAGCCGGTCCTCGGTTTCGCTGGTCAACTCGGGAAATACCTCGATGTACTGATGGTCGTTCACCTTGAAATAAGTCAGCAGCAGGCCGCCGGAGGGCTTCGCGAGCGTGAACGGTTCTTCAAACCCGAGATCGTGTCCATAGAAATTTCGCGCAGCAGCCAGGTCGTTGGTCTTCAAACCGATATGCGCGACGCCGACGATATCCGGACGTTTCAGGCCGCCGCTTTGTGCGCGGGCGTAAGACGACAAGGCCGTCATGACGACGGCACAGCAAACTAAGGCAACGCGGCTCATTTGCAACTAGTATAGGCGGTTCGAAAGTGTGCCAGCGATTCCCTGGTATTGTTCGCTTGCGCTGAAAAAATTGAACGACCGGTCGCTGACGCTCGCGGTTCGGAAAGATGGCGCAGGTTGAGAGAGTGTTACCGAACCGCAACCGTGAGGGAGCCGGTGCCTGCGCCGATTGTTCTAAGCGTTAGGCGTAGCCGGCGGCCGGTCACTGGGATGGCTTCGGCCGCGATCCGCGGCGATGATTACTTGCATATCGCTTGCCAAGCGTACCACTTGCTGGACGATAGTCTTGCGAAACGCCGACGGCCATTGGCTTTGCCGCGGCCGGGCCAGGAACAAGTGAGTGACGCCATTGAGCCGCGCGAATTCGACCAGAGTTTTTGCGACATCGCCGCCTTGCAGCATGCGCGCTTCGATATGGAGATTACGCGCGAAATTCAAGTGGCGCTCTACCGCTTCTCGCTCCGGGGAATCTCGCGAATCATTATTCCTGGAGATGGCCACGGCGAAGCAGTCCGCATGCAGGTAGTCGGCCACGCGTTTTCCGCGGCGGATCAACATGGCTGTTGATGGATCAGCCGTCACATGGATCAGAATCCGGTCGCTGGTCCGTGGAACCGTACTGTTGTCAGCTTCGTCGCCGTTGAGAGGTGCGGTTTGAAAGCCGGGCGACTCATAATCCACCTGCCGGATTTCTACCTCGTGCGCGGTCTGCCGCAGAGCCAGCTCGCGTAGCGCCACCAGCGTGGATTCCTGAAAGAAATTTTCGATCGCCTTCTGCGCCTTTTCCGGCGAATAGACGACGCCGCGCGCCAGGCGATTGAGCAACGCACGCGGCGTCAGATCCACCATCACCACCTGATCCGCCTGCTGCATCACCCAATCCGGAATGGTTTCCCGAACCCGTATTCCCGTGATTTGCCAAACCTGGTCGTTCAGGCTCTCCAGGTGCTGGATGTTCATGGTGGTAAGCACGTCAATTCCGGCTTCGAGCAACGCCTGCACGTCCTGCCAGCGCTTGACCCGCGTTGATCCAGGCACATTGGTGTGCGGAAACTCGTCCACCACGCAAACCTCCGGATGCCGGGCGAGAATTGCGTCGGTGTCCATTTCTTCGAAAACGGTGCCGCGATAATCGAGTCTCCGGCGCGGGATGTTCTCCAAGCCGTCGGTTCTCGCGATGGTGTCCTTTCGCCCATGCGGCTCAAAGTAACCGATGACAATATCGCGCCCCTGCCGCTTCATCTCCTGAGCCTCTTCCAGCATCTGGTAGGTCTTGCCGACGCCGGCGGCGTAGCCGAGGTAGATCTTGAGTCTTCCGGACGGTTGGCGCTCTGCCATGGGTTAATGGGGGAACACGCGGACGTCGATGTCGTTGGCGCCGCGGATCAAGCGATCGAGTGGAGTGCCGGTAAGCCGTTGCCACCATTTCTCGCGGGCGCTATGGCCCACGAAAATTTGCGTGATTCCTCGTTCGTGTGCAAAATCGAGAATGGTGTCGATGGGATCTTCTCCATCCAGAAGCTCGACGTGGGCCTGAGCGTCGCGCGCGATGGCAAGATTCCGATCGAGCGCGGCTTGATCATCTGCGGAGATTTCGGGTTGGCCGACATAGGCCACGGTTAGGTCGCCATGGAAGCGCTCGGCATTGCGCCGTCCGCTCTCGATCATGGCGGCCGCATTCGCGCGGGGAGTAATGCACACCATGATGCGCTCTTGTGCGCCGAAGGTCTGGGTGATTCCATTGCGCTGGAGATAGGCTTCGAGCTGACGGTCCACTACGTCGGCGGCCAGCAATAGCGCGATCTCTCGAAGCTCCGAGAGCTTCTGCGCCTCGCTCGATACTTCGGCTCCGTTCTGCCCGTCGCCGGCGCGGGTCATGCACATTTCAGGAGGAGCATCCACCACCACTACCTCGTCGGCGGAATGCAGGAAGCTCAGCGGAACGGTCTGCTTCACGCTTTTGTGCGTGATTTTTTCCACGCGGTCGCGCAACTCGTCTATGTATTGAATATTGACGGACGAGATTACCGAGATGCCCGCCTCAAGCAACTGCTCCACGTCTTCCCAGCGGCTCGCGTTCAGGGACCCCGGCGGATTGTCGTACGCCAACCCGTCCACCAGGCACACCGCTGGATGCCGGGCGAGAATAGCCTCAAGGTCCATTACCGGCACGCCATCCACGTTCTTCAGAGGGATGACTTGCAACTTGCTCAGCAACGCATCGGTCTCATGCGACGTCTTGGGCTGTATGGCGCCCACCACCACATCCTGGCCGCGTTCGTAGCGGCGCCTTCCTTCGTCCAGCATGCGAAAAGATTTTCCGACCCCGGAGGCATAGCCCAGGAAGACTTTCAGCTTGCCTCTCCGCTCGTAGGTTTCTTCGGCCTGAACTTGCTGCAGGAGTTCTTCAGGAGTGCGTTTGCGGGGAAT
>PMOK01000133.1:72777-74778 GCA_003162425.1 Bryobacterales bacterium | reverse complement strand
TGGAGGTACCGCGCGTGCGCAGCGTTGAGCCGGTCACCATGCGCTTCGAGTGTTGCGCGAGCAGAATCGAGCGACTTTACTGGCCAGCTCAGATCGCGCGAGGCGAGCGCTATCTCGGCTTCGGCGACCAGGCACCTCGCGCGAGCTACAGCTTCTCTCGGACTGAAGGCGCGGGCGGCACTTCGCAAGAGAGCCTTGGCTCGGACCAGATCGCCCAGCTGCGCCATCGCAATGCCGCGCAACGCCAGTGCGGGCGCGTCGTCGCGCAGGGAGACCCGTTTTAAGGCGCCGAGTGGATCGCCGGCGGCCAGCGCGCGCGCCGCGGCCGTGATTAGCGAGTCCATGTCGATCCGAATCCCGCCACACTTGTCACTCCCAGCATTTCAACATTCAGGGTTAAGTTTATCTCGTGAGCACCAAACACCAGGTTATATCGAGAACTGAGAGAAGCAGCAAGAGTCACAACGAGGCGATTTTTATCGGGAGGTGGACGCCGAAGATCCTCTTCTCGCTGAAAGAAAGGCCTTGCCGGCACGGGGAGTTGCGCCGCAACGTTGGAAACGTTTCGCAGCGCATGCTTACCAGAACTTTGCGCAATCTGGAATCCACGGGATTGATCACCCGGCGCGCGGCCAGATCGAGGGCCAGGGCCTTCGAGTATTCGTTGACCAAGCTGGGAAGGACGATCATCGCGCCACTCCGGGGTATGTGCCGTTGGGCCAAACGATACAGTAAGGATGTGAGCGCCGGCGTGCATGTCCCAAAAGCGCCGCCGAACGTTTAGGTACATATATGTTCCCAATTGCGCCCTTATTCCGGGACTGTCAAACTGAGGCCGTGCTGAGCGTCTATAAAGAGAGGAAAGATACAGGTTCAAAGGAGGGACATATGTGCCCAGTATGCATCGCAAGTACAGCAGTAATGGTCGCCGGAGCCGGATCCACGGGAGGAATTCTGGCGGTGTGCATCGGCAAGTTCAGAAAATTTTTCACAGCGAATCGTCTCGGTCTGTTTCAAAAAAGAGAGGAGAAATAAGATGGCAACAAGCAAGATGAAAACGCCCGCGATCGTATCCCAGCAGGAGTGGGAGGCTGCGCGCCAGCAGCTCCTGGTTAAGGAGAAGGCCTTGACCCGCTCCCGTGACGCGCTGGCCGCCGAACGCCGGCGCATGCCTTGGCTGGCTGTGGACAAAAAGTACGAGTTCGACGGACCCAAGGGCAAGGTAAGCCTGCTCGATTTGTTCGAGGGCCGCCCTCAGTTGATCCTCTATCGCGCCTTTTTCGAGCCCGGAGTGTTCGGCTGGCCCGAGCACGCCTGCCGCGGTTGCTCCCTGGGCGCCGATCAGGTGGCCCACTTGGCCCATCTGAACGCTCGTGACACCACCCTCGCCTACGCCTCACGCGCGCCGCAGGCGGACATCGCGCGACTGAAGGCGCGGATGGGCTGGGAGATGCCCTGGTACACCATCACCGACGGCTTCGACGTAGAATTCGGCGTCAATGAATGGCACGGCCACAACGTGTTCTTCCGCGACGGCGAGCGGGTGTTCCGCACATACTTCATCAACGGCCGCGGCGATGAGGCGATGGGGACCACCTGGAGCTACCTCGACATCACGCCGCTCGGCCGTCAGGAAACTTGGGAGGACTCGCCAGAGGGTTACCCCCAGACCCCACCGTACAAGTGGTGGAACTGGCACGACAACTACGACGCCGAGGCCTCGCCTAACTCGAAGTGGATCGACATAATAACCGACCCTCAAGAAGCCGCACGAAAGCGCGACGCGGAGGCCAAAGCGTGACCGAGATTTAGCAAGGAAGAGTTAGCAAGGAAGAGAACGATGACTGACTTCATGAGTGATGAACTTGGAGCCCCCAAGGTAGTCGATCGGACCACCTTCCACGCCGAGCTGGACGCATTGCGGGTTCGAGAGAAGGCGCACACAAGAGAAGGCGACGCCATTGCAGCCGCCCGCCGACGGCTCCCCATGGTCGAGGTGGA
>PMOK01000133.1:0-72744 GCA_003162425.1 Bryobacterales bacterium | reverse complement strand
TTCATGTGGCACACCGGCCACCCTGCGCCGGACCAATGCGAGGGGTGCACCTGGGTTACATCGCAGGTCCGCGAGCTGTCCTATATTCATTCTCGCGAGGTCACCTACGCCACGTTTTGCCAAGGCCCGTATGAAGAGAGCGCCCAGTACCGCGACTTCATGGGCTGGGAGATGCCTTGGTACTCGGCCCAGGACTCGCTCGACACGCTCTTGGTTGGACGCCGGGTGGGCATGATGCACATCGTTTGCTACCTGCGCAAGGATCCAAGGTCTTCGAGACTTACTGGACTACGAGACGCGGCGTCGAGGCGATGGATAACAGCTGCCGGTTGCTCGACTTGACCGTCTACGGGCGCGAGGAGACGTGGGAGGACTCGCCGACCGGCTGGCCACAACGGTTTAAAGGCAAGCAAGTTACCCGTACCGATGGACGTCCCACCGCCCAGTGGTCCCGCCTGAAGGCCGGACGCTCCGACAACCTCGGCGCCACTCCGCGCTAGAGGCGTCAGTCCGATGGCGCCGTCACCCGAGGCGGAGGTGTCGGTTGCAACTTGCGCCTCGACTCCCGTCCGGCCGGATTTGCTGAGCTGAACTGAACCGCGAAACCTTTTCCTTCAGCGTTGCGCCGCGCCGCTACGTCCCATGATGGGCCACACATCCACGATCCGATCGCCCTGGGCGACATAGTAGCGATCGTAGTAATTCGTGCTGTTGTCGAGCGTAGTGCAATAGATTTCCAATCGATCGCCGAGTTTGGGTTCGCTCGAGCCATCCTTCCACTTCAGTAGCCCATACTCGGCGCCCTGGGTCGCCACCTCCAACCAAGGCATCCCCTTGACGGCGTCGGTGGTCCGCACGCCTGCCTTGTTGCCGTAGTCAATCGTGACCTGGTTGGGATGACGTTTGCTGTCGACCGTCGTGAGGATAGTGAGAGCACCGCCGAAGTCCGTATAGGTCGCGTCGTTGTCCTTGCCGCCCACAGCGAAATAAGCGGTGTCCATAAACACGTAGGATCCCGCCTCCAGCTCGGTTAGTCCGTTCTCGTGGTCGATATTGTAGGTGCCGGTGGAGCCACCGGTGAAAATACTTACTGGCAACCCGGACTTCTTGCACAACTCGACCGTCTCTCTCGCTTGGGCCATGTCCTGGGCCGATTGCTCGCGGCGCTTCTGCCAGCCGTGCGTGTGGGAGGCGAATCCAGAATAGGCCATAATGCCGTCGAACTTCATGCGTTTTGAAGAAGCCACCTTCTGCGCGAGTTCCAGTGCAGGCTGGCCATTTTCGATACCCTGTCTGCTCAGGCCAGCGTACACCGACACCAACATCTTAAGGCGGGCATTTTCGGCTTCCGCCGCCTGTTCAATCCAATCCACCACCAAGGGATCATCGACTACGAAACTAAACGTCGGGTCCTTCTTTGACAGAGCGACGGCTCGTTCGATCGCGTTCCGGCTGGCCGGCTGCTTGGTCCACATCACATTTTTCAGGCCGGCGCCGGACATTAACTCCGCCTCGGCGATGGTGGCACAGGTGAGTCCGATCGCTCCGTGCGCCATCTGGATCTTGGCGACATCCACGCTTTTGTGAATCTTGACGTGCGGGCGAATATCGATGCCAAGCGCTTTGGTTCGTTCCGCCATGGTCTTCACGTTGCGCTCAAATATCGCCTGGTCGACGATCATGCACGGCGTAGGCAGAACGTCTTTGGTCATGTCGCGGAAATCGCGGCGACGAATGAGGGCTTCGAACTCTGTGTAAGGAAACCCGGTGGAACTCGTTTTCGCGGCCCGAACCTTGGCGGACGTTAAAACCGCCATCGCAGCAGCGTTGGCAGACAGGAATCCACGGCGTGATGTCATCAGATGCCTCCTCGATGCAGCGTAACACGAACCCATTGGGGTTAACTGCCAGCCTCTCGGCGTACTATTCCGTTCTCAGTGCAGTCATGGGAGAGATGGATGCGGCCACGCTGGCTGGTATCAGGGCCGCGATGGCCGCGCATATCGCCAGCGCCCCCGTTGCGACGGCCAATGCGAGCGGGTCCCAGAAGGGAACTTCGTATAGCTGACTTGATATCAGTTTTCCGGCGGCGATGGCGAGCGGAAGTCCCAGTACGAGCCCGGCAGCCACGCGGATCAAGGCTCCCCGGAGTATGTATTGAATGACCTTGGCGCGGTCAGCACCCAGCGCCATGCGAATTCCGATCTCGTTCGTCCGCTGAGCTACGGTGTAGGCTGTAACGCCATAGAGTCCAACCGCAGCCAGCAATAGAGCTACTAACCCGAACAGTCCGGCAAGGCTCGAGACCGCGCGTTCCTGATCGAACGTGAGTTCCACTTGATGTCTTAAGGTCCTTACGCTGTTAATGGTCAAGTTCGGATCTACTCCAGCCAGGATCCGAGTGAGTAGAGGCTCGAGCATACTCGGCGAAGCGTTGGTGACCAGCAGCAACCCTCCGATGTAGTGAGACTGAAGTTCAACTCTTTTCATCAGAGGGTCCTTATAGGGGACGTTCTGCGCGAGTGGAACATAGAACATCGTACGAGCTGGCCTGTTTAGCTCGAAGCCGGCGAACTTTGCGTCGCGCACGACGCCGACGATGCGGAACGTGCCGGCGTTCTCCGGCAGATCGAGGCCGAAGTGCTGCCCGAGTGGGTCTTCATCGCTTTTGAAGAAGCGTTTCACAAAAGCTTCATTGACAATGGCGACGGGCTCCGTGGTCTCGTTGTCACCTCTGGAAAAGTATCGTCCGCGGGTCAAGGTCACGCCGAGATTCTGAAGGTACTCGGCGCTCACCCGATCCCAGGAGGCTCCCGCCCCCTCACTCATCTTAGGCGCAGGATGTCCCGATACCAGAATGAGTTCTCCCCAGTTGTCTGTCAGCGGGTTGTATAACGCAAGTCCCGATCCAGTTACGCCCGGCAAGCGATTCAATCCATCTTCAATCTGCCGGTAGAGTGATGCCAATTGCGGCTGAGTGTAAGTTGCGGGAGGGCGGTTCAGAGACACCACCACCCGGCCTTCCGTCAAATATCCAAAATTCTGATGCGTGAGCTTGTCGAGACTTCGCGCCAGCATGGTGGCGCCGGCAACCAGTACAACGGACAGAGCCGCTTGCATGATCAGCAGCGCCTTGCGAGCGGGAGAAGAATGATCGCTCGTGCTCCGGCCCGCGCCGCGCAATGCTTCGAGCGGATTGGTTCGGGTGGCAAACCAGGCTGGGGCGGCGCCAAAAATGATGCCGGTTGCCAACGCTACTGCGAAAGCAAACCCGAGGACCATCGGAGCTGGAAGAGCGCTGATGGGAATGACGTGTGAACCCCGAAAAGCCAAAGCGAGCAGAAGACGCCCGGCCACTACTGCTACGGCGAGTCCGGCAATTCCCCCCGCGACGGCCAAGAGGATAGCCTCAGTCAGGGCCTGCCCGACGATTTGCCGCCGGCTGGCTCCCACCGCGAGACGCAGGGCAGTTTGCCCGCGGCGCGACACCGCGCGGGCCAGCAGCAGGTTCGCAACATTGGCGCAAGCGATCAGCAGCACCATGCCGCAGACCGCGAGGAGAATCTGGAGACTGCGGCCGTACTCCTCTTTCATTTCCGCGACCCCCGCGCCGGCTGGAACTACGTTGATCACCTGTTTGGGAAGCATGCGAATCACATCCGGCATCCAGTTGGAGGGATAGCCGGAATCGTGTTCCATCCATTGCCGCAGGACACCGGTCAACCGAGGCGCCATGCCGGCGGTGGAAGCGCCAGGATGCAAGCGGCCAATTACCCGCAACCATGCGCCAACAGACTGGTGCAGCAGGGCGCCATCGCCCGCGATGAGGGGCTCGTGTTGCATGGGGATCCAGAAGTCCGGCGGGTCGCTGCGCAAGGTCTCGCCGAAAAATCCCGGGGGAGCTATGCCGATCACAGCGAATGGATGTCCTTCCACAACGAAGCTTGAGCCCACAACGGAGGGATCCGCCCCATATTCCGCCTCCCAAGTCTGGTGGCTCAAGATGGCAACCGGTGGAGCAGAGGGCTTATCGTCATCCGGAGAAAGCAAGCGGCCGCCGAACGCCTGCACGCCCAGCGTCGAGAAATAGTTGCCGGTGACATACTCCGAGCGCAACGGTTTGGCGGCGGATCCGCTGCCTTCGCGGCGAACACTCAAACGCGCGCCGCCCGCTTGAAATGCAGCCACTTCTTCGAATTCCGGGGCCTGTGCTTTCAACTGTTCGTAGAGCGGAAATGAGAACATCCCCCAACGGTCTTGCGGGCCACCCTCTACGCAGCAATCATCGCCATCCCCAACACGATACAGAAGCGCCGGATCCGAAACAGGCAAGGAACGCAACATGACCGCGTGAATCATCGTGAAAATTGCAGTGGTTCCGCCAATTCCCAATGCCAGCGTCAGTGTGGCGGCCACAGTGAACACGGGCGACCTCCGAAACTGCCTCAAGTTGTATCGAAGAGTGCTACGCAAGTTCAGCATTGGGCCTCTTACTCAGTTACGAAGTTCGGGATATGGCGAGTTCCTTGAACAATGCTCTACATCGAAATACTCTTTGAGAGCGAGAAGGTTACGAGTGCCGACAAAATTTGCGTGCGCAGCAGGGACTGACCGTAAGTTCTTGAGTGATAACTCAGACCGGCGCCTGTCCCTTCCAGTGAGCTTCGAAGTCATACATGGCATGCTTGATCGGAACACCGCGAACATCGATTCTGCTGAGGTCCGCCGTTCCTAACCCGGCCGCCTCTCCCATAAGCGCTGTGTTGTCGGCGTACTGCTGCGTCTCCCCAGGCGGAACGAGTTGCTCGGCCGGGTGATCTTTCGGGCTCTTGTACAGCCGGAAGGGAGCCTCGTGCCGCCCGGCTCGCGGATTGTAGCCCATGGTCGCCATGGCGACCGCATCGGTCGAAACACAATTGGCGCCGACAACCAACAGCCCCGGTTTGGCATGCTTGGTGCCCGGCATGCCGCTGGACTCGCCGCCAATCAAAGTCTCGATTCCATCCAGGATGGCCAGATCGATGGGGCGTGCGCCACAAAGATCCGTCAACAGCCGCGGCATCCGCCAACCCTCATACCGGTCCGACGTGAGATCGATCTCCTGGGGCACGCCCGCGGGCGGCGCTACCTGGCCGTAGTGGAACACGCGTTCCCGAACCCACTGCGACGCCCCCGGAGGTTGGGGCGTTAACCCATACAGCAATTCGGGCGTGATCCCGAACAGGTTCTTCATGGACAGCGTGACTCCCAGCTCCTCGTGGTTCTTCATTTTGCCGACGCTCACGAAGAAATCGCAATCCTCATAAGAATGGTTCACACTGAAGGCCGAAAAAATGTATGGCCGCGACGTTTTCACTTTCAGGGTGGAATACTGTTTGGCCGTGCCGAGGCCATTGGTATCCTCGAACTCCACGATCTTGGCCGAGTTCTTAATCGCATTCACATCCCACCCATCGTTTAAGAGCGTGTCTTCCAGCGGTGCTCCATACCTTTTCCGGAAGGTACTTTCCAACAACCGAATGCGCTTGGCACCCAGCTTGGCAAAGACAGTTGTGAGTGCGCCGACAACATTGGGGTGCACCCAATGCGTCTGGCCCGCGCTGAGACCCACCTGGCGCCCACGGCCCATCGCACCAGTCAGGTTCAATTTCATCGCAACAGTCTTGCCCCGAACCCGCTGGCCCAGGCCGCCGATCTGATCGAACATCTGCTCGAACTGAGAGACCAGGTCCAAGTCGTAGCTGACTACCTTCGCAACCGAGACTGGCCCGGCGGGAACTGAGAGTCCGCTTTCTTGGGCTTTCACAGCCAGAGCGCCCGCTGCCAGGCCAGAAACCGCGAAAAGGTCGCGCCGTGAAAAGGTGTTGCAAAACTTTTCCATATGATTCTCCTTGAAAGGTTATTCCAAAAGCACGGCCCCCCAAGTAGCGAGTTGGGGGATCAATAATTCCGTGCGGTTATTCCCGGCCGCGTGAACGGGAAGATTGATCGGCGCGCACTCCGGTGTGTAAAAGCGGGCCGCATTGAAATTGCCGTTGAACCGGATAGTTACCCGATTGCTTGGAAGCGTGGCGTAGTTGAGCACCTGGATCAGCGCTTGCTTCTCTCGGGTGCTCACGTAGGAAATAACAGACGGTACATTGAACACGCTGAGGCCCAGAACATCGGGTTCCAGCAATTCCATCAAATCTTTGGAGACCGCCTCGGGCTCAGGCGGATTGTCCTTATAGACCACCGCGCGGCCTTTTCCGATCCGGATTTCAGCGAAAGGCTCAACCGTGGGAACATTTCCCCACCACGGGCCAGCCACCACCAACCCACCCTTATCCGCAAAATCGCTCAGCAGCAGCCGCTCAATTCCGGTAGGAGCAGCAAGATCCGGAGCCAACACCGCTTGAAAGCCCGCCAACAACTCCTGGCTAAGCGCCGAGCGCGCGATCAAACGGTACGGTACCTGCCGGCGCGCCACCAGGTTCAAGTATTCGTTCGAAACCTCAGGATCTTGACTAGCGGCATCTACGATGATTCCGACGTTTCCATAGGGCAGGAAGCTGCGCCAGCCGGCATGATCCTCGGCGAACTTGAGGTGGGTTGCGATGTCTCGCCACGTGCCGAGAGCGCCCGCCTCCCTGCGGAACAACCGGGAGCGAAGATCGTCGTCCGGCGCAACAATCCAGCGGCCCCCGGCCACGGCTGCGTCCGCTACGCACCGGACATAATCACCGAGCAAGCCTGGGTTGGGCTGCTGGTTGATCCAGATGGGCCGCCATTCCGGACCTCCACGGAGCGACTTGACCAGCCAGATGTTGGATTCGATCCATGGCTCAGCGGACGGCCCCGCACGAATTCCCATGTCCGACAAGTTGCGAGCGCTGGGACGTACGCCTTCCACAGCTAACAAGGAGAGACGCGCGGCTCGCGCGGATGCCGTATCGCGCCAGATGGGGACTACCGGGACGGAGCTATTCCTTGCGCGCAGAGCCGATTCCACTTTTGCGGCGAAGCCGGCGGGAAATTCTCCGTCCAGAACCAAGCCATCCAGGCGCGATTCAACGGCGCCCCGGGCGACGGCCAATGAGTCTGCGCCCGGATAGACCACTCCGAGCACTGCAACGCCACGCTCTCGAGCCATCCGGGCATACTTTCCGGCCAGCTGTTGCTGCTTTGCTTCGGCTTCTGATGAGGCCCCGATACTAAACGTGATCAGCAGGGCGTTGATGGGGGTGCCGTTCAGTAAATCTAGAGTGGCGGGTTGGTACCATTTCGCGATGGCTTCCCGAGCCTCTGCGCTCAGCGTTTTGTCTTTGGCACGGCGGGCCAACTCCAGCGGTCCGCCGTCCCATCGCGCCGGAACCCACTGGCTCGGATTCGGCGCGCACATCCCGATCGAAGCGGAGCCAAATAACCATACCGGTAGGACTGTGAGGCATCGACTCTGCATCGGAAGCTCAACCATTTCGTCGCCAGTGCAAGCCGGTTGCCAATGTCGTGGCGCTTGACCACGTCCGCTGCGATTATGTTCAGCGAACTTGGAAGCGGCATTTCGCTCCTAGACTCTGGGGCATGTCACCCAAATTGCGTGAGAAGGGAATGTACTGGCACGCAGGAAAGCTCGAATTCGAAAATCGCTCGCATGAGTTATTCCTAATCAGAATCGCCCCTTTGAGGGAAATGTGGTCCGGCTGTGGACGGCATGACGAGACGCTCAGGAGTTATCTCTTACGGTCCAAGACCATCGGGGAGTTTTGACCAGATAGGTAACGGGAAACGCGCTTGCAACCGGCTATGACACTCCGATTCGAACCCTTTTCGGCCAATCTAACGGTTGTGCGCTAAGATCGATCTACCGCCGGGAACTGATGGTGCACATAGGCTGCACACACGTGGCGATTGATCGCATTCCAAGCGCTAAACAGGACAAAGAAACGTGATGTACTTTGATTTGAGCGAATCAGCGTCGATCGGGCAGAGTGTTTCAGAAGTCACTCATATGCCGCGGCAGTGTTGTTCTGATGAACTTGGGCCAGGATGATGTCTAACTGCCAGATACTGGATAAAGACGGTAAGGGTGCACGTCGGATAAAATAGAAGATATGGCCCTTGCAACGGACATAGTAACGGCATCGGAACGCGCCCGCCGAACACGCGTTTACGAAGAGGCCCTTGCGTCCATCCGTCTCGAAGGGTTTGAGCTTGACGAGCAAGTTAAGGCGCTTTACGGGCGGTACATCAGTGGGGAATTGACTCTAGCCGAAGTAGGGAGCGCAATCGATGAGCTCGACACCCGAGAATTCGGACCCGTATCTCTATTCCGGCACAAGCGTCCTGAGGAACCTGCGCGGTCTCACTGATCCGGAACAACTGGAACGCTTCGAGGCGCGCCGGACCCACCAACGTATCGCGGAGTTGATCGACAATCCTCTTGTGGGAGGGTTCGCTTCAGATCAAGCAACTTGCGACGGAACTCCGCGTCGGGAAGACGCACAGCAAGCTTGTCGGATTCTTTCAATCCGCGCCTGATCTGCTCATCCACCTTATCCTGGTTCTCATAATAATAGGTCAGCGCGCCATGGATTTGAGCCAATGAAAGATTAGGGTGCTGAAAGTGGATTTCTTCCGGACTTGATCCGTAAGCGATCTTGTCCAGTACAACCTCAGTGACCTTGACTTTCGTTCCAGCAATCCAGGCCATACCTCGATCGTCAAGCTCGATTTGTGTCGCGAAGGTAGCGGTCACGCGTCGTCTCTGGATGTAGTATACGCCAAGCACACGGCCAAACAATTGTTACGTACGTCGCCTTTCGTGTGCAGAAAACACGCGGTGACAAAATACCTGGAGAGTCAAAGACTTGAAGGGAAAACTGTAAGCACGTACTGTAGCACCAGCGAAAACGAAGCGAAAATCATCCCGATCGAAGGCTTGGAAATGATTGAAAAAGTTGGCGGGGACGACGGGGCTCGANNGTGACAGGCCGGCGTTCTAACCAGCTGAACTACGTCCCCTTTGAGGTGTGAATTACGTCGGCAATGTCATCTTAACATATCGCCCGAGCTAGAACTCGAACAGCGATCCCTGCTTGCGCACAGCCACTGGCGCTGGCCATTCGCGCCAGCCGCCCAGCAGCGGGAAATACAGCGCCAGCCGGATGGGCCGCGAATCCCGCTGGACCAGCAAGCGGGCGTAACGTTCCAGTTGCTCCTGATAGCGTTTCTTTTCATTATCCAGGAAGGTTTCGAGATTGCCACCCTCGTGTGAGCCGGTTTTGTAATCGATGATCCAGCGCACTCCGTGTTCATCCACGAAAGTTCGATCGATCACAGTCTCACAGAGCTTCCCACCCACGAGGCCAGTGATTGGCAACTCGCATTCATCTTCGGAATGACGGTCCAGAATCCAGCGGCCTTTCGCGTCGCGCAGCGTACGCAGCAGTGCGGTTTCAACTCGCTCTGCAGCCTCTTTCAACTCGCCCGGCGGCACTCCCAGATTTGCGAGCATGGATTGGTAAAGGCTGCGCCTGGATCGCACGGCGTTTTCGTTCCAAGCTTCCAAACCCTCACGAGCGATTTTCTGCATCAACGCGTGCAGCGCTGTGCCGGCAAGCCGCGAGCTCTGGCTTACCCATTCGAACGGCACCGGCGAAGTCTGTATTGTCTCGATTTCCTGGCGCGTCCATTCCACTGCCTCAGGCGGCGACGGAGTCTTCCAGCCAGTGGACACGCGGCGGATCTTCCGCACGGTCCGCTCCTCTCCAGCAACATCCGCGCGCGGCAGATTATCGAATGCCTGCGCCACTGCCGGCCAGAGCAGCTTCAAGAGCGATTGGCCCGGCGGCTCCGCGATGGATCCATCTTCCTTGGTTTTCACAGTGCCAAGCAGATGCAACCGGAGGCGCGCACGAGTGGTGGCGACGTAAAGCAGCCGCGCGGTTTCGCGACGGATCTTGCGTTCTTCCACGCGCGACAGGTATGTGTAAATGGGATCAGGCTCCTGGCCAGCCTCGGAAATCGGCGCGAGCAGTAGCATTCCGCTCTGCTCCAGCCATAACAGTAAGCGTTGCTCTTCCTGACGTGGAACGGCCCCGAGTCCCGGCAGGATTACCGTATCGAATTCCAGGCCTTTCGCTTTGTGGATGGTCATGAGCTGCAGGCGGTCCCCGGCGCGCGCATCCGGCTGCGCGAACAGCGTGTTCACCTGCTCACGGAACCAGTCGAAATCGGCGAGGTCGGCTCCTTCGGCCAACTCGTCCAACAAATCGAAATAGGCGGAAGCGTCTTCGAGTGCGGTCTCATTCTCAACGCAAGCGGGACCGCCCAGCCGGAACCACACGCCTTCCACCCAATCCCGCAACGGCCGGCGCCCGCGCTCTTCGACCGCCTTATCGAGGACCGGCAGGATTCTCCGGATTCTCGCCGCTCCATCCACAGTGAGCGCCAAATCTTTGAAATGCAGCAAATCCCAGATCGTCGCGCGGTGATCGCCACCCGCCAGCCCGTGCAAATCGCGCAGTTCCAATCCACACCAGGGCGCGCGCAGGATTGCGAGCCACGAAACACGATCGGCCGGATGCAGCAATGCCAGTGTGAGCGCCACCAAGTCCTCAATCACAGGTCTCTCGCCAAGCTGATCGATCTCGATAGCCTGAAACGGAATTCCCTGCCGCTTCAAAACGCCGACAATCTCCACAAGATGCGATCGCGCTCGCACTAAGACGGCAACGTTCCCGTCGCCAGCCGTTTTCACCAACTCGACTACCCGCTTCGCTTCGTCCACAGAATCCAGAAATCCATGCACCTTCACGCATTCCTGATCTTCGGCGCTCGCTTCTCCCGCCGTACTCTTACAAAACGCAACGGCACCCGATCCGGGATCGTCCTGGGCCGGAAGAATCCCAGCGAATGTTTCATTCACCCACTCGACAATTCCGGGCCGCGATCGAAAATTGACACTCAACGCTAGCGGCTCCAGTTGGATTGAGCCAATCCCTTCCAGGCGGGCTTTGAGGAACAGGCCGACGTCGGCCTGCCGGAAACGGTAGATGGACTGCATGGGATCGCCCACCAGGAACAACGTGTGACCGTCGCCCGGCTCCCAGCCCGCCGTCAATTTCTCGATGAGTTCAAATTGCGTGTACGAGGTGTCCTGAAACTCATCCACCAGGATGTGCTGAATGCGATAACCGAGCGTAAGAGCGAGATCAGTGGGTGACTCGATTTCACCCAGCGCCTCGGAGGCCCGTATTGCCAGCTCGGCAAAATCCACACGGCCGCGCTCGCGGAATACGATTTGGAGCTCGGCCACGGCCAGAGTCAGCACCGAAACCGCGGCCTGCATGGCTTGCCATTGTGAATCCGAAAAACGCGGCGCGGGCAATTCACGAAACCGCTGCAGTGCTTCCAGGAGCGCATCGTCTCCCCGCAAACGGGCCAGCAACTGCTCCACGCGCGGCTTCATCGGATGATTGGGCGGAAAACCGAGATTTCGGTTTACCTGTTTGCGCCAGTCGCCGCCGGCAGTGAGCAGCAAATCCGCCACAATTTTCCAGCGTTCGATATCCTCCAGCCGCGCCTCCGGAAACCGATCCAGCTCGCGCAGCATCGCGATTTCTGCTGCAACATCCGCGTCGAAGCCCGCCCGTAGCCGCTGCAACTCGCCGAGGATCAGTTTTTCGAGCGACTCCTCGAGTGCGGCGCGCACCACATCGAAGTCCGGATTTGCACCGGTATGCCGCAGCCACTGGTCACGCCGCTCGAGCATGTTCATGAACAGGCGTTCCGCGGCCGCGAAATCGTTGTCCAAATGGAGAAGCAAATAAGACAGAGCCGGATCATCTTCGTCCACATGCCGCAGCATATTGCGGGCTGCCTCACGATACAAGTCCGCGGCCTTTTCCGAAATATCTGGCATCGCGCCAAAGCGCGACAGCCAAGGCATGCGCCGGGTGATGGCCGCGCACAGTGCATCGATTGTTTCAATCCGCATTTGCGCCGGATTCTGCAAGAGATTCCACTTGAGCCGCCGGTCGTGGTCCAGCACGTGGCGCGCGATTTCGTAGGTCACGCGCTCGTGATGGGCCTCGGGTGCAATGCCCGCTTCTGCTTTCCGCAATGCCTGGATCACACGCGCGCGCATCTCCCCCGCGGCCTTACGCGTAAATGTGATGGCCACCACGCTATCGGGTGAATCTACCGTCTCGAGCAACTTCAAATAGCGCTGGATCAAAAGCTCGGTTTTTCCAGATCCAGCGGGAGCCTGCACGATGAACGACGTCGAGGTATTCAGCGCCCGCTCACGAGCCGAACCATCAATGATCATTTTCGAACTCCCGGATGCGGCACAAAGCGCGCAAGCCGCACAGATCGCACGCGCCCTGTTTCGGATCCACTTCGGCGAAGCCGGCGCGGAAATTGTCGGCCAGCCGCTCCAGCACGCGCCGCCACTCTTCGATTTGTTCGCCGAACGATCGAGGAGTCTCCGAGCGCATCACTTTCAGGGCCGGCAGCGAAACCCCGTCCTCAGTGCCGCCGCGAAACAGGAGTTCGCCGGTCCGGATGACTGCGAACGCCGCGCCCGCGATAGGCTCGTCACTCGATGCGCAATAGAGCGGGAGCTGTGGTTCGTCCGGACGGTCGCCATCCCAGCCGGTGGATTTCACAATGCCGGTCTTATAGTCGAGAATGATCTCGCGGCCATTCGCGAGTTGGTCGATGCGGTCCGCGCGCGTGCGCACTTGCAATCCGCCGAGCGTAACCAAACGGTCCTGCTCGGTGGCCTGCACTGTGAACCAGTCACGCGCTCTCTCTATATCGAGCCACTGCGGCAGCAGCCTCTCCAAGCGCCGCCGTTCCAGCCCGTGGCCGATTCCGCTTCCGAGCTGTTGGATAGCGCTCGCGACACAGCGCGAGATCAATTCGCTAATTTCGCCGGCCGTCAGTTCCATCAGCTTAGTAAGCGATCCCAGCTCGCCCCAGAGCAGAGCCATGGTCTTGTGAGCCGCGTTGCCCTGATCTTTCTTGCTCACTCCCAAATCCGTTCCCTCCAGCGGCCTCGCGCCCAGACGATGTTTTGCAAACGCTCGAAACTGGCATGCAGCCATGTCTTTGAACAACGATGCGCCGCCAGGCTGCATGGATTCTGCCACTACCGGAGGCGCGGTTTCATCATGCAGTTCCTGGATCTCGACGCTGGACCGCATCTTCCGCACCCACTCAGTTTGCAGAACGCTTTCACCAGCCACCAGCCGCCGGCCACCAGCCACCACAGGACTCGGCCCCAGCGCACGATCTGCTTCAGTGCCGGGATAACTCAGCACGATGTTCCGAGCGCTTGCCAGTAATCGCTGCACCAGCTTTAGCGCAAACTCGAGTTCGCGCTCCGCTGACGAATGTGGCAGCTGATGATCCCGCTGCAAGGAGATTGGCAGGAATGGATTCGGATTTGCGGCCGCGGGCAGCGCTTCATCGTGCAGGCCCATAATCCACAGGTGATCGAAACGCAGCCCCGACGCTTCCAGCAGGCCCATGATTTGGATTGGCGCGCCTTCATTCTCCACTTGAAAAGGCGATGCTGCGGCTAGCTCCTGCAATCGCGAGAGTGCCTGCGTGAAACCGATGGGCGGCAAGACGGCATCCAGTGTCGCCAGGCTCGAAAGCAAACCGTGCCATTTTTCCACCGCCTGATATTCGCGGCTGCTCAATGTCCGATCGCCCGGCCAGCCCAACACTCCGAGCAGCTCAGAAAACTCGCGGCTCCATTGGCTGGGGAATTGTTCTTGAACCAATTGTCGCCGCCGCTTTTCGAATTTCCTCAGTAGGCGTTCCAGCTGCGGACATTTTTCAGCGCGGTCGCGCAACAGGACGGGCGTGATATCCCACAGTCCATCCCTTCGCAACTTCGCATCCAGTTGTGCGCGCTTGGTGAATTCTGTGCCGGCGCCGCCCAGGAAGGGAGAGCGCAGCAACATTCCCGCCCGGGGCAGTGTCAGGCTACCGGAGGCGAATTCCAGCATCAGCAGCCCGGCCCTTATCACTGGATATCGATCCAGCGCAGGACCCAGCGACACATGGAATGACCGTTCGTGATCGTCGAATGTGGAACCCGGATCCAGCGACTCGCGAAAGATTCGCTCCACTTTTGCGCGCACGCTAGTCAGGTTCGGAACAATGATGCCAATGTGCGCGGATGGGTTCTGTTCCAGAAGACGCCGCGCCCAGGCTGCCGCCGCCCGGGCTTCTTCCGTGCTGTCGCGCAGTATCCAGCGCTCGGGTTCGGATGGATAGCCGCTCGATTCCCCGTCTGCCTTTGCGCCCAACGCATCGAACAGATCGGATTGTTGCGGCGTAAGCTCATCGAAGCCTGCCAGGAGCAGTTGCGCTGGATTCGATAAACCCGCCACCACATCCGGCAGCCGTGCCGCCTCCAGCCAATTGCTCGCCGAACATCGCTTGCGAAACGCACGTGACCACGCCGCAAAAGCCGCCCAATCGTCCGAGGCTTCGAATCGGCCATCCAGTGGCAGCCGGTAAGCCTGCATGAGTTGCCAGGCATCCATGGCGTGCTGGGCTGTTTCCGGAAGCCGCAACAACGAGTCCCCCGCCGGCGATTCGCGAATCACTTGCTCCCACACCACTTGCTCCTGCAGCGGATCGAGCAGCGTCCCGCACGGTTCCCCACGCCAAACGTGGTTGCTCCAAGACCGCCTAAGAAAAGCATCCAGCGGCAGGATATCCGGCGTGTTCCAAACCGAGCGCCCCTGCTCCCGCTGGCGGGCGTGAAACTGCTGCGTCAGGACGCGGGCCAGCCGGCGGCTAGCCGTAATTACCGTGGCCCCAGACTCGATCGCGCGGAAAGAACCCTCGTGCATGTGCTTTCATAATATTTGAGCAAGCGGATCACTGTCGCCATCGATGGGCCGGCCGGCGCCGGCAAAAGCACACTCGCGCGCCGCATCGCGGACAAACTTGGCTATCTCTACATCGACACCGGGGCGATGTATCGCGCCATAGGGCTATGGGCGGTGCGCGCCAACGTTGCGCTTTCAGACATGCACCGATTGGAACAGCTTGCGAATGAAGCACACATCGAGTTCGTGCCCGGATCGGGCGGCGTGCTGCTGAACGGTGAAGATGTTACGGAGGCCATCCGTGCCCCTGAGATCGCGGAAGCAGCGTCCAAAGTATCGATGGTGCCTGCGGTACGCCGGGCGATGGTCGCAAAGCAACGCGAGATCGGCGAGCGCGCATCGGTGGTGATGGAGGGCCGCGACATCGGCTCCGTAGTATTTCCCGATGCCACGGTCAAAATCTTTTTGGATGCTCGGCCCGAAGTGCGCGTGGAACGGCGCGCGGGGGAGAGCTTGCTGCCGCCTGAAGTGATCGCCCGGCAAATCAACGAGCGCGACCAACGGGACCGCACGCGTCCCGAATCCCCGCTAGTGCAGGCCCCGGACGCCGTCTATGTGGATACTACGGGCTTGAGCGTCGACGACGTGGAAGCGGCGTTGTTGAAAATCATTCGCGACCGCACTTCCAACGGGAAGGAACGAACCCAATAGATGACCAACCTCCTGGTGATGAAATTCGGCGGCACCAGCATGGGCTCCGCGGAGCGAATCAAGGTAGCCGCTCAAATCTGCCGGGAGCAGAAGGAACGGCGTCCGGTGGTCGCGGTGGTTTCGGCGATGTCACAGGTGACCGACCTATTGCTCAACACGCTGCGGCATGCCGAAGCAGGCGACGAAGCAGGGATCGAAGCGAACCTGGAGCGACTGTCTCAACGGCACCTGGAAGCCTGCGACGCGCTGCTGTCGGGTGACCTGCACGATGCTACTACTTCAGGGATCCGCGAGTTGGTGGCCGATTTCCAGCGCATCGCGCACGGCATGCTGATGCTGGGCGAGCGGCCGCCCCGATCGGTGGATGAGGCCGTCGCTATCGGCGAGCGCCTCTCGGCTCTGCTCATTTCCACGTATCTTCAATCCACCGGCGTTCCGGCTCAGGACGTGAATGGATCGGACGTTATCGTAACAGATGCTGTATTTGGCAACGCCACGCCGATGATGGATGAAACGCGCAAGAAGGCCGATCAAATCCTGCGGCCGCTATTGGAACGCGGCGTCATTCCGGTGGTTACCGGATTCAATGGCGCCACTATCGACGGCCGCGCTACTACGCTCGGGCGCGGCGGATCGGATTACTCCGCATCCATTCTCGCCGCCGTGCTCGATGCCTCCGAGCTTTGGATCTGGACCGACGTGGACGGAATTATGAGCGCGGACCCCAGGCTGGTGCCCGATGCGCGCGTGCTGGACACAGTGACGTATAGCGAAGCGGCCGAATTGGCTTACAATGGCGCGAAAGTCCTGCATCCGCGCACGCTCGCGCCGCTCATCGAACGGCAGATTCCGGTTTGGAGTAAGAACAGTTTCCATTTGGAGCACCCCGGTACGCGCATCGTCTCCACCATGGAGGCGCCGCCTGGACCCCGCGCCGTCACGTCGATGACTAACGTGGCCCTGATCTCGATGGAGCCGGCCAGTTCTGCCGTAAGCAGCAGCCGGTTGATGTCGCGGGCGCTCGAGGCCTTGGCCGACGCCAATGCCGAGGTGCTGGCGTTCACCAGCTCCAGCTATCGCCAGAGTTTTTGTTTCCTGGTGCGAAAAGAAGAGCTAGGGGCGGCGATGAAGTCGCTCGAGTCCGATCTGGCGCTGGAATTGACGCATGGTTACTTGAAACCGATCGAAGTGGACGAGAACGTCGGTCTGCTGGCGATTGTTGGCGAAGGCATGCGCGGCACGCCTGGGTTGGCCGGTCGCATCTTCAGCGCTATTTCGCAGAAGGACGTGAACATCATCGCGATCGCGCAAGGATCGAGCGAGCTTACCATCAGCGTAGTGGTCCACCGCGATGGGCTGGAACGCGCGATTCAGGCGGTGCACCGGGAATGCCGGTAGGATTAGTGTGGCGCACGCACTCGTGCGTGCCGTGTTCGCACTCTTGCGAACACAAGTGAAAGGAAAAGATCAGGGCGTTCACAAGAGTGTGAACGCGGCACGCGGGAGTGCGTGCGCCACGTCAAGCCAGCAGGATGGGCAGCAGCACACCCATGCCCAGCACGAACAACCACAGCGCCGGCGCAGCTGTGCCGACTGGACGCCGCAAGCGCTCCTCGCGCGCCGCAACTCGCGGGTCGAGCAAGAGCCACTGGTTGTGACGGCGTTCCAACAGCCAGAATGCAGCGGCCGCCACAGCTCCGTAGATCAGATGGCCGATCATGGCGGGAAACTGCGCTTCGGCAACGGCCGGAACCCACAGGCTGGAGCTTCCTAATGTGATCGGAAACAGTGTGAGAGGTCCGATGTACCATCCCATCAGCCCGTAAACCAATCCCCACGCGATCCCCGATGCCAGGTTGGGAGCTTCACGCTGGAACAACAAACCATAGCTCACGCCGAGCAGAACGCTGATGCACAGATGCACTGCCAGGCCCAACGCTGGCGAAGTCCCGCCAACAATGGCGGCAATTTCTCCAAGCGATCCCGTGGACACGAGCACCAGCACGTACAGCAGCCCTCCCGCCAGGCCGGCCGCTCCGCCCCACTGCACGGTGCGGATGAAACGCAATCCCGGCCCCTCGGGCTCACGATGAATGGGATCGGATTCGGTGAGAAATCGCACGCACAATCGGTCGACCACAGAATAGAACAACCCAATGATCAAGCCTGTCATTATATTTCCGATGAGCGGCCCGAACTCCGCGCTGGCGTGAATGTAGGACCAATCCAGCGGCTTTCCAAGCAACAACGGCAGGATGGTCAACGGTCCCAGGAACCACCAGAAGATTCCATAGGCCATGCCCCACGTCATGCTGGAGCCGTACCCGCGCAGATCGCGCTGGAACAATACGCCGAAGCTGGCGCCGATGACGGCAGCGAACAGATAGTGAAGCGCGTTGCCCAATATATTCGATGTGGACCCCACAAAGCTCGCGATCACTGAATAAAAGTTGACCTGTTCCATCCATCTTCCGAATACCCAGCCGCCGGCAATTCCAGCCAGGGCGCCTCCGATAATCGCGCGAGGCAGACTCACAGCCGCGAGCGTGGCGCGATTCCTCCGGCCTCCAAAAGCCCCTAGCACCAAGCCAAGCGGCATGCCGAAGCAGAGGATGTATCCCACGAGTTCCGGAAAATTGTCGCGCCGTGTCTGAAATGTACTGGATAGGTTCGCGGCGATCACTTGGGCGCCCGGAACCACGGCGAGCCAGAGCAGAAATGCGTAAGCCAATCCCCATAGCAAACCCGAACCCGGGTCCTGCGCGCGGTTCCAGAACACCAGCGCGAAAAGCACGCCGTAAACAGCGCCCAGCAACGGTCCGAAGACGATGCTCGCGTGCACGGCAAACATCAAAACCACTCCGCCTGCCACGCCTGTTATGCCGCAAGCGAGCAACGGGATCGCGCGGTTTGAGGTTGACCGTGGATTCTCCATCACGTCACCGCAAATCGATGGTTTGCACGATGTCTCGCGGGAAGAATAATTCGATCACCCAATCGGTGAGAACGCGAATCTTGCGCTCCAAGCCCGGCAATTTTCCGAGATAAATGCCGCGCCATAGCAGCCACGCCAGCAGTCCGCGGAATCGCATCGACTTCTGGCGCGCAAATGGAACAGTCAGCTCGGCACACGCGGTGTGATGGCCCACCACGCACAAGGCCCCCAGCGAATCGAAATGAAACGGCTGGAGCGCGTGGCCCCGCACCGATGCGCGGATGTTGCGGGCCAGCGTCCGTGCTTCACGCAATGCAAACTGAGCCGTTGGAGGGCATGCAGCGCCGGTCTTTCCGTCCTTGAGCGCTGCACAATCACCCAGCGCCCACACGTCGGGATGTCCCGCGACAGACATTGTGCTTTCAACCACGACTGCGCCCCGGCGATCAGTCTCGATCCCCAACGTCTTTAGCAGCGGATTCGGCGCGGTGCCGGCGGTCCAGACCAGCGTTCGCGCCCGAACCTCGCCATCGCTCAAGACCACGCAACCGGCCCGGCAATCGGTGAGCCGGCAATTCAAGCGGAAGGTGACGCCGCGCAAAGCCATGCTTTCCTGCGCGTAACGGCCCAGCGATTCGCTCAACTCGGGCAGAATATGTTCGCGCGAATGCACCACCACAACCTGCACATCGGCGGGACTGAGGTTTGGATAATCGGCCAGAATGCCGCGCGAGAAATCGTTAAGCGCGCCAGCCAGCTCGACGCCCGCGAAACCGCCGCCCGCAATCACGAAGCTGAGCATCTCGCGCCTCATCTCCGGGTCGGTTTCGCGGTCGGCGCGCTCGAACATCTCGATCACGTGATTTCGAATGCGAATGGCGTCCAGCAGCGACTTGAAGTCGAATGCCAGCTCCTGGACATTCTGCATGCCGAGGTAGTTGGACACCGCGCCGAGAGCGAACACAACATGATCGTAGACCAAGTCACGATTGGCGGGTGCCGATCATCGCACGTCGAAAGTATTTCATGATCGGATTGAGAATACCATTCGGCGCTTGAGATATTCCGGTCCGAAATTCAGATCAGGCTTTACTCAAGGCCTCTCGCAGGTATCCCGCTACGTCATTCACAAAGCGGTGCACGGCAGCCTCAGCGATGCTGTGCCCCACCATCGCGTTCAGTGCCTTTCCCACCGGGCCCAACGGCGCTTCGTACGCGCCGAAAAAATCCAACTGCGTTTCGGTGCTGGTCAGTGAATAGATATCGAGCTCCGCCTTCATGAATGGGAACAGGCTAGGCATGTTGGCCGCCTCCCATTCGATCTGCACACGTGTGATGGGGATCGCGGCGAGTTCGGACATCTTCTCTTCTATTTTTTTGACCGAAATGCTGATATCGGCGGCTACCCCAATCCCGCCGATATTGACACGCAGTTCGGACGCGACGGATTGCGCGCGGGAAGCTGCGGCCTTGGTGGCCGCCTGGAACACCGCTGGAGCATCCGCAACCAACGCATCACGGACTTGCTCATAAGGATGATTAACATAATCAAAGCAGCGAATCTCGCGCCCTTTGCTCATCAGAATTGCTCCGTGGTGAACTGAGTCATATTGCGATCGTAGCTCATTCGGTCTGGAGCAATCCGCTGGCGTTGCGCTTCGGCACGTATCCTACAGGGATTCGCGTTACTACCTGCATCGTTGTATTATCAACCACCACCGTCTGATCCAGACCAGCCACCGCCACGTACAGATTCTTACCATCGGGCGGAATGGTAAGCCACTCCGGGATTAAGCCCACCGGGACCACCTTCAGCAATTTCAAATCCGGAAGTGAGTACGCCGCCACATAGCCGAACCACTTACTGGTGGCCCATAGCACCTTGCCGTCCGGCGTGATGGCCAATCCATGCGAGGGCGCACCCTGCACGCCGTCGGTGGCTTTCTCCTGGCCAGCCACGTCGGGAAGCGTAACGCGTTGGACTTCTTGATGAGTCCGAAAATCCACCAGCACGAATCCGTGAAAGTCGGAGAGCTGCGCGACGATCTCTTTAGTGGAACCATCAGGGTTCTTCGTAAACGCCATGGGACGAATGCCGCCCGTGAGCTTCACCGACCATGCCAGCGTATTGTTCGCAGTGTCGATAACGCTGATGACGCGGGTGGGGATGGAACCTGCCACAGCGTACCGGCCGTCCGGCGTGACGTACACATTGTGGATCGCGCCATCCACCGGAATGCTTTTCACCTTCGTGAGCGCGACGGTGTCGATGACATCCACGGCGCCCGGCGCTTGCGCGATTCCCACGTAGACGCGCCGTCCGTCGTTCGTGACAGCCAGATTGTTGGGCCGTCCGCTCAGCGGAATTTTCTTGGTCACTTTGAGACTCTTCGCATCCACTACATCTAACGTGCGTGTCGGCTCCTCGGTGATATACAGGCGGCTGCCATCGGGGGCAATCACCACGCCGTGAGGAACCTCGATGCCGTGGATGACGCCGGCAACCTGGTTCGAGGCGGGATCAATGACGTGAACGTTATCTCCGGCCGAGTTGGTTTGGATCACTCGCGCGTTGCTCGCCGCCAGCGCAAGAAGGGGCGAGGCAAGCATCAGCGACACAGTTCTTTTGGTATTCATTTTCCACCTTGTACCCAACCGGCCACCACTTGCCACTCGGGATTTGCTTGCGACGCCCAAAACTTCCCACCTGTATGCGTGGGATCGCCACCCGCTTCAGAAGCCAGCGGATGCAGCAACAGCGGGCTTTTGAGAGGCTCGCCAGGAATCACCAGGCGCGAGACGATCTCGAAGTTCTGTCGAGACTGTGCCTCGGTCCATGAGGTTGCTCCGGGCGAAAGAGGCTGGAGTCGCAGGCGGCTCGCCACCTTGGTATGGCATGAGTAGCATGCATTTCCGCTGCCCTCATCGGGCCGGCGAGGTTTCAGAAAAATGGGTTCGATCCTGGTTCGATAAAATTCGAAGTCCAGCGACCCGGGCGCGCTCGATTTTGCGGCGGGCGCGCCGGTTCGAACCCAAGCTGCTAGCGTCTGCCATTCCGGATCGCTCTGAGAGGCCCAATGCTTTCCGCCGGCGTGGAACGGATCGCCGCCCGCCGCGGCAGCCAGCGGATGCATCAGCATGCGGCTCGACATTGGATCACCGGGAACCACTACTCGCTGCCAAGCCTCGAAGTTCCTGCGCGATTGCTCGTCGTTCCAGGTAGCTGCGCCCGGCGAAAGCTCCTGCAAGCGCGGAGTGGTGTGATCGTGACAAACAATGCAGCGCGCGTGTCCGGGGCGCTTAGCCAGAAAGATGGGCTGCACGCGATCCCGAAAGAAAGTGTAGTCCAAAGATGACGCGGGTCGAGCTGCGGGCTCCTGTGCAAGCAATGCTGCCAGAACCAATATCAACGGGATCATTGCGCGTCCGCCTTTCAGTCTACGACGGTTTCCGAACCGCAACCACCAGTCCGCTGGCCCAGGCCATCGGAGTGATCTCAAAATCAGGACGCGTAGCGAGTGTCTCCAGAAGCGCCAACACTCGAGGGCCATGGCCCTCCGGCCAATTCGACTGCGGCAGCATATCGTCGATCACATAAAATCCGCCCGCTCGTACGATGCGGAGCGCATCGTCCAGGTTTTCATACTTCCCCCGCATCGCATCCGCGAAAACGAAATCGAAACTGGCCACCGGCTGGCGTTCTAAAAAGGCTGCTGCGTCCTCCAAGATAAGCGTGAGTCGCGCGTCATGGCCAAGGGCCTCGCGGGCGGATTCCTGCAACTTCGCGTCGACGTCGACGCTGACGAGCTGGGATGTCGCATCCATTCCGTCCAGCACCCACGCCGTCGCCACTCCCGTGCCTGTTCCCAATTCCAGAAATCGGCCTCCGGGCTTCGATGCGGCCAACGTGCGCAGCAGAGCGCCGGTGCGATCTTCGGAAGCCAGCTCGAACCCGAGTTCTGAGGTTCGTTTCAAAATGCGCGCCAGCGTTGCCGGCGGCTGTATGTAGGAAATGTCGTCCATGTAGATTAAACCTTGAACACTCGTTGCGCGTTTGCCCGCAGGAACTTCTCTTCGATCGCGGGCGCTAGCTCCAGGCCAGCAATCTGCGCGCGGCAGCGATCGAAAGTCAGTTGCGGGAAGTTGGTCCCGAACAGCACTTTGTCCTGACCGTATGTTTTCAGATACTGCACTAGCTCGGCCGGATAATATTTCGGCAGGTACGCCGAGGTATCGATGAAGACGTTGTCGTGCTTCCACGCGAGTCCAATCATCTCGGCTGTCCAGGGATGCCCGATATGTCCGCCCACGATGGTCAGCTCCGGGAACGTGAGCGCAACGTCGTCCAGGTAAGGCACGGGACGTCCAGTCTCGGACGGCATCAGCGGTCCAGTGTGGCCCACCTGCGTGCAGAAAGGGATCCCCAACTCGATGCAGGTGACGTACAGCGGAAAGTAATGTTTGTCGTTGGGCGGCAGATTCCACAACCACGGGACCACACGCAGAGCCTTCAGGCCTAGTTCCGTTACTGCGCGGCGCAGCTCACGCACAGCCTCACGCGGATTCATGAGACTGACGGTAGCTACGCCGCAGAACCGATCGGGCCGCTGCCGCACAATCTCGGCTATTTGATCATTGGTGAACATCCAACCACGCGGGCCGCACCAGGCGCATAGCATCAGCTTTTCCATTTGACCGGCGTCCATCGCGGCCACTACTTCATCCACGCTGATCGTTCGATCCAGATACTGCGCTGTTCCGGATTTCTCGAACAGACGAACCACTTCCGGCAACATCTGTCGTGGATTCGGGATAGGCATCTGCGCCCAGGCGTCGATGGCAGCGATGGACATTAGGTCATTGTAGCCCCCGTAACGGAACCGCGACCGTGAGGGAGTCGGTGCACTGTGAGTGCGTCACACCGGCTGGAACCGCGCTGTGAAGTGCCGTAGGAATTGCGGCTGTGACACGATCTCGAAACCTCGAATTTTATCCTTGCGCTGGTTGACCTCAAGAATCGCCTCCACCAGGTAGTCCACGTGGCTTTGCGTGTAAACGCGGCGCGGGATCGCCAGTCGCAGCAGCTCATGGCGCGCCTCTGCGCCGAACATCACTGAGCCGATTTCGACGGACCGTACGCCCGCGTGCCGGTACAGCTCCACCGCCAGTGCCTGGCCGGGAAATTGCGCGCGCGGAATGTGCGGGAGCATCCGTCCGGCATCAATGTAGATGGCGTGTCCGCCTGGCGGCTCCACAATCGGCACGCCATGATCGGCAATGTGCCGTCCTAAATAAGCCGTGGATGCGATGCGATATTCCAGATACTCGGGTTGCAGCACCTCTTCCAGTCCCACCGCGATCGCTTCCAGATCGCGCCCGGCCAAACCCCCATAGGTTGGAAATCCTTCGGTGAGGATCAGTAGATTAGTTTCCTGCTCGGCCAGCTTGCTGTTGTTGGTGCATAGAAATCCGCCGATGTTGGCGAACGCATCCTTCTTCGCTGAAAACGTACAGCCGTCGGCGAGCGAAAACATCTTTTGCGCGATCTCGCGCGGAGTCAGGTCCGCGTAGCCCGGCTCATCCCGCTTGATGAACCAGGCGTTCTCGGCGAATCGGCAGGCATCCAGATACAGCGGCACCCCATAACGCGTAGTCACTTTGCGAACCGCTTCGATATTGGCCATCGATACGGGCTGGCCGCCGCCCGAATTGTTGGTGACCGTGATCATCACCAGCGGAATTTTGGACGGCCCCTCAGCCTCCATCAGCTTCTCAAGCGCCTCGACGTCCAGATTGCCCTTGAACGGAAGGCGCGCTTGCGTATCGGAGGTGCCCGGAAACGGCAGGTCCAAAGCGCGCGCTCCGTTGGATTCGATATTGGCGCGCGTGGTGTCAAAATGCGTGTTGTTCGGCACGCTCTGGCCAGGCTTGCACATGATCGAGAACAGAATGTGTTCGGCGGCGCGGCCCTGGTGAGTTGGAATGACGTGCCGGAATCCAGTGAGCTCGCGAACCGCTTGTTCGAAGCGGTAAAAGCTCTCGCTCCCCGCGTAGGATTCGTCGCCGCGCATCATGGCGGCCCATTGTTCGGTAGACATCGCGCTGGTGCCGGAATCCGTCAGTAAATCGATGAGGATGTCGCTCGATCGAACCTGAAACAGGTTGTAGCCGGCTCCCGCCAGGATGTTCTCTCGTTGTTCGGGCGTGGTGCGGCGGAGGGGCTCCACGCTCTTGATGCGAAAAGGCTCGATGATGGTGCGCACGGAATTGAAGGCCTCCAGCGCAAGTGTACCGCTCAGCAGCGAGCCAGGAATTCGGGATCGATCTTGCTCTTCACTGTCCGCCGGTCAATTTCAAGACGGCGCGCGGTTTCCTCGTAGCTCCCTGTTTGCTTGTACACGATAGTCGCGTAGCGCGAGATCGCTTGGTCGGCCGTAAGACGTCCGGCGCGTAGATCAGAAGTGAACTGCTCAATCGGATCATGAGGGGCTGAGCGCGAGGGCCGATAGTCGCGGCGGATCAGCACGTTTCTTACGCACTGCTCCAGTTCCCGATAATTGCCAGGCCAATTATAGCCGCGCTCAAGATGCTGTTCGATCCAGCCAGTCACTTCGCCCGCGAGTTCTTCGCCTTCGTCGCCTGCGATGCGGCGGGCGATGTGAACCACCAGCTCGCGCAGCACCTGCGGCGAGTCGGCCAGTTGTTCGGCGAGCGATGGAGTCGCGATTTGATCCGAGCATAGCCGGTAGTAGAGATCCTCGCGGAAGCGCCCGTTGCGGATATCGGCCGCCAGATCGCGATTCGTGGCAGCGATCAGTTTACCTTGGAATCGCTGGCTGGCGGTATCGCCCACCAGATGGAACGTGCGGGTTTCGATCACTCGAAGCAGCTTCACTTGAATGGACGGATCCAAGTCGCCAAGTTCGTCCAGGAAGACGGATCCGAGTTGCGGGCAGGTTTCAAGCCATCCCTTCCGGTCGCCGATGGCGCCTGTGAATGAGCCGCGCCGATGACCGAACAGCTCGGACTCCACCAACGTCGGCGAAAGGGCCGAAATGTTGATGGGAAAAAACGAAACCGCTTCGGCGGCGAAGTTGAGCTTGCGGTCGTCGAAAGGAACGTAGCGCGACTTTGCGACGGCTTGCGCGGCGAGTTCCTTGCCGCTTCCGGAAGGTCCGGTAATCAGCGTGGTGAAATCGCCCATGCGCTGATACAGGGTTCGGCGATAGCGGCGCATGTCGTGCGTGAAGATGGATTGCCAGATTGCGGCTCGCAGCCGGGCGGCGGGAAGTGACGCACCGATAATAGCGTGGAAGATTTGTTCGAAGGCCCGCTGGATCTGCCTGTAGCAGGCGAAAGTGTGCGCCGGCTCGTGATGGCTGGGGAAGCCGATCTGTTCCGGGTAGAAATGCTTCCAGTCCGCCAGAAAGTCGCGGTAGAAACTCCACTCGTTCGGGGAATTGCTTCCAACGAATTTCGGGTAGTAGCGATTGTATAGAAGATGGATGACGGCGTCTTCGTACAACACCAGATCCTGCTCGCGCACCCGGGTTGAAGCCAGCAGCCGCGTTCGAACTTGCTCGGCCAACGGCACCAGGCGCTCGTTGATGCGCCACACGTTGGCGCGGGGACGTTCCGGATCTCCCACGGGAAGACTCCATACCGGTTCACCCTCTTCGTAGTCGCGGCCAAGTGCCGCGCGCTCGCAATCGGCACGCTCGGGGAGGAAGGGATTCGAGTATGCTAGCTGAGATACCGCCGATAAGAAGCTCCGTTCCTTGGAGGATAGAAACGTCATCGCTGTACATGAATTGTACTTTTATTGGCATGGAATGTACATGATCGAATAGCGTAGGCCCGGGCCGCCTCTGTAAGTGATTGAATAGTAAGGCCGTTGATTCCGGCAAGAGCCGTGCCCTTATGATGGCCAGCAACAGGGACGATCGAGAGGAGCACGCGATGGCACAGAACAGTTTCAAGGACCTGCTGAAGAACGCCGGCTTCCACTCTTTCCTTTGGACGCAATTTCTCGGAGCATTCAACGATAACGTTTATAAGATTCTGGTTTCAATGCGCGCGGTGGACGTCGCCGCGAACAACGGTTCGAACAGCGACACGTACTTGGCGCTCTCGATGGTCGTGTTCGTGATCCCGTTCCTGTTGTTTTCCGGCTATTCGGGACACCTCGCCGATGTTGTCAGCAAGCGCAAGGTCTTGATCTCAGTGAAGGTGTTTGAGATCTTCGTCATGGTGCTGGGCCTGGCGGCATTTTTCTCCACGCGCATCGAGTTGATGCTGGTGGTGCTGTTTTTAATGGCCCTGCATTCCACCGTTTTTAGCCCGGCCAAATATGGCATCGTGCCGGAAATGCTTCCCGACAAGGATCTATCGCGCGCGAACGGGTTGCTTGAGATGAGCACGTTTGTCGCTATCGTGCTGGGCACATCCATCGGATCGTTCTTATTTGCGGCCTGGAAGGGCGAGCCGTGGAAGATGGGCGTGGTGACGCTCGCGGTTGCAGTCGCCGGATTCCTGACCAGCCTCAAAATCACGCGCGTGCCGCCATCAGGCGCGGTTGCGCCATTTCAGAAGAATCCGTTTGGAGAGGTATGGATCGGAACCAAGCACTTGCTGAAGGAGCGACCCTTGACGCTCACGGTGCTTGGAATCTCTTACTTCTGGTTCCTGGGCGCGCTGTTTCAAATGGACCTGCTTCTGTTTGGAAAAGAGGTGTTGAAGGAGACCGACTTGAAAGTTGGTTTGCTCGTGACGGCGCTGGCCATAGGGATTGGTGTGGGTAGCATGCTGGCCGGGCGGCTTTCCGGTAACAAGGTGGAGTTGGGACTGGTGCCTCTGGGTGCGGTCTTCATGGGTTTCTTCTGCGTCGCTCTTTATGCGTCGCGAGGCTCCTACACGCTCTCCGTAATTTCGCTTTCGCTGTTAGGTCTGAGTAGCGGCCTGTTCATCGTCCCGTTGAACGCCTACTTGCAGCAGCGTAGTGAGAACCACGAGAAGGGTCGCATCATCGCCACCAACAATTTCTACAACACCGTAGGGCTGCTGATTGCTTCCGCCGCCCTAAAGGGATTGCACGGTAAGCTGCACGTCTCGCCGGACAAGTTCATGTTGATCTTCGGCGTTGTCACCTTGATTTCGTCAGTCTACATCGTGAGCGTGGTGCCGGAGTTTCTGGTGCGGTTCGTTTTGTGGATGGCCACGCACACGTTGTTCAAAATCCGCATCGTGGGTCAGGAAAACGTACCGTTCCGCGGTCCCGCGTTGCTGGTTGCCAATCACATGTCGCACATCGATGGCTTTCTGATCAACGCCTGCATCCAGCGCTTCATCCGCTTCATGGTGTGGAAGCCCTATTACGAGTTAAAAGTTCTGAACTGGTTCTTCAAGTTGGCAAAAGCGATCCCCGTTGGTACCGGCGGCCCGCGGGATGTCGTCGCCTCCATTCGGGCGGCACGCAAAGAGCTCGAAGATGGTCACGTGGTTTGTATTTTTGCCGAAGGTGCCATCAGCCGCACGGGAAATCTACTGCCGTTCCGGCGAGGACTCGAAAAAATAGTGGACGGCCTCGACGTTCCGGTGATCCCGGTGCATCTGGATCGGCTGTGGGGAAGCATTTTCAGCTTCGAGCGCGGGAGATTTCTGTGGAAGTGGCCCAAACGGATTCCGTATCCGGTGACCGTTTCGTTTGGAACGCCGATGCCGGCATCCTCATCGGCGCATGACGTGCGGCAAGCGATTCAGGAGCTGGCAAGCGATGCTGCTACATACTCGAAGAGCTCAGGCGATCTGCTGGACTTGCGCTTCATCCGGACGGCCAAAAAGAACTGGAGTAGATTCGCCATGGCCGATTCTAGCGGCCGCGAGTTGACCTACGGGCGGGCGCTCACCGGGAGCCTCCTGGTGGCAGGTTGGATGCGGAAGAATCGGCGGTCTGAAAAAATGATCGGCTTGCTGTTGCCTTCTTCCGTAGCCGGAGCTCTTGCAAATACCGGCGTAATGATTGCGGGCAAGGTTCCGGTGAATCTGAACTTCACGGCTGGCCGCGAGTCCATGGCTTCGGCAGTGCAGCAGTGCGGCATCCGGACCATTCTCACGTCGAAGATATTTCTCGCAAAAGCCAAGATCGAAGCCATGGACGGCATGGTTTATCTGGAGGACGTTCTGGGCCAGATGAGCGGTCTCGAGAAACTGCGGGCGTTGATCGCGGCGCGCCTTGCGCCTGCGCGATTGCTCGGGGCGGGAGGCAAACGCACTAGCGATTCATTGGCGACAGTCATCTTTTCGAGCGGCAGCTCGGGCGTCCCCAAAGGCGTGATGCTCTCGCACCACAATGTTCTTTCGAACATTCAGGCCATGGCGCAGGTGTTCTGGATCAATGACAACGACGTAATCGTGGGCGTGCTCCCCTTCTTCCACTCCTTCGGGTTCACGGTCACCATCTGGCTGCCGCTGGTGAGCGGATGCGGCGCTGCGTATCATACCAACCCCACTGAGGCTTCGAAGATCGGCGAAATAGTGGCGAAATACCACGGAACACTGCTGGTTTCGACGCCCACGTTTTATTCCAGCTACACGCGCAAGTGTACCGCTGAGCAGTTCTCGAGTCTCCGCTTCGTACTGGTGGGCGCGGAGAAGCTGCGCGAGTCCATCGCCAACGCGTTTCACGAGAAATTCGGGCTGGAGTTACTGGAAGGATATGGATGTACGGAGATGTCGCCAGTGGTCGCGGTGAACGGTCCGAATTTCGAAGCGGGCCGGGATACGCAGTTGGGCAACAAGCCTGGCACGGTGGGCCATCCGCTTCCAGGCATTGCGGTGAAGATTGTGAATCCGGCCACCATGGAGCCATTGCCGCCGGACGTGGAAGGACTGGTGCTGGTGAAGGGTCCCAACCAGATGATCGGCTATCTGAATCAGCCAGAGCGAACGTTGGAAGCTGTGCATGATGGATGGTACGTAACAGGCGATATCGGCGCGCTGGACGATGAAGGTTTCCTCCGCATCACGGACCGGTTGGCGAGATTCAGCAAGATCGCGGGCGAAATGGTGCCGCACCTGAAAGTGGAAGAAGCCATCTACGGCATCATCGGCGAGTATGGCTGCGCTGTGACGGGGATTCCCGACGACCAACGGGGCGAGCGTCTGGTGGCACTCTACACGCGGCCCGACATGACGCCCCTTGAGCTGTGGCAGCGGCTATCGGAAACCAGCCTTCCCAAACTATGGCTGCCCAAGCGTGAGAACGTTTATCTGGTGGACTCGCTGCCGACACTGGGCACGGGCAAGCTGGATCTAGTGGGCGTGAAGGCGAAAGCGCAACAATTGGCCGCCGCCTGCCCGGTCAATTCATAAGGAGCACACACCATGGAATCGGCCCTGTTAGTAGTCGTGTTGATAACCTTGTTCGTTCGCTGGTTGGTCTTGTCCGGAAAGATGAACAGCATGCAGCAAAAGATTGAGCTGCTCACCGCCGACACCACCCAGCCCATGCTCATCGCGAGAGTGTATGCGCTGGAGCAGGCCGTGAAGGAGTTGCGCGCGACGGCCGGTAGCCCCGCGCGTGAGCAAGGGGACATGGCATCGGCGCTCGATCCGGTCATTTTCGAGCCGGTTGTTCTTGAGTCGGAAGTCCCGCGGATTTGGGAATCGGTGAAGCTGGAAACCACGCCTCCGCCGCTTCCTAAATCAGAACCCGAACCGGTTCCAGTGCCCAGCTTTTCCATGCGAACGGCGCAACCCACCGGGCCGACTCTTTCACAGCGCGTCCGCGAATCGATGAAAGGCGAGGAGTGGGAAGCTGTGGTCGGTGGCAGTTGGCTGAACAAGCTCGGCGTGTTGGTGCTGGTGATCGGCATCGCGCTGTTCCTTGGCTATTCCTTCACGCAGGTGGGACCGGGTGGACGTGCGGCCATCGGACTCGGCGTGAGCGTGACGATGCTCGGCGGCGGGTTCTTGCTCGAGAAAAAGCCGCGCTACAAGATCTTCGCTCGTGGTTTACTGGGCGGGGGCTGGGCCGCGCTTTACTTCACAACCTACGCGATGCAGGCGGTAGATGCCGCGAAGGTGATCGACAATTCGTGGCTGGGAGGCGCGCTGCTTCTGGCGGTTGCGGCTGGAATGATTCTGCACTCGTTGCGATACAGGTCCCAAACCGTGACCGGGTTGGCGTATTTTGTAGCCTTCGCGACGCTCAGCCCCGCTGTCACTCCGGCAAGCGTTACCGCTCTCTCGGTGATCGCACTGGCGCCGCTCGCGGCCTCGCTGCTGTATGTCGCCTATCGTTTTGAATGGTCGGAGATGACTTTTTTGGGACTCATCGCCACCTACGGCGCGTGCGCGTCGCGTGGTGATTCGGGCGCTCCGCTAGCGTCCGTGCAACTCCTGTTCTGCACCTATTGGCTGTTGTTCGAAGGCTTCGATCTGCTACGCGCCGCCAGACGCACGGCATATTCCGCGTGGGAGAGCGCCATTCTTCCATTCAACGCACTGGCTTTCATCGGACTCTCATATATGAAATGGTCGGCAGCGGCGCCGCAACATCTGCACTTACTCGCCGCTGGAATTGGTACGGCGTATCTGGTGAGCACGATCCTGCGCGCGCTGCTTCGGCCGCCGTCGAGTTTCGCCCCAGAAACGAAAACCCTGGAGCGCGCGCTGTCGGGCGGCTACGAAGGGCCGATTTCATTGACGGCTGGCCTGACAGTGGCCGCGCTTTTCCTCAAATTTCACGGCGTGGCCGCGCTTTTCGGATTGCTGGCTGAAGCGGAGGCATTGTTCCTGGCCGGACTCTTCTTCAAAGAAGCATATCCACGGCAACTCGGCGCGGCCCTGTTTGCGGGCGGTCTCGGCAAAATGCTGATCGTTGATCTCCCGGCCGGCGGTACGACAAAAGTTGGGAACTGGAACGTCAAGCCGTGGACTCCGGTGGCGGCTTCAAGTGCGCTGCTGTTTTACGTCAATCGAGCGCTGCGTAGAGCGGACACGTTCTATGGCTATGCAGGATCGGCCGTGGTCGCGCTGACCTTGGGTTTGGAAATGCCCGAGCGTTACATCGGGCTGAGCTGGTTTATTCTGGCCGCGCTGCTTTTCGCCTTTGGATGGTGGCGTCGATTGGGCGATTTCCGTGTGCAGGGCTATCTGGCCGGAGCGCTGGGGCTAGGCGGGATCGCGATTCATCAGGCGGATGTGGAGTTCGGTTACGCTCCGCCGCTGCGTCATCCCTGGATTTCGCTTTCGTGCGCGGCCCTCCTGAGTTACCTGGCAGCGCTGTGTGGGCTGCGCTCCAGCGCTGATCGTCTGGATGAATGGGAACGAAACGGTTTGCGCGCCGTCGGATCGTGGGCCGCCACATCTGCGCTGATTGCGCTGGTGTGGCGTGTGCTTCCGGCAGATTATCTGGGCTTGGGCTGGCTCGCTCTCTCGCTGCTTATTCTGGAGCTCGGGCTCCGTGGACTTCCGGAAGATTTGCGGATGCAAGCCTACCTTACGGCTGGCCTCGGAGCCCTGCGCGTCTTCTACTTCAACTTCGTACCGATCGCCAATGACGACCCACTCAGTAAACGTTGGATCGTGGCCGGCGTGGCGTTAATCGCGTACTTGATGGCGTCGCGCATCCACATTGCACGCAAGCAAATGGCCAGCGCAGCGGAAAGCGCCAACGTTTTTAATCTCAGCTCTGCCACGGGCACATTGTTCCTATTGGCTGGACTTTGGGCGCTTCTGCCGGCAGTGGTGATTGGTCCGGCGTGGGCCATCGTGGCGCTGTTACTGATGGAGGCTGGGTTCGCGCTGGACCTTCCCGGCTTGCGGTTGCAGGCGCACCTGACGGCGGGCGCTGCATTCGGCCGATTGTTCTTTGCCAATTTCACGGGCCTCGGACGCGTGGGCATGCTCTCGCACCGTGTGTTGACCGTGGTTCCAGTGCTGGTCTCCTATTACTACCAGTGGTCGAGGCAAAGAATCGAAAGGGCGCGGTTGCGCGAGTGGGAATTGCCGCTTGGCCGCGTCTATCTGTGGGCGGCGGCGGTTCTGATGGTGGTGCTAATGCGTTTCGAACTCGGCCGCGTTCTGGCCGTGGCCGGCTGGGCCGCGTTTGCGCTCGGACTCCTCGTATTCGGGCGGCGCTGGAACAATGTGGATCTGCGCTGGCAGAGTTACATCCTGGCCGCGCTCGCTTTCTGGCGCAGTTGGACCACCAATTTCTACGCGCCTGAAAATTTCGCCGGCGTCTCGGGCCGGATTTTGACTGGCGCGTTTGTGATCGCTTGTTTCTACGCGGCGCAACTCCTGATTCCACGGAAGGGCCAGGAGACTGGGGTTGAGCGTCACGCGCGGACGTTTTACTCGTTGCTGGCGGCCACTCTCCTGGCAGTGTTGCTGTTCTACGAAGTTTCAGGCAGCGTACTTACGGTGGCTTGGGGCGTTGAAGGAGTGGCGTTGCTGGTCGCTGGTTTTCCACTTAACGATCGTGTTCAGCGTTTATCCGGAATGTTCCTGTTCCTGGTGTGCATCCTGAAACTGTTCGTATATGATCTGCGGCATCTCGAGACTATGTATCGGATTCTCTCGTTTATCGTGCTCGGCTTGATGCTGGTGGGTGTTTCTTGGATCTACACACGGTTCCGCGACCGCATTCAGAGGTATTTGTAGCAGAAACAGAAAGCAGAAGGCATGCGGCAGAAAGCAGAAAGCAGAAGGCAGGTGAGTATGAGTTGGATAAGGTTCGGATTGGTTGTTGCGCTGCTGTTGGTGGGTGCCGTGTTGGCTACTCGTGGGACGTCTGATCCACAGGTGAGCTTGGCTTCACTGGTGGAATTGTGGTCGGATACATTGCGCGATACGGATCAGATCGGAATGAAGCTGACTCGCGTTTCCGATGCCGAGGAGATGAGGATTGGAGCCGATCTGGCCCGAGGCGTCGCCGATTTGGGACGCGAGGATGCGGATGCCACTCGGTACGTTACAGGAGTGGCGCAGCCACTGTTGTCCCATTTGCGGCGTCCAGGGATCCGCTATCAGGTTCACGTGATCGATTCACCCCAGATCAATGCTTTCGCCTTGCCGGGCGGGCAGATCTTCGTGATGAGCGGATTACTCGAATTTGTGGAATCGGAAGCCGAGTTGGCCGCAGTGCTGGGACACGAGATGTCGCACGTGGATCTGCGGCACTGTATCGAGCATTATCAGTATGAGGCCAAGCTGAGCAAGGCTAACGCACCGGAATTGGGTGGAATCGTGGAAATGGCCCATCGGTTGGTTACGGCCGGGTTTTCACCGCAGCAGGAACTGGAGGCGGACGCGCAAGGGGAGCGGCTGAGCGTCGAGTCGGGCTACGATCCAGACGCTGAGGCGGCGCTGTTCGCGCGTATGAAAACGAAATTCCATGAGCCCTCCAGAGTGCAGGCGACTACACCGGCGGGTGAAGTCACGGAAGCCGCGGGCGAAGCGATGGGCTCGTATTTCCGGACCCATCCGCCTTCTGAAGAACGGGTTCGGCGATTGAATGATATGCTGGCGCGGCATCGCGCGGAATTGGCAGGCCGGTCGTTTTATGTGGGGAAGGAAAACTTGCGGGAGCGCGTTCCGAAGTCGAGCCATGAATACGCCGCCGAGTTTCGAGAGATTTCCCCGCGTTGAGGCCCGCGAAAAAAGGAAACATTAAACCACCAATTCGAATCTATTATAGTAGCGCTACCCAAGAAGAGGGCGTATGCGCGCTGCGGCCCGGTGGTCTCGCAGGGATTACCGGGTGGTTCCTATCCTCAGCTCAGCATGTTCTTGTTGAGCACCATTTTCCTCAAACGCGAATCGGTCGCGCGTATGGGATAAACTTTGGGCGGCAGAATAGCTTCGCTGAAGTCAGTCCGGCAGGCGCCCGTGTAGCCGAGCATGAGTTGGAATCGCGGCTTGATGGAATTGCGGCTGCCGTAATGGAAGCAAGCCGAAGAATCGATGAACAGCACCGTGCCGCGCGGATAGCAGAATTCCAGCACGTCTTTTCGATCCGCGGCGGAGTAAACATCCTGGTCGCTGACTCGGTAGCCTCTCCGCCGGCCCCAATACCCCAGCGCCTTGGCCGCTTTTTGTGAAGCTGAGCGCGGCAGGAACGTCCACGGGCCGTGTTCGGGAGTTGCATCCCGCAGTAGGACAATCACGTAGACATTGGGAAGAGAGTAGTAGTCAATGTGATAAAGCTGGCTGTCCTTCGGATTATCGGGCTGATCATCAAAGGCGGCGTTCGATTCAACGAAGCGGATTCCCGGCGGGAGCGTAGTGGAAAGAGCCGGGATGCATTTCAGATAATCGGCCACGGTCGACAACAGATCGCTCGAAGTGGCGAAGTCGAGCACGGAAGGGTACTTCTCCAAATCCTCCGTCTTCCAGACATCCTGAAAATAACTTCGATAAGGATCCGCGGAGAGGCGGGAGCCGGAGCGTTCGGCGATGATTTTTTCGGAGTCCTCCAGAACCCGGTCGAGGTGTGGCAACGAAAGGGATGCATCTACGGCCCAGCCATCCTTTAGTTGAATGGCCGGACGGGTAAGCGAGCCGTTCTCCTCAAGCAGAGCAGCCAGTTCGTCGCGATACAACTCCCGGCGCCAGCGGTCCTGCCGGTAGAACCTGATCCGGTTGGTGACGCGGGCCAGGCGCATGGTGTTGGCGATGCCGAGATGAGACATGTGGCTGGCCTGCAGCCATCCGGCCAGCGTGCGGCCTAACGAGTTTCGTGCAGGCGCAGTTGCAGCGAGTGGAAGTGCCGCGCTACTGGTACCGCTTTCGTTGGGCATCGAAGGTCCCGAATGGATCTCTTTTTATCACAGCCGTCTGCGCAAAGCAACCATCGCGAGATCAGAGGCTGTGAAAGAAACGTCCCCTTGCTGACGCGCGGGGCTACAATTCCAGTCGCAGGTAGCCCTGCGCGTAAGCAAGGGGACCGCGGCTACGTGCCTTGGTCGCCCGCCTGTTGCTTGAGAGCCAGCCCGCCGCTGTAAGCATCCAGTACGCTGGCGGCATCGCCCTCCATAACAAGCTCACCGTGATCCAGCCAAATAGCGCGCTCGCACATCTCGCGGACCTGGCCGGCGGAATGCGAAACGAACAAAATGGATTTACCGGCGCGCTGAAAGTCCAGCAAGGCTTCGCGGCACTTGGCCTGGAAGCCGGAATCGCCCACCGCGAGCACTTCGTCCAGCAGCATGATGTCGGGCTCGGTATGGATCGCGATGGAAAATGCCAGCCGCATCACCATTCCGGAGGAATAATTGCGCAGCGGGTCATCGATGAAGTCTCTGATGCCGGAGAAATCAACGATCTTCTCTGCCAGCTCCAAGGTCTGCTTGCGGCTGCGGCCCAGCAACGCGGAATTCAAGAGTAGGTTTTCAGACCCCGTAAGGTCGGGGTGAAAGCCGGAGCCGAGCTCGAGCAGCGCGGCCAAGTGTCCATTCACGATGACGCGTCCCGCGTTGGGGGTGGCCAGTCCGGCGGCCAGACTCAGCAGTGTGCTTTTCCCCGCTCCATTGCTACCTACTATGGCCAAGCTTTCACCCGGATCGAGTCGAAACGAGACGTTCTTCAGCGCGACGAACTTCTCTTTGTGTTCGGCTCCAAACCACTGCGCGATGTGCGTGCGCAGCAACGCGCGGCCCGTGCTGTGCGGGAACCATTTGGATACATTCTGAAATTCGATCAGCGCCATGTTCTTTAAGGTCCGCTACAGATACTCGTAAAACCCTTGCTTCAGCTTTCGGAATACCAACCAGCCGCCAATAAAAGTGAAGAGCGAGACACAAACCAGATTCCGCATCGTTGACATGGCTGGCGCTTGGCCATCCAGCAGAATGGTTCGCATCATCATCACCAACGCAGCCACTGGATTAAACTCATACACCGTCCGAAAGCGGGCCGGAATCGCCGCGAAGGAATAGAAGATAGGCACCAGCCAGAAGAGGATGGTGTTCACCGACTCCACTACGTAGCGCGTGTCGCGCACATAGACGTTGATGGCCGAAAAGGTCAGCGCCAGGCCCAGAACGAAAATAATTTCCAACGCCCAGATTACCGGCAACCACAACCAATAGATATTCACGCCACTTCCGAACGCCAGAATCAAGGCCAGCAGCAGGCCGATTTGAATGATCAGATGCATGCAGTTTGAGAGCACGCTCGCGATGGGGAAGATCTGGCGGGGCACCGGCACCCGCTTGATGAGCGAAGCGTTCTCAAGCAGCGACACGGTCCCGGTCAACCAGGCCAGTGAGAAGAAATTGAACGGGACCAGGCCGCACAAAACCGCTAGCGGGTAATGCTTCATGGTGCTGGAAAAAATCTGAGTGGTAATGAAAGTCATCACGCTCATCATGATGAGCGGATTCAGCAGCGACCATAACACGCCCAGCGACATGTTCCGGTAGCGGACCTTGAAGTCCTTTGCCACCAGGCTTCGGATCACGAACCAATAATCACCGTTCCACATAAGCCGGGCGCGTTCTCACACTACGGCAGCTTCTTTGATAAAACTCCCGCTCCCGCTTTCTCGCGCCTTGTATTGGTCGAAGATCCATGCGTAAGTTTTCTCCAGGCCGGCGCGCAACGGCGTGCTGGGCTCCCACTTGAGGTACTTCTGAATCAGGGTATTGTCGCTGCTGCGGCCGTTGACGCCTTTGGGCGCGGTCAGATTATAATTCCGCTTCAGCTTGACACCCGCGATTTCCTCCACCATGTCCACCAGTTGATTGATGGAAACCATCTCGGCCGAGCCCAGGTTGAGAGGCTCCAGGATCTCGGAGTTCATGATCTTCTCAACTCCTTCCAGGCAATCGTCGATGTACATGAAGCTGCGCGTCTGATGGCCGGATCCCCAGATCTCGATCTGGTTCGTGCCCGAAAGTTTGGCTTGGATCACTTTGCGGCAGATGGCCGCGGGCGCCTTCTCGCGTCCACCGTACCAGGTTCCGTGTGGACCGTAGACATTGTGAAACCGGGCCACGCGCGTGTACAGTCCGTAGTCCTCACGGAAATGGCGGCACATGCGTTCGCTAAATAGCTTTTCCCAACCGTAACCGTCTTCAGCGAGGGCGGGATAGGCATCCTCTTCCTTAAGCCCGGGGCAGGCGGTGTCGCGCTGCTTGTCGGCGTTGTAAACGCACGCTGAGGAAGAATAGAAAAACTTCTGCGCTGCGTACTTCTGGGCCGCTTCGAGCATTTGAGTATTGATCAGCACTGAGAGCATGCACAGCGCTTTGTTGTGTTCGATGAACCCCATGCCGCCCATGTTCGCAGCGAAGTTATAAATCTGATACGCGCCCCGGGCGGCCTTCTCGCAGTTTTCCTTGAGGTTCAGGTCGAGCGAGAGATTCTCGACGTCGTCGAAGCGCTGATACCACTCATCCAGCGGCTTGATGTCCACGGCGCGGATCTTCTGGTAGCCCTGTTTGCGAAAACCCGCTACTAAGCTTCCGCCGATGAAACCCCCGGCCCCGGTTATCACAGCGAGTTCGTTTTTCATGATAAGCGCTTATTTTACCGCTGTTCGCTCACCGCGCGCCGAACCCGCCCAGCCGGCCTGCGAGCGACGCTGAGCCCGGACTGCGACAATGTACAGTTGGTATCCGGATGAATCCTGGTTTGATCGCCCTCGGTCTCGTGCTTTTAGCCGTTGCCTTAGGCGGCGTCATCTATGCCCGCAGGGCTTGGCTTCAATCCCGCGCCATCGAGCGGCAATTCATGGATACTCGAGCGCAACAAGCAGAACAACACCAGCAGGACCTCGACCGGGCGCAGACCACAACCGCGCGCCTGGAGCAACAGATCGCCCACACACGAGAAGAGACGGTAGCGCGCTTGACCGAATCAGACCTGCGTCTGACTGATTCAGACAAGAATCTCCACCTGCGCCTGGCTGACTTGGGCCGGGAGCTGAACGAGCTTGACTCCCGGATGGCATTCCTGATGAAGGATGTGGCCGGTAGAATCGAGACCATTGCCGCCGCAGTCGAAATCGTAACGCGGAAACCTTTGCATCAATGCCCCATTGACTCCGGCCACCTGGAAACCAAGCCGGAAGAGGAAGTAATAGCGCTTGCTGAATCGTTGGCCATTTTGCGGCCCCTAGTGGCTTATCCAAAATGGTACTTCGATGCAGACTGGGGGAACCCCGATCTGTCCTTCCTGCTTCGCCAGAGGTTGTGGCAATACTTTAGCGATCGCCGCCGTGAAGCGGCAATTGTGGCGCGCTGGCATTACGGAACCCGGCTGAACCTCTACCTGGGTAATGATCTGAGCCGGCAGATTTATATCGCCGGCTGCATCGACCCCAATGAATTCGCCTTTCTCGACCGCATCCTTCAGCCAGGCATGACCGTTCTCGATGTGGGCGCCAATGAGGGCGTATACACTGTCTTCGCCGCGAAACGTTTGGGAAGCGATGGAACCGTGTGGGCATTTGAGCCGAGCCAGCGGGAAGTATCCAGGCTGCGGTGCAACCTGGACCTGAATAACTTGAACGCGCGCATCTTTCCTCTGGCGTTGGCTGACCAGTCCGGTCAGGCCCAGATGAACGTGGCCGGGTACGGCCATGAAGGACTCAACACCTTAGGCGAATTCGTCCACCAGATTGAGGTAGGCGGAAAGGAGGTCGTCCAAATGAACCGGTTAGATGATGTGTTAACCGAGAACGCGCTGTCGCGGCTGGACGTGATCAAGATAGACGTCGAGGGCGCTGAATTGAGGGTGCTTCAAGGCGCCACCGCAACGCTTAGCCGATATCGTCCCCTGGTGCTTTTTGAAGCCTCCGATAACACTCTGCTCCAGCAAGGCGCCAGCCGGGAAGAGCTGCTCGATTTTCTGCGGCGTCAGGATTATATTCTGTACCTGTTTGATCCATACTCAGGCCTGCCCGCGCGGGCGAGTACCGGAGCTTATAGCGACAACATGATCGCGGTACCCGCGGGAATGTCTCTGCCAGACGCGGCGTACCGGCCGTGGCCAACTGCCGGAGCCAACACGGATGGAAAGGCTTAGCTGAAACGGCTATTCTATGATTCAATGCAGCTTGCTCACGAGAATGTGAGTACTCGGAACGTCGAAGCGCCTTACCTGTCCGTGGTTGTTACAGCTCGAAACGACGACCACGGTGGCAGCCTGCTGCGCCGGATGCAGGTTTTCGTCGATGCCTGGATCAACCAAGCTAAGCGCCACCAGTTGCCCTCGGAGCTGATCCTGGTGGAGTGGAATCCTCCTCCGGATAGGGAGCGGTTGGTCACGGCGTTGCGTTGGCCCTCCGACACCGGGCCATGTAAAGTACGCGTTATTGAAGTTCCGCCTGAGGTACACGCCAGGTATTATCATTCCACCGCGCTTGCTCTCTACCAGATGATTGCGAAAAACGTCGGGATCCGGCGCGCGCGGGGCGAGTTCATCCTCGCGACCAACATCGATATCGTATTCTCCGACGAACTGATGATGTTCCTGGCCGAGCGCCGCCTGGAGAAGGGCCACATGTACCGGATCGATCGGACCGATGTGATGAGCGACGTTCCGGTGAATGATCCGCTCGACGAGCAATTGGCCTATTGCCAACAGCACGTGATTCGGCTATGCGCGCGCGAGGGTATTTATCCGGTTACCAGGGACGGGTTCCGCCAGAACGAAGTCGAGGATATTACCGCGCCGGGTTCCGGCATTCATTTTGGGAGTGGTTGGTTTCCGGTGGAGCGGTGGGAGCCCCAGGAGCCATTTCGCTGGATCGCCGACGAAGCGGAGATCCTGCTAGCGAACCCACCGCAGGGGGGCGGGGTAGTCGTTTTGGAGGCAGAGGCAGGCCCAGGTGTTGGCTCGGCTATGCCGGTTTTGCAGGTGCTGGATAAGTCCGGTTCGCTCGTAGCGGAGTGGATTGTGAAAGGGCGAACCAGCCTCGAACTGTTGTTGCCGCAGGGGACTCAATCGTTTCGGCTTAGAGCGCCCGCCGGGGGACTGCCGGTAGTGGATGATCCACGCATTCTCAATTTCAGATTTTTCCGCTGCGACTGGGCGGAGTCTCAGACCCATGCGGCGGTGGAGCGTTCCGCTTTTGCGGTGTTCCAGGAGGCTCGTCCAACGCTCATGCGTATGCTGGCTGCCTGGCGAGCATCGCACGGGATCGCCTCCCTGTTAGTCAAAGGCCCCGGCCTTCTGCGGCGCACGGTTGACCTGATGAGAAAACGCGGCGACGACATATTTGAAGCCGGCATGGAGTATCGCGTGGGACAGGGGTGGTACGAGTTGGAACGGGCTGGTGCCGAATGGTTCCGCTGGGTGTCCGAGCAAGGGCAACTGGCGGTGCGGATCACGGAGCAAATGCGGAGCGTGGCCCTGGTAGTAGAGCCCGGACCGGGCTTAGGATTTCAGCCGTTTACGTTGCTGATTCGGGATTCCAGTGGCCAGTTGATCGCGCGCGCGCCGGTCAGCGGGGTGACCTATTTGGATGTCGCGCTACCTATACCGTGCGGAACGCTAGCCACCCTGGTTCTCTCGGCGGAAGGTGGAACAACGCGTACCAGCTCCGACCAACGCGCACTGAGCTTCCGGGTGTATGCGTGCGGAGGAGGCGTGCGAACGGCCAGGGCCACGGCTACAATTGAACCCAGGGTGGCACGGTTCTGGATGGCTGCGACCATTGCATCCCGAGCCCCTGAAGTGAATTGGGAGTCGAGCTTGGAGAAGTGGCGGGCACAAATCGAGGATATGGGCCGGCCGGCCTTTCTCCACCTGAGCGCTTGCGGCGATTTTACTCTCATGGCCCGGGAACATTGGGACGACTTGCGCGGGTACGCCGAATTGGACCTGTTTTCCATGCACCTGGATTCCCTGCTCTGTTGCGCGGCCCATCACGCTGGAGTGCGCGAGAAAGTTCTGGACGAACCGATGCGCATCTACCACATCGAGCACGGCATCGGATCGGGCTGGACTCCGGAAGGCAAGGGTCAATTGTACGAACGCCTGGCCCAAAGGCGCATACAGTGCGTGTCTTACGAAGAAGTGGTATGGTCGATCGCGCAGATGCGGCGTCTTGGCACAACGGTCATCTTTAATCTGGAGGACTGGGGTCTGGCCGGAACGGCGTTGTCCGAAATTTCTCCCAGCACGGCGTTATATGCCTCTCGAGTTTGACCCAGACGGGCCGATGTCATCGCTTCCGCAGGACCTGCCTTATATTTCGCTGGTTGTGGCCGCCCGGAATGACAATCATGGCGGCAACATGCTGACGCGCATGCAGGCTTTTTTGAATGCCTGGCTGGGACAAGCGAAACGATTTGGCTTGCCCTCCGAGATTATCATCGTGGAATGGAATCCACCGCCCAATCGGCCGAAGCTGATCGACGTGCTGCGTTGGCCCGCGGATACGCACCCGTGCGTGGTTCGATTTATAGAAGTTCCGCCTGAAGTTCACGGGCGATTCAAGAACGCGGATGCAATTCCGCTGCATCAGATGATCGCCAAGAACACCGGTGTTCGCCGTGCTCGCGGTGAATTTGTGCTCGCCACGAATCTGGATATCATTTTCTCACCGGAACTCATGCGATTCCTGGCGGAACGCCGGCTGGAGCGGCGTACCCTTTACCGCATCGACCGGCATGACGTGGCAAGCGAAATTCCGAACGCTGCCTCGGCGCAACAACTGACGGCCTATTGCGAAAACCATATCCTTCGAGTTTTCACCTCTGAGGGAGGGTTCGAGCTGGCGTCAGATGGTCTACCGGCGCTCGAGGCAAAAGACATTGTTCCCCCGGATGCGGGTATCCGTCTCGGAGCGGGCTGCTATCCGGTGGATTCCGACGGTAACACGCTGTTCCGCTGGCTCGCGGATGAGGCGGAAATCATTTTCCAGAGGCCAGCCGGGGCCTCCGCATTGCTGATGGATGCCGAAACCGGACCCAGCTCGGGCGGCGCGCCCGTGGACGTTCAAATTATCGATCCCGCACACTTCGTCCTGGCCTCAGCTAGTTTGAAAGGCCGATGCCAACTGCGCTTACATATCCCGGATGAGATTTCCGAGGCGGCGCTCCGTTTTCGGATTCAAAGTTCTAGTGTTCCGCTGGAGCGTGATCTACGCACTCTCAACTTGCGTCTTTTCGGATTAAGTTGGGAGACCCAGGAATTTCCACCAGGCTCTGCTCGCGCATCCTCAGCGCAGGATGCCAGCATTCGAGTGCGTTCCAGGGATGCCCGGCGCATCCAGCTGGAGCTGAATCCCGGGCCCGGATCGACTCTGACGAACCTGAAAGCGAATCTAAGCGATCTGGCGGGGAACACGCTCTTTCAGGTGTCCACGGATCAATTGCATCCGGTACATGGCCGCCAGTGCCTCCTAACAATTGATGTGGGGTTCAAGCTCTCGGGGGGCGATGGCGGTCCGGGTTCAGGAAGCAAGGACTTTGTTGATCCAGCCTGGAGCCTGGAGTTGTTGAGCGCTCAACCGGGAACGGACTGGGGCAGCGCGTTTGAAGCGCCCAGCCCGGCGGCAGCGCTAATGCGCAACCCGGCGCACTTGCACACCAATGGGTGCGGCGATTTCACGCTATTGTCCCGCCAGGACTGGCTCGATTTGAGAGGCTACGGCGAATTCCCGATTTGGCCCATGCACATTGATTCTCTGTTCTGTTATGCCGCTCATCATGCCGGCGTGCGTGAAGTCATCCTGCGCGAACCGCTGCGCATATTCCACATCGAACACCGGTCCGGCGCCGGTTGGACGCCGGAAGGAGAGCAGGAGCTCAACGAGCGCATAAAATCGAAGGGTGTCGGCCGAATCCAAAATGACGACGTCGTCAAATGGATCGACCAGATGCGGCGGTTCAACGCTCCGGTGATTTTCACCCAACAAAATTGGGGGCTTGCCGATGTGGATCTTCCGGAGACGACAGTTGGGTCCGGCAATTCCTCTGTGCGCCCGTAAGTTTAGACTGAGGCAGACGCTCGACGCGTCCCTTATCATTTAAGGAGAGCCCTCAGGCTATTACCTAATTGTCCGCCGGTCTTCGCGGATCTATTCTGAGCTTTGGAGGATCCGAGCCGTGAGGAATCTTACTCGTTTCGCTGTCCTCGCTGCGCTGGCCGGCGTCGCCGCCGCTCAGCCGCCCAGGGTTGGCAACTGTTCGGTTTTTCCAGCTAACAATATTTGGAACACGCGCATCGATCAGTTGCCGGTGAGCCCGAATTCGAGCACCTGGGTAAATACGATCGGCACTTCTGCGCATCTGCATCCGGATTTTGGTTCCGGGCTGTATAATGGCGAGCCTATCGGTATCCCTTATGTAACGGTTCCAGGAACGCAAACCAAATATCCGGCCACTTTTACTTATCAAAGTGAAAGCGATCCTGGCCCGTACGCCATCCCCCTCAGCGCGCCCATCGAAGGCGGTAGTTCCAGCACGGGAGATCGCCACGTCATCTCGGTCGATACCGACAACTGCATCCTTTACGAAATCTATGCTGCCTATCCGCAAACAGCGAGCTGGCAGGGCGGTTCTGGGGCCATCTTTAACTTGCTGTCGGACGCTCTGCGGCCGGCCTCGTGGACATCGGCCGATGCCGCTGGTTTGCCCATATTCCCGGGCCTGGTCCGTTACGACGAAATCGTAGCCGGCCAGATCCGGCACGCCATCCGTTTTACGGTTCCCCAAACGCAGGATACCTATGTATGGCCGGCGCGGCATGAGGCCTCATCGCTCACCAGCGCGAATTATCCTCCCATGGGCGCACGCTTCCGGCTGAAGGCGAGTTTCGATATCTCCGGTTTTTCAGCCACCAATCAGGTCATCTTGACGGCACTCAAACTCTACGGCATGATGCTGGCCGATAACGGGTCATCCTGGTATATCTCAGGCGCGCCGGATTCGCGCTGGAGCAATGACGACCTGCACGTTCTGAACAACATCGCCGGTTCCAACTTCGAAGCCGTCGACGTGTCGCCGCTTATGGTTGATCCAAACAGCGGTCAGGCGCTGCAGAACTCGGTGTCGGTGAGTGTCACTCCACCCAGCGCCAATGTGCAGGTCAACGCGCACCAGCAGTTTAGTGCTGCGGTCACGGGCAACAGCAGCCAGGCTGTCACCTGGGATGTGAACGGCGTAGTCGGAGGCAATAGCGCGGTGGGCTTCATCGACTCCATCAGCGGCCTCTATACGGCGCCTGCGATAGTCCCCTCGCCCGGCACTGTCGCCGTGCACGCCACCAGCCAGGCGGTTTCTTCCGCAGTGGGCAGCGCCTCGGTTACTATCACGGCGGTGATTCCATCGCCTGTGTCGGTAACGCCGAAGACAGGCAGCGGATCGTCGGGAACGTTCGCGTTCGCGTTTTCCGACCCCAACGGAGCCTCTGATATTGCCTCAGCGCAGATCGATATCAACCCCACTTTGGCAGCCTCCGGCGCCTGCTACTTCTACTATGCACGGAGAGCGAATGCACTTTACCTGGCCACCGATGCGGGCGCCTGGCAGGGGCCGCTGACGATAGGAAACTCGGGTACGTTGCACAACAGCCAGTGCTTGGTGAACGTGGGAGCATCGTCGGTTTCGGTGTCGGGAAACACGCTGACGTTGAGCCTGGCGTTGACTTTCACGGCGGGGTTCGCGGGTGCAAAGAATGTCTATATGGAAGTGCAGAATGCAACCCAGAATAGCGGTTGGTCGGCACATGGCACCTGGACGGTAACGAGCGGCGGAAGCCTGTCGCCTGACTTTTCTCTGGGCATGACGGCGGGTCCTGGCAGCATCGCCGCGGGCGGCAGCGCACAATACACGGTCACCGTCACGGGTGTCAACGGATTCAGCGGAACGGTGAGTTTCGGGACGTCGGGATTGCCTTCCGGAGTGACGGGAAGTTTCAATCCAACTACGGTGACCGGCTCGGGTTCTACCACGCTGACCATCATGACCACTAGTGGTGCTTCACAGGGCGGCTTTACTATTACCGTTACTGGCACGAGCGGATCTCTGAATCACAACGCAACTGCATCGCTGACCATCACCGGCGCGAGCAGTGGTGGACCGCCCGCGCCGTTGTCTGTAGCTCCAAACACAGGCAGCGGATCGTCCGGTACGTTCGTGTTTGCTTTCACCGATCCCAATGGAGCCACCGACATTTCTTCCACGCAGATGGATATCGGCGCCACGCTTTCAGCGACCGGCGCATGCTACTTCTACTACGCGCGGGGAAAGAATGCACTCTACCTGGCCACTGATGCGGGAGCCTGGCAGGGACCGCTGACGATCGGAAACTCGGGAACGCTGCAGAACAGCCAGTGCACGGTGAATGCGGGAGCGTCGTCGGTGTTAGCGTCGGGAAACACGCTGACGTTGAGCCTGGCGCTGACTTTCACGGCAGGGTTTACAGGCGCAAAGAATGTGTACATGGAAGTCCAGAATGTAACGCAGAATAGCGGCTGGTCGGCGCATGGGACCTGGACGGTTTCGAACAGCGGAGAGTCCGCCTCACCGCCTGAGCCGGTTTCAGTGACGCCGAACACGGGAAGCGGGTTAAGCGACACCTTTGTATTTGTATTCTCGGACGGAAATGGAGCCACTGACATCGTATCCACGCAGATGGATATCGGCGCCACACTGTCAGCGACGGGGGCTTGCTATTTCTATTACGGGCGGGGAGCGAATGCGCTGTACCTGGCGAGCGATACGGGAACGTGGCAGGGACCGGTGACGATAGGAAGCGCGGGGACGCTGGCAAACAGCCAATGTTCGGTGAATGCCGGAACATCCTCGATGTCGGCATCGGGCACCACGCTGACACTGAATCTGGCGGTGAGCTTCGAGGCCGGGTTCGCAGGGGCGAAGAACATCTATATGGAAGTGCAGAATGCCACGGTGGATAGCGGTTGGTCGCTGCACGGCGCCTGGACAGTGCCGTAGAAACCACGCCGCATTTTGTACCATTTGTTCGGTTTCCAGAACAACTGCATAGTGCATCGCTTTGTTTTCAATACGAATAGCATAAGAACGACTGAACATTTCATATGCTCGTATGAGCCGTTTGTTCGGAAACCAGAACAACTCGTCACGGAATAGACAATCCCCGCCTCCGTCAGTGGTACTATTACTCTACAAAAACTCTGGGAAAAGCTGCTTTTCGTGTGATAGAATCATCTCTCATAATCACTGAGCTGAGGTCCTCGAAATGAGAGCTTGTCTTCTTTGCGCCCTGCTTGGCGCATCGTTTGCCTTTGGGCAGGATTTTTCGTTTACCGTCACGCCCGATTCCCGCAGTGTCGCGGCTGGCAGCAGCACAACGTTTGGCGCTTCGATCACCAGCATAAATGGATTCAACGGCGTGGTGCCTTTCAGTGTCTCCGGGCTTCCGTCAGGCGTTACAGCCAGCTTTAATCCAACCACGGTGACCGGGTCGGGTTCGACGACCTTGACGATTAACACGTCTTCGAACGGGGCGACGGGGAGTTTCTTCCCGATCATATCGGCAGCGAGCGGCGCGCTTGGTCAGCACATCTCTGTGTCGCTGGACATTACTACCACGAGTGCAAATGCGCCACCCTTTGCGCGATCTGTGGTTCCCAACAGCGGCAGCGGATCGGCGCAGATACTTACGTTTGAGTTCTCGGATCCGAACGGAGCCACGGATATCGTTTCGACGCAGATGGACATCAACGCGCAGCTCAGCGCCGCCAATGCCTGCTACTTTTACTACTCGCGAGCTTCGAACGCGCTTTATCTGGCCAACAACGCCGGGGCTTGGCAAGGACCGGTGACGTTAGGTACAGCGGGGGTGGGACTCTCGAATAGCCAATGCAGTGTAGATCCGGAGGATTCCTTGGTATCGGACTCGGGAAACACGCTGGCGTTGAGTCTGGCGATCGGCTTTCAGACTGCATTTGCGGGGGCGAAGAGCATCTTCATGGAAGTGCAGAACGCCACTCAGGACAGCGGCTGGTGGCAGATGGGAATCTGGACGGCCACGGCCGGCCCGGCGCCCGACTTTATGTTAGGCACGAGTCCCGGCTCGGAGAACACTGCCCCTGGCGCAAGCGCCAGCTATGCGATCACGGTCACTGCGCTGAACGGCTTCAGCGGGGTGGTGAGCTTCGGCGCTTCGGGATTGCCGTCAGGAGCCACGGCCAGCTTTAATCCGACCACGGTGACGGGCACGGGATCGACGGCGCTGACGGTGAATACGTCGTCGAGCGGAGGCACCGGATCGTTCACCATTGGAGTAACGGGCACCAGTGGTGCGCTTTCGCATAACACGAGTGCGTCGCTGGGGATCATCAGTGGAAGTGCGAACATGCCGCCGGAGCCGGCATCGGTGACGCCCAACACGGGCAGCGGGTCGTCGCAGACGTTTGAGTTCGCTTTTTCGGATCTGAACGGAGCCACCGATATTGTATCGGCGCAGATGGACATCAGCGCGCAACTATCCGCGACCAACGCGTGCTATTTCTACTACTCACGAGCCTCGAACGCGCTGTATCTGGCCAACAATGCGGGAGCCTGGCAAGGACCGGTGACGGTGGGCGGCAGTGGGACGCTGTCGAACAGCCAATGCACGGTGAACGCCGGCGGGTCGTCGGTATCGGCGTCGGGAATAACGCTGACGTTGAGCCTGGCGGTGACCTTCACGGCGGGGTTCATAGGGGCGAAGAATGTGTACATGGAAGTGCAGAACGCCACCCAGGATAGCGGCTGGTCGGCGCAGGGCACCTGGACGGTGACGAGCGGCGGAAGCCTGTCGCCTGACTTTTCTCTGGGCATGACGGCGGGTCCTGGCAGCATCGCCGCGGGCGGCAGCGCACAGTACACAGTTGCTGTTACCGGCGTCAACGGATTCAGCGGAACGGTGAGTTTCGGGACGTCGGGATTGCCAGCAGGAGTAACGGGGAGCTTCAATCCCATTACGGTGACCGGCTCCGGTTCCACTACGCTGACCATCATGACCACCAGCGATGCTTCACAGGGCGGCTTTACCATCACGGTCACGGGCACCAGCGGATCTCTTAGCCACAACGCCACTGCATCGCTGACCATCACCGGCGCGAGCAGCGGCGGACCGCCCGCGCCGTTGTCTGTAGCTCCAAACACAGGCAGCGGATCGTCCGGTACGTTCGCGTTTGCTTTCTCAGATCCCAATGGAGCAACCGACATTCTGTCCACGCAGATGGATATCGGCGCCACGCTTTCAGCGACCGGAGCGTGCTACTTCTACTACGCGCGGGGAGCGAATGCACTCTACCTGGCCACTGATGCGGGAGCCTGGCAGGGACCGCTGACGATCGGAAGCGCGGGTACGCTGCAGAACAGCCAGTGCACGGTGAATGCGGGAGCGTCGTCGGTGTTAGCGTCGGGAAACACGCTGACGTTGAGCCTGGCGCTGACTTTCACGGCAGGGTTTACAGGCGCAAAGAATGTGTACATGGAAGTCCAGAATGTAACGCAGAATAGCGGTTGGTCGGCGCATGGGACCTGGACGGTATCTAGCAGCGGAGAGTCCGCCTCACCGCCCGAGCCGGTCTCAGTGACGCCGAACACGGGAAGCGGGTTAAGCGACACCTTTGCATTTGTATTCTCGGACGGAAATGGAGCCACTGACATCGTATCCACGCAGATGGACATCGGCGCCACACTGTCGGCAACGGGGGCTTGCTATTTCTATTACGGGCGGGGAGCAAATGCGCTGTACCTGGCGAGCGATACGGGAGCGTGGCAGGGACCGGTGACGATAGGAAGCTCGGGGACGCTGGCGAACAGCCAATGTTCGGTGAATGCGGGAACCTCGTCGATGTCGGTATCGGGCAACACGCTGACGTTAAACCTGGCGGTGAGCTTCAATGCCGGGTTCGCAGGCGCGAAGAACATCTACATGGAAGTGCAAAATGCCACGGTGGATAGCGGTTGGTCGCTGCATGGTGGCTGGACGGTGCCGTAGAAACTGCCGTCAGTTTCATCGTCTCCCGATAGCCATTTGTTCGGAAACCGGAACAATCCGCTACAGAATAGAGCGAGCTCCACTGTTACGGTACTGTTTCAGCGCAAAATTCCGGACAACACTGCTTTCGTGTGATAGAATCGTCTCGCAATAATCGGCGAGAAGAGATCTGTTCCAACGAGGAGCGATCTTGTTCTGACGGTCGGAGCGTGATACCGCGCTAAGCGAAGGGCTATTTCACGCTAATTAATCCGACGGTTTGGGATTGAGAGCTCCAAGCACTCGGCCTTTCTACGTGGAATGGATCGTCTCGAATGGTCAATCGGGTGCCTAAATCGCGTAGACCCTGGAAACCGTTTTCCAGTTATTGGCGCTGGTAATACCAGTACCTTTGTTACCAAAAACATGAGCAAGGTTGAGATCCCGAATGAAACTGATTCACCAATGCTTTTACAGCACCTGTTTATGCGTGCTCGCGCTCCCCGCCTATTCGCAGCAAACGCTATGGTACAGCGGCGATACCACTGGGCCTTCCACGTATGCTAACGGTGTAGGCATCACCGGCCCCGGTGTGCCATTCTTTTTGATTTACCAGGACTTTGCCGTTCCCGCGCCAGGCTGGCACATAACCAGCGTATTCGGGAACGACTACTTCACTATCGGGAGCTTCTCGACTTTTGCCACTTGGGAGATCCGAAGTGGCATGCCAGCGGGCAACGGAGGGGCTATCGTTGCCAGCGGTGACGCCGCGATCACGCGAACCGCCACTGGCCGAACAAGTTCGTCTGGATCTCTGGCGCTAACTGAGTTTAAGACTCAGCTCGATGGACTATCGTTGGACTTGCCGCCCGGCCACTACTGGCTGGCAGTAACGCCAGACGACAACGACAACTGGTCGCCCCTTTCATCTGAAACATCAGGAGCGAACTGTATTGGCACGCCGTGCGGGAACAGCGGGAATGCATTTCTTGAGAACCAAACCATGCTTCCCAGCACTTTTCCCGCATCCTCCGTAAACTTCTCAATGGGAGTGATTGGGACCGTGGCGCAAAACCCGATTCCGCCGGTTTTATGCCAAGCCAACGCCGGCACCCCCTTTCTCGCTCGTGCTGAAGGGATCACGGAACTGGTCGGTGACATATTGCTGAACTGTTCCGGAGGCACGCCGACTCCGGCCGGCCAACCCGTACCTACGTCGACTTTCGAGGTCTCTCTCAATACCACGATTACGAGCCGGCTTCTGGATCAATCCACCGGTCTGTCCGAAGCAATGCTGATGATTGATGAGCCCAACCCAGGCTCTGCCGCCGCAGTGCCGAATAACACGGTCGTCTTACCTCCTGCCAACTCCCCGCCCCAGATGATCTGCGCGACCGCCGCAGGCTGCGCGGAGACAGGGACAGGAGGGTCACCCAGCCCCTACCAGACGCAGCCCAATGTTTTCCTGGGCGAGCAGTCCGGCACGGGCACCATCATTTGGAACAATGTCCCGATCGACCCTCCCGGTCCCGACGTGAACCGCACCATTCGCATCACGAATCTGCGGGCAAATGCGTCTCAACTGCCGCTTTCAACAACGCTTATCCCGACTGCGATTACGGCGACAGTTTCTGACCTTTCGTTGAATATCGTGAGCCCGACCCAGACCGTGGCGTACATTCAACCTGGCGTAATAGCAAGTGGAACCAATGCGAGCATCCCGCAGTGTGGATCCCACAACGCGTCATTGATCGGCGGGACGGGGACACCCGCGTTTGATTTCAATCTTACCGCGTCAGAGCGATTCGCCAGCAGCTCGTTCAAGCGGCGGGACTACGGTCTGACGGCCGACGGCCCAACCGCACCACAGCTTTTCGCGCAGAACGTTCCGGGCTTTCCCTACAATACCGAAAGTGGATTTTATGCGCCCGCGCTGTTTTCAGTTGGTTCACGCGCCGGCCTTGCGGATTTTGGCACACGGATTCGGGTCACATTTAGTAACGTCGGCGCTGGGGCGCGCATCTTCGTGCCAACCAGTTTCCCATTAACCACCAATGGGTCGACATCCACTCTTCCTGGGCCTCAACCGCCGGTGCCCGCCGGTATCGCCAATGCGCAAATGCAGTTGGTGCAGACGGATCAATACGGAAACTCCGCCTCACCGGGTTACACAAGCGTGCCCGCGATCGCTACGGTGCAAGGCTCGCCCGTTGCCGAAGTGAATTATTCCGGCAATACGGCTTATGCCGTTTACGAAATAGTGAATTCAGATCCCAACGCGCCCGAAGTTGCTACTATTCCAGTGGCCGTTGCGTTCAATGTTACGGGGAGTCTGCCGGCGCTCGGTTGGGTCAACGTGAACATTTCCGAAGCGCCCGATGGCGGACCTTTGGCAGACATCCCCAATGCGGATGCCACGGCGCCCATACCTCGTTTTGCGGATACCTCGGTACCCCAGCCTGCGTACACCATCGTTCCCTGTCTCGTGCCCATAGCGGTAACCACCAATCCGCCCGGCCTCCAAGTAATTGTGGATGGCGTCACCCTGACATCGCCCCAGAATCTTAACTGGACGCCCGGCACAACCCATACCATTGCTGTGACCTCGTCACAGGGGAACTCCAGCTCTCGTCATATATTCCAGAACTGGACCGGTGGCTTACCTCAGTCGTTTCAAATCACGGCGCCAACTTCGGCGGACACTTTTACGGCGAATTTCGACACCGAGTATTTCCTGACCATGAACGCGGGTGCCGGCGGCACGGTGAGCCCGTCGAGCGGCTGGTTCAATGCCGGACAAACTGTCGCGATTTCCGCCACGCCTGCAAGCGGTTCTTCATTTGCCGGCTGGACTGGTACCGGCAGCGGCTCTTTTACTGGAGCGGTCAACAACAGTTCTGTAACCATTAACGGCCCCATCACGGAATCGGCTTCATTCGGTGGCGCGCCGCCCTCGGCTGTGTCGGTCTCGCCGAATGCGGGCAGTGGCTCGGCGCAGACGTTTGCATTTACGTTCTCCGATCCAGGCGGCGCAACGAACATAGTCTCCACCCAGATCGACATCAATTCCAAACTGGCAGTGACTGGAGCTTGCTACTTCTATTACGCACGTGGATCGAATGCCATCTACCTGGCGAGCGACACGGGAGTCTGGCAGGGACCGCAGACATTGGCGTGGCGGGGACTCTGCAGAACAGTCAGTGCACGGTGGACGCGGGAGCGTCGTCGTCGGCTGCGTCAGGGAACGCGCTGACCTTGAATCTGGCACTGGGCTTCAAAGCTGCGTTTGCGGGGCCGAAGAACATTTATATGGAGGTGCAGGACGCCACTGCGGATAGCGGCTGGTCGCTGCACGGAACGTGGACTGTTTCGGGCAGCGTAGAGTCATCATCTCCACCTGCGCCGTTGTCGGTGACTCCGAACATGGGTAGCGGAGCTTCGGAGAACTTCGAATTTGCGTTCTCCGATCCTAATGGAGTCGCCGATATCTCGTCCGTCCAGATCGATATCAATGCCCAACTCGCAGTGGCGGGGGCCTGTTACGTGTACTTCGTGCCAAACTCTCTCGCGATCTACTTAGCGGATGATACAGGAGCTTGGCAAGGACCGATGACGGTCGGAAGAGTCGGAATCCTCCAAAACAGTCAATGCGTGGTGGACGCAGGAAATAGCGCGATCTTGGGAGCCGGTACTAACACTACCTTGACGGTAATTCTAGCAGTGAGTTTTAATCCTGCGTTTGTCGGTACGAAGAATGTGTATATGGAAGTCCAGAACCGGGCGCAAGACAGTGGATGGGCGCTTAAAGGTACTTGGACGGTGACAGGCGTGCCTACCCCTGATTTTTCCATCTCGATGTCCGCAGGGCCGGGTAGCATCACGGCAAGCAGCAGCGCGCAATACACCGTGACCGTAACTGCCATTAATGGATTCAACGGCACAGTGACTTTTGGGGTCTCAGGATTGCCTTCGGGAGTGACCGGGAGTTTTACTTTCACTTCAGAGCCCGGTTCCAGCTCGAACACATTGACCATCGCGACCACTGCAGGCGCATCGCCGGGGACGTTTCCCATTACGGTGACAGGCACGAGTGGTTCTTTGCAACACAGCGCCAGCGCGTCATTGACTATCACTGGCACGAGCAGCGGTCCGCCGGTACCGGCCTCCGTCACGCCGAATGCCGGTACCGGCCTCCGTCACGCCGAATGCCGGTAGCGGACCAACTCAGACGTTTACGTTCACATTCTCGGATCCGAACGGAGCGACGGATATTGTCTCAACGCAGATGGACATCAACGCGCAACTTGGCGCGAGCAATGCCTGCTACTTCTACTATTCGCGGGCCTCGAATGCCCTCTATCTGTCGAAAGACGCCGGCGGCTGGCAAGGGCCGCTGACGGTTGGCAGCGCAGGTACGCTCTCGAACAGCCAGTGCTCGGTGGACGCGGGATCATCATCGGCAACCCCCTCTGGAAACACGCTGACGTTGAATCTTGCGATCACCTTCGAAGCTGCATTCGCTGGGGCGAAAGGCGTCTTTATGGAAGTGCAAAATGCAACCCAAGACAGCGGGTGGTCGAAGCAGGGCGAGTGGACGGCAACCATGTTTCCACTTGCCGATTTTTCGCTCGGCATGACTCCCAGCTCCAACACCATTGCACCAGGCGGCAACGCCAATTACACGGTGACGGTGACTGCACTGAACGGATTTAACGGTGTGGTGAGCTTCGGTGCCTCGGGGCTGCCCGCGGGGGCCACCGCTAGTTTTAATCCGACGACAGTAACCGGTTCCGGGTCTACGATCCTCACCGTCATGACCTCGCCCAGCGGCCCAACCGGGTCGTTCACCATAACGGCAACGGGAACCAACGCTTTCCTCTCACCGCATAACGCCAGCGCGTCGCTGGGCATCATTAGTGGAAGTGCGAACGCGCCGCCGGAGCCGGTATCGGTGACGTCGAACTCGAGCAGCGGATCATCGCAGACGTTCGCGTTCAACTTCTCGGACCCGAACGGAGCCACGGACATCGTATCGACGCAGATGGATATCAACGCGCAGCTCAGCGCTGCCAACGCTTGTTACTTCTACTACTCGCGCGCCTCGAATGCACTGTATCTGGCCAACAATGCGGGAGCCTGGCAAGGACCAGTGACGGTGGGAAGCGCGGGCACGCTCTCGAACAGCCAATGCTCGGTGAACGTGGGCGGGTCGTCGGTGTCGGCCTCGGGAACGACGCTGACGTTGAACCTAGCGATCAGCTTCCAGGCAGCGTTCGCGGGGGCGAAGGGGATCTTCATGGAGGTGCAGAGCGCTACTCAGGACAGCGGCTGGTCGAATCTGGGTAGCTGGACGGTGACGAGCGGTGGCGGTGGCGGCAGCAACGGACCGCCGGCGCCGGTATCGGTAACGCCGCACTCCAGCAGCGGATCGTCACAGACCTTTGCCTTCACGTTCACGGATCCGAACGGGGCGACGGATATTGTTTCGACGCAGATGGACATCAACGCGCAGCTCAGCGCAACGAATGCTTGCTACTTCTACTACTCGCGGGCTTCGAATGCACTGTATCTGGCCAGCGATGCGGGTGCCTGGCAGGGACCGGTGACGGTAGGCGGCAGCGGGACGCTGTCGAACAGCCAGTGCACGGTGAACGCGGCGACGTCTTCGGTATCGGCCTCGGGAACGACGCTGACGCTCAATCTGGCGATCAGCTTCGAGGCGGGGTTCGCGGGGGCGAAAGGCATCTTCATGGAGTTGCAGAACGCGACGGTGGACAGCGGCTGGTCACAGTTAGGCAACTGGACCGTGCAATAGAATGCAACAAGGAACGAGAAATCGATGAATATCTTACGATCTGGAACTCTGCTTCTTCTGTTATTGAGCGCGTGGACTGCCCGTGGCCAAGTTTCCTTCACGAGGACGGACGTCACGACGGGCACCGATCCACTGGTCGCGATAGCGGACTTTAACGGCGACGGTATTCCAGACATTGCCGTTATCGTGTCGGCGACTGCGAGTTCCAGTTCGATATTGGTCTATTTAGGCAACGGGGACGGGACTTTCCAGACACCACCCAAGACGACATCGTTCACGGGATTCCCGAAGACCTTCAGAGTGGCGGATTTCAACCAGGACGGTAAGCAAGACATCGTCGGCAACGATATCAGCGGGAATCGGACGTTGGTGTTACTCGGCAACGGCGATGGCACTTTCCAACAGCCCATCGTGAATTCTTTCGTGTTCGATGACATCGCTGTAGGTGATTTTAATGGAGATGGGAAGCCGGACCTAGCTATGGCAAGTTTCCCACAAGGAACCGTCAACATCGCCCTAGGGAAGGGCGACGGGACTTTTTCGATCCCAGTCGCCTATCCGGTGAGAGTCGATACCAGCGGCGTCGAGAGCGGAACCATTCGAGTCCTTGTTTCCGACTTTAACGGAGACGGGAGGCTCGACCTCGTGGCCCTTAACGAGGATCGAAACGATATCTCCGTCCTGCTCGGCAACGGCGATGGTACATTTCGATCTCCGGTCAACTATGCGGGTACGCCAAACGCCACATCGATGACATCTGTGGCTATAGGCGATCTGAAAGGAGACGGAGTTCCCGATATTGTGGTGGGAAGTGACATGGGTATCGGGGTATTCCTGGGTAATGGTGATGGAACTTTTCAGGCTATCCGTTCCACCACCCTGCGTGCGGATACAGCCGGAGTAGCGATCGGCGATTTCAATAGCGACGGTATTCAGGACGTGGTAGCTCTTAACTATTTTAATGGATCGGTTGCAGCCGTTCTCCCAGGTCTCGGGAACGGCACCTTCGGAACCCCAGTCGACATTGCGGTTGGTAGCAGTCCAACGGGCGTTGCCGCGGCAGACCTCAATGGCGACCTTGTTCCGGATATCGTGACTGCCAACCTAGGCGACGGAAGCATCTCCATTCTCATTAACAACGACCCAGGTGCAATCCGGGTGTCGCCTTCCTCCGGCGGCGGCTCCGCTCAGACGTTCGGCTTCACTTTTTCGGACCGCAACGGGCCGTCCGGCCTGGTTTCCACTCAGATCGACATCAGCGCAACGTTGGCTTCCAGTGGCGCCTGCTATTTCTACTATCAGCCGGCATCGAATTCTATTTACCTGGCAGATGATCAGGGCGCATTTCACACGCCGCTTACAATTGGGGCTTCCGGTAACGCGCAGAATAGCCAGTGCATGATCAATGCCGGCGCTTCTTCAGTGGCGACCTCCGGAAAGCTGCTCACGCTCAGCCTGGCGCTAACCTTCGAAGCGGCATTCTCCGGAGCCAAGAACGTCTATATGGAAGCGTTCAACGGAACTGAGGATACCGGTTGGGTACGCCGCGGAACCTGGAATGTCGGATCGAATCTGGCGCAAGATTTTTCGCTCGGCATCTCACCCAGCTCTCAGACCGTAGTTGCCGGTGCGAGTGCCACCTATACGGTGACCGCAACCAGCATCAATGGCTTCGACGGCGTTGTGAACTTCGGGATTTCCGGGCTTCCCTCGGGAGCGACTGGAAGTTTCAATCCGCCATCGGTGACCGGTTCCGGCTCCAGCACGCTTACCATCCAGACCAGCCGGAGCACCCCGATAGCTACAACCACGATCACGGCGTCGGGATCGAGTGGGGCATCAAACCACCAAGCGAACGCATCGCTCGACGTGATGCAAAGTGCACCACCTTCTCCAATCTCCGTAATTCCGTCGGGACAATTCGGAAACTCAGCGCAGCTTGCATTCACGTTCTCTGATCCGAACGGCGGAACCGACATTGTCTCCGCACAGATCGACGTCAGTGCGCAACTAAGCGCAACGGGAGCATGCTACCTCTACTACTCGCGCGCAGCGAACACAATTTATTTGGCAAATGACGCGGGAGCATGGCAAGGACCGCTAACGATTGGAAGCTCCGGAACACTCCAGAATAGCCAGTGTTCCGTCTTTGCCCAGTCGTCATCGGTGTCGATTTCCGGAAATACACTGATCCTGAGCCTGGACCTGGAATTTCAGACCCCCGCATTTGACGGACAGAAGAGCGTTTTCATGGAGGTTCGGAATGCGACCCAGGACAGCGGCTGGATCAACAAGGGTAGTTTTTTAGTGCAAGCGCCAGTAGGGCCGGCCCCTAGTTTGTCATTCAGCGTGACGCCCAGTTCGCGCAGTGTCGCGGCTGGCGGCAGCACAACGTTTGGCATTTCGATCACCAGCATAAATGGATTCAGCGGTGTCGTGACCTTCAACGTGTCCGGACTACCGGGAGGCGCTACGGCCAGTTTTAATCCAACGACAGTGACCGCGTCAGGTTCTACAACGCTCACGATCAGTACGTCCGGTAATGTGGCTGGCGGCACTTTCTTTCCGACGATATCGGCGGTAAGCGGCACGATCAATATTCACACGTCGGTGTCGCTGAACATCACTCAGACCACCAACACTGGGCCCGACTCGATCTCCGTGACGCCCAACACCGGCAGCGGATCGGCGCAGATATTTACGTTTGCGTTCTCGGATCCGAACGGCGCCACCGATATCGTTTCGGCGCAGATGGACATCAACGCGCAGCTGTCATCTACCAACGCTTGCTACTTCTACTACTCGCGAACCTCGAATGCGCTGTATCTGGCCAACAACGCCGGGGCCTGGCAAGGACCGGTGACGTTAGGTACAGCGGGCGGGGGACTCTCGAACAGCCAATGCAGTGTGGATCCGGAGGAATCCTTGGTATCGGCCTCGGGAAACACGCTGACGTTGAGTCTGGCGATCGGCTTCCAGGCTGCATTTGCGGGAGCGAAAGGGATCTTCATGGAAGTTCAGAACGCCACTCAAGATAGCGGCTGGGCGAGGTTGGGAAGCTGGACGGCGACGGCCGGCTCGGCTCCCGCGCCCGACTTTTCGCTGGGCATGAGTCCGAGTTCGGACAGCATCGCGCCGGGGGCTAGCGCCAATTATACGGTGACAGTCACTGCGTTGAACGGATTCAGCGGAGTAGTAAGCTTCGGGGCCTCGGGACTGCCGTCAGGAGCCACGGCGAGCTTCAATCCAACGACGGTGAACGGCTCGGGATCGACGACGCTAACGGTCAACACGTCGTCAAGCGGGGGCACGGGATCGTTCACCATTGGAGTAACGGGCACGAGCGGTGCGCTTTCGCACAACACGAGCGCCTCGCTGGGGATCATCAGCGGAAGTGTGAACGCGCCGCCGGAGCCGGTATCGGTGACGTCGAACTCGAGCAGCGGATCATCGCAGACGTTCGCGTTCAACTTCTCGGACCCGAACGGAGCCACGGACATCGTATCGGCGCAGATGGATATCAACGCGCAGCTGTCATCTACCAACGCTTGCTACTTCTACTACTCGCGAACCTCGAATGCGCTGTATCTGGCCAATGATGCGGGAGCCTGGCAAGGACCGGCGACCATCGGCAGCAGCGGCACGCTCTTGAACAGCCAATGCTCGGTGAACGTGGGCGGGTCGTCGGTATCGGCGTCGGGAACGACGCTGACGTTGAACCTAGCGATCAGCTTCCAGGCAGCGTTCGCGGGGACGAAGGGCATCTTTATGGAGGTGCAGAGCGCTACTCAGGACAGCGGCTGGTCGAATCTGGGTAGCTGGACGGTGACGAGCGGCGGCGGTGGGAATGGCGGCAGCAGCGGACCTCCAGCGGCGGTATCGGTAACGCCGAACTCAAGCAGCGGATCTTCACAGACATTTGCCTTCACGTTCACGGATCCGAACGGAGCCACGGATATTGTATCGACGCAGATGGAGATCAACGCGCAGCTCAGCGCAACGAATGCTTGCTACTTCTACTACTCGCGGGCTTCGAATGCGCTGTATCTGGCCAGCGATGCGGGCGCTTGGCAGGGGCCGGTGACGGTAGGCGGCGGCGGGACGCTGTCGAACAGCCAATGCTCGGTGAATGCGGGAACCTCGTCGATGTCGGTATCGGGCAACACGCTGACGTTGAATCTGGCGGTGAGCTTCGAGGCCGGGTTCGCAGGCGCGAAGAACATCTACATGGAAGTGCAGAATGCCACGGTGGATAGCGGTTGGTCGCTGCATGGCGCCTGGACGGTGCCGTAAGAAGCGAGCGTCACAGCGTTATAGTTAGATTGAATCGTGACTCCTTCCGCTCTGCCTCTGGTCAGCATCATCACGCCTACCTACAACATGGCGAAATACCTGACCGAGACTATCGAGAGCGTGCTCTCCCAGGACTATCCTAATATCGAATACATCGTGGTGGATGGCGCTTCCACCGATGGCAGCCTGGATATTCTGGAGCGCTACCAGGGACGCTTCCGCTATTTCTCGGAGCCCGATCGTGGCCCTTCCGATGCGGCATGGAAGGGTTTTCGCCAAGCGCGCGGTGAGATTTTTGCCTGGTTGAACGCGGACGATACTTTTCTTCCGGGGGCTGTTCGGAAAGGCGTGGAGTACTTTCAGGCACATCCGGAAACCGATGTCGTCTACGGCGAAGGATGGTGGATTGATGAGAACGGCGCGACGATCGGCCGCTATCCCACTTTGCCGTTCGATGCGAAAGTCCTGGAACGGGACTGCTTCATTTGCCAGCCAGCGTCATTTATTCGAGCCACGGCTTACCGCCGATGCGAACTGGATCCCAGCGTCAACCGATCCTTTGACTACGACCTGTGGATACGCATGGCCAAGGCGGGTATCAGCTTTGACGCTATCCCGCAGTACCTGGCGAACTCCCGAATGCACACAGGGGCGAAGACCATTTATGAGCGTGACAGCGTTTTCCAGGCCTCCATGGATCTGCTCAAACGTCACTATGGGTACATTCCGCTTCCGTGGATTTTCGGCTACACGGCATATCGTCTGGATCACCGCGACCAGTTCTTTGAGCCGTTGCGGTATAACGCCTGGAAATATCTGGCAAGCCTTCCGGTGGGTCTTTGGTACAACCGCAGGAAACCGCTTCGTTTCATGACCGAGTGGCTGGTGAAGGGCGGTAGCGAACTGGTCCGCCGGCGTTGAATTTAGTCTCACACTACGCTATGATGGATACTCCTGTAAGGAATCCAGTTAGAGCATGGCAAATACTTTTTCTTCCCTAAAACGGGTGCGCCAAACCAGGCGAAAGACCGATGTGAACCGTCTTCGCAAAACCAGGTTGCGCCATCAGATCCGGTCGGTTCGACGTTTGATTGAACAGAAGGACCGAGGTGCAGCCCAAGCCGCGCTTCCGGCCACTTTTTCGATGATTGACCGCTCCGCGAAATGGGGCATCATCAAGAAGAACACAGCGGCGCGATACAAAAGCCGGATCACCGCGCGGCTCAAAGCAATGGCGTAGCGCAAGCTCCGGCTTGCCGATGCTAGCTACAATCGGACGTTCGTCCTACGCGAGACTCTCCCGCTGCTAAGATTGCCCAATGAACATACGGACTACAGTCTTATTGCTTTGCTCTTCCCTGGCTGTTTCGAACGCGCTCGCAGAGAAGCGTGCGATTGTTCCCAAGGAGTTTGCTGCGGGCCCTGGCGCCACCGGCCTCCCGTACAGCCCAGGTATCTTGATCGACGGCACTCTTTATGTGGCCGGGCAGGTTGGACGCGATCTCAAGACCGGCCAAATTCCATCCGACTTCGAAAGTGAAGTACGCAACGCCCTCGATAACGCCGGGTTGGTCTTGAAGGCCGCCGGACTCGGCTTTGAAGATGCCGTCGCTGTTCAGGTTTATCTCACCGACATGGATTTGTTTCCACGCATGAATGCGGTGTACGCTACTTACTTCAAAGACCCGCGCCCGGCGCGCACCACCGTAGGTGTGGCCAAGTTAGTTGGACCCGCGCGCATCGAAATTACGATCACGGCTCGTAAGTAGAGAGCATTTCAGCCCGAACCCGCAAGCTTAGTAAAACGTACAAGAATAGCATGAACGTTTTTCGCTTGGCGTGTGTTGGGTTGACGCTCATGACGTGGCCGGTTTCTGGCCAGGCTCAGAACGGCTGCAAACCGGGTGATCCAGCCGGCTACTTTGAAGGTGCTGCTACCAGTCAGCAGGCAGGCAAGCTCGATATTTCGCTCAACCTCCATTGCGACAACGGGCGCTATGCGGGCGAGTTGGTTACTCCGGCCGGCACTTACACCGTCAAGGACGGTCATTTCGATCAAGGCCAGCTCCATCTGAATCTTGACTCCGGCGCGGATACGGTAACCGTTGATGCAATACTCGACGCGGAAGTCCTGCGTGGAAAGTTCGCCGCCGGCACCGACGCCAGCCCCGCAGAATTGCGCCGCACCGCCGGCCCTAAGAACGCGGTCGGAGCAGGGCTAAGTTTGTCCAAGGAACAGTGGCGCCAGGACGTGGCCTATCTGGCGGCCGAATTGCCGAAACGCCACGCCAATGCCTTCCACTTCATCTCTCGCGAACGCTTCGAAGCCGAAGTGGCCGAGCTCGATGGCAAACTGGACCGCCTGAACGCCGACGAAATCTACGCCGGCATGGACCGCATCGCTAATTTGATCGGTGACGGCCATACATATATAAAAGTCCCGGAAGACAATGCCAACTTCCCCATCGATATCGAGCGTTTTGGAGACGAGCATCGTGTGGTGGCGACGACATCGGGAAATGAAAAGGCGCTCGGCACGCGAGTGATCAAGATCCAGGACATGCCCATCGCCCGGCTTCATGAGCTTCTCCTTGCTCTGACACCGGCGGATGAAACCCAAGTCCTACGCGATTTGCGGGTCCTTGGTTTTCTCACAACGGGAATTTTCCTTCACGGAATGGGAATCATTCCCGACCGAAACGTGGCGCGTTACACGCTTGCCGGCGACAATGGCCAGGAATTCACCATCGACATCCACGCCGTTGCGCCAGGGGAAAGCTCAAAGATAAGCTGGATTCCCGCATTCAAAGAGCGCCCGCTGTTCCGCCAAAAACCTGGCGACAATTTCTGGTATACCTATCTGCCTGACTCCCACACCGTCTCCTGCAGCTTTCGCGGGTATAAAGGTCTGGGCAAGCAGGCGAAGGGGCTTTTCGACCTGATCCAGCAGCAGCATCCTGACAAACTCGTCATCGACTTGCGTCTGAACGGTGGCGGCGACTACTTCGCTGCCATGTCTAACTCCGCACATTTCCGTTATCAGACAAATGCAATCCTGGCCGGACAGCAGATCGGAGAGAAGCCTAACAGCTACCAGGAAGCCCGAGAGATGAAGTTGCCAAATCACACTGGACGCTGCGTTACTCCGTGAAGTTCTATAAGTTTGTGGAAAGCGGCGAGAACGTGATCCGGCCGGATCAGGAGATCATTCCCTCATGGGATGACTACCGGTCCGGACGGGATCCGGTATTGGAGTGGGTGTTGAATTACGACGCTCGAAGCGAAACCCGTAAGTAGAGGGCAGTCACCGTTGGCTGCCCTCCACTACGGACGGCGTGTTATTACCCGACGTAATCTATGGTGACGGTTACGGTAGTGCTTTTGCCCGCACTGTTAGTGACCGTGACCGTGAACACGTAAGTGTTCGGGCCGTTATCACCGAGTTGTGCGGAAGCGACAGCCGAAGTGCCATGCAGCAGAGATACGTTCTGCTCTCCTCCCGTCACGCTCCACTGGTACGTTAAAGCCAAGCCATTCGGATCGGTAGATTGAGAAGCATCCAATGTGATGTTCTTGGTGGTGACGGTTTGGCTTACGCCGCCGGCAATTACCACGGTTGGGGCGCCGGTAGTGCCGCCGCCACCACCGCTGGGCGGAGGCGTCGTAACAGTGAACGTATTTATAGTGGCGGTGGGCGAATAGATCACGATGGCTCCTGCCACGGTTTCAATCACCGTATTTACCGTAGCTGGAGCGGCGGCGGTGGTGCCGGCCGCGGCGGTGGCGTTGGTAAAGCCCACGGAGACAGTGGACACCGCTCCCTGATAGCTTCCGTACGGAGTGACGGTGCTCTGGCTGTCGCTTCCCACAAACTGGACCGACATGAACGGTTTTTCAGTGACGTAGATCCGGTCGATTGCCATGGTGACCTCCGCGACCAGCGCGGTTCCCAGGTTGGCGAGCTCCGCGGGCGGTGTCGGGATCGGCGCTCCAGTTGGGAGCGCGAAGAGTGTTGACGTTAACGTGTTCGCCTGAGAGTTATAGACCAATGTCTCGTGAATCTCCAGGGCTCCCCCGGCCAGTGATGCTAAAACACTCGCGGGAAGGTTGGGGGTGATGGGACTAAGAATGTCGTTGAGCGCGATAGTTCGCTCAATATTAAACGCCGTCAACGTTTGTGCAGGCGCCGATGCCGCCGAAGCTAGCACCAAAACTAAAGCCAATGCAGATACTGCAACCATACTCCGAAATCTCATAATGTTTCTCCTTCTTTCATCCGCTGAAATGCGAAATGATAACCGGTGGTGCCAGGTTGAGCAACGCCTCTGTAGAAATACTATGTTTTGGGGGTCCCGGTCAAGTGACCGGTAGTGTGCTAAATCTATATCCCTTACTTAGGCGACCTGGCGTTTGGCCCTGCCTTTCTGAGGGCGTAACCTAATTAATACACCTTTGGAAGCGCTGTGTCTGCTCAAAAGTGCTCACTCCCTGTTATCAGTCTGGAACTGACTCAGGGCAGTACGCTTCAGGCCAGCGGCGATCGCTCGCGCACGGCGGCGGGCCGCAATTGCGCCTCTTCCAGCCGCTTGGCCTCCTGGTAAGTGAAAACCATGCGGTGAATGACTGTTACGTTGGCGAGCACGGCAATCACCCACAAGACGGGAGCCATGCGGTCGAACAGCGCGCCAATGATAAACAGAACCACGCGCTCCGGGCGCTCCATGAATCCCACCTTGCAACTGGGAATGGTATTTTCGGCGCGCGCGCGAGTATAGCTGACCATCACCGAACCGGTCATTACGATCGCCGTCAAGACTACATAGAATGGCCGATTGATAATTCCGTAATAAACCAGCAAGCCCATGAGCAGGGCCAGATCCGAGTAGCGGTCCAGCACGGAGTCGAAAAACCCACCGAATCTGGTCACGCGATTGGTTTCGCGCGCCACTCGGCCATCCACCATGTCAAATAGACCGGCGCCGATGATCACGAACCCGGCGGCCCGAAATCGTCCAGCGCCGAGCAGCACCGCGGCCGCGATGTTGATGAGCAATCCCAGGAAGGTCAAAACGTTCGGATGGATTTTGGAAAGGGCCAGACCGTGAACGATCAGACGTATTATTTTGTCGCAAGCGATACCGATCGCGCGGGTGAACGTTATCTGCACAGTTCTCTATGATTCTACCCGAATCCAAACCATCCGGGGGTGTCAAATCCCGTCAGGATGGCGTCTCCAGCTTCGCTGCCTCGTTAATGTCGTGAATGGTGGCCAACCCTACAATTTCAAACTCGCGTGCCCCTCCCGGGATCTGAAACTTCACAGTGTCGCCCACCTTTTTCCCGAGCAGCGCGCGGCCGATGGGCGATGTAGTGGATATACACCCGTTGGCGACATCGGCATCCTCGCTGGTGACCAGCTTATAAGCAACCTCTTCGTTCTTGTCAAGGTCGAGCACCGTGACCGAAGAGCCTAGTCCAACGCGGTCGCGCGGAATGCGGTCGAAATCCACCATGGACAATTCGCGCAGGCGCGCCCGTAGTTGCCCCAGCCGTGCGTTCACCATGCCCTGCCGCTCTTTGGCGGCGTGATACTCGGCGTTCTCCTTCAGGTCGCCATGGGCTCGCGCTTTGGAAATCTCGCGTGGCAGATCCACCCGCAGTTCCATGTCGAGCGCGGCGATCTCGCCCTCGAGTTTCTTCTTCAAATCCTGCATCTGTATAGATTATAGGGGCTCCCGGCCGGGGACGGGGGACTGGGACTCGCGGCTGCCTGAAGTCGACAATAATATCCCAAAATGTTACAATCTAACCGAGAGGCCCCAGTACCCCCCCTTTATGGCTATCAAACCAGCTTTCGCACAAGGTGCGCAGATCGAACACGCCAAGTACGGTTTGGGCTCGGTAATGTCTTGTACGGAAGAGTACATCGTTATTAAGTTTGACGACCATGGCGAGAAGAAGTTTGTGCTTTCCATCTGCCTGCCGGCTCTAAAAAAGAGCGATCGCCAACCCCCCGTGGAGAAGCGCCGTTCCACCCGCAAGAAGGCCGCGCCCGCAGTTGCTCAATAAGAGCCACTCAATAAAGCCGCTGCAGTTACGTCCCGTTTATTCCGTTCTCAGCGTCGCCATCGGATCCACCCGCGTGGCCTTCCGCGCCGGGATGTAGCAAGCCAACAGTGCTGCCGCTGCCAGCACCGCCAAACCCGCTCCGAACATTGCTGGATCGTATTCTTTCACGCCGAAAATGATATTGGCCAGTAAGCGCGCGATTCCGAGCGTAACCGGCAAGCCAATCAACAGGCCAGTTCCGGTTAGAACCAATCCGCGGCGGACGATCATCCACACTACATCTGTTGAACGTGCTCCCAGCGCCATACGCACTCCGATTTCGTGCGTTCTTTCGCTTACCGAATAGGCCATTACCGCGTACACGCCGATGCTCGAAAGAAACAGAGCTACAAAGCCGAAGACTCCCATCAAAACCGCCAGGAACCGGAAGCCTGCCAATTGGTCGTCGAAAAGCTCTTCCAAGGTCTTGAACTCGTAGACCGGCTGGTCAGGATCGATCGCGGAAACCTGCGCGCGGGCTGCCGCGGCCAGAGCTTTCGGATCGCCGGAAGTGCGCATCAGGACGTCGAAGCTGCGGATCGCGTGCTGCTGGTAAGGCCGATACATGGCCGGCCGGTAGAATTTGTCGAACGGATCGCGCCTCAGGTCGCCCACTATGCCCACGATGGTCAACCACGGCGCATCCATGGATGGCAGTCCAATTTTGATGTGCTTGCCGATAGGATTTTCACCCGGAAAATACTGATTGACCAGCATCCGGCTGACCACCACCACCATCGGAGCATCCTTTCCGTCGCGGTCCGTGAACGGACGGCCCTGCCGCACCGGAAGGTGCAGAGCGCTGAAGTAGTCCGCGCTGATGCTGGCGTTGATAGCCACCGGGGGGCTGCCGCTTTCCCGCGTATCGCGGCCCTCGATGGTAAAGTTTGCGTTCGTGCTGCTGCCCGAATACGGAAGATTGGTGGTTACTGCGGCAGCCTTGATTCCCGAAATCGCTTGGAGCGAGTGCACCAGCCGCTCCTGGAATGCTGCGATCTCGGTTTGCCCCGCATATTTCGATTCCGGCAGCGAAATACGCATGCTTAGCGCATGTCCGGGATCGAGACCTGGCGCCGGATCGGTGACCAGCGCGCTACCCTTCGCGATAAGACCTGCTCCCACCATCAGCACCAAGGCGAGAACAATCTGGCCCACCACCAGCACGCTGCGGATGCGATGGCGCCGCACACCGGTTGAGGTGCCTCGATTGCTCTCCTTCAGCATTTCGTTCAGATCCGCGCGCGATCCGAACCACGCCGGTACAATTCCCGACACCACGCCCGCGACCACTGCGGCGATCAGCGTAAACCACAACACGCGGCCATTGATGCCCAGCCGCTCCCAGCCTGGCAGATAACGCTGCACTTCAATTGGCAGGGACGATCGCATTATGTACAGGCCCCAAAATGCCAACAACAACCCAAACAGCGCACCGAGGAGGCCGAGCAATGCGCTTTCAAACAGAAACTGGCGGAGCAGCCGGAACCGGCTGGCGCCCAGCGCGGAACGAATTGCCATCTCTTTGGACCGTAGCGAGACTCGCGCAAACTGCAGATTGGCGACGTTTGAGCATGCGATCAATAACACAAAAGCAACCGAGCCCATCAGCATTACGATGAAATCCTCGACAAGATTGCCCGAAACATATTCCCTCAGCAGCTCCACGCGGACGGTGCGATGACGGTGAGCTTCCGGATCGAGCTCCGAGATTCTTTCAGCCAGCGCAGCCAGCTCAGAATCCGCCTGAGCCACTGAAATGCCCTCATGGAGACGGCCGACGACGTCCAGTGACATTGCCGAGCGCTGACCGCGTTCGCTCGCATCCATGGCGAGCGGGATCCATAAATCCACGCCCGGCGGATAGCGGAAATCCTTGGGCATGACGCCCACCACGCGATAGCCTTGGCCTTCCAGCTGAATGGTGCGGTTGAGAATGTGAGGATCGGACGCGAAGCGCCCGGCGAAGAGAGCATGGGCCAGAATCACGACGCGGTCCTGGCCCGGTGTGTCCTCGCCCTCGAGAAAAATCCGTCCTTGTTCCGGCTGCGCGCCGAGAGCCTTGAAGAAACTCACTGAGGCGCGCGCGCCCTCCACTCGCTCCGGCTCGCCGTCGCCGGTGAGGTTCAAGTTGGCTTCCACCCCGGCCCCCAGATTGTCGATGGTGCGAGTCTGTCTCTGGAAGTCAAGGAAATCTGCAGGCGACACGCGGTCGAATGACTTGCGGTTGCCCTTCTGAGTGCCGATCACAGTCACCACGTGGTCCAGATCGGGCAGCTCGAGGGGATGATAGAGCAGAACGTCGGCCAGGCTGAAGATGGCTGTGTTAGCGCCGATCCCGAGACCAAGGGCGAGCACGGCCACGGCAGTGAATCCAGGGCTTTTGAACAGCATGCGAGCCGCATAGCGAAAATTTTTGGGGAGGAGGTTCATCCGGGGCCGGTATCTTCAAGTGTCTCACGGCCGAAAGAAACGGTCCCCTTGCTGACGCGCGGGGCTGCATTGCCGTAACACTTGATTCTGAGCCTTCGCACTGTAGCCCCGCGCGTCAGCAAGGGGACCGTTCCCGCCCGGCGCGCACGTTTGCGTTTGGATTTAATAACCGTCATAATGAAGCCCTAAACATTTGTTTCGCGGGTTGTTCGCCCGCGTTTATGCATTCCGTATGACGTACCATCCCCGCGAGGACATCGCGCAGCGGTTCGCCGAAATTCATCCGCCGCTCGATCCAATAGCCGCGCTGGTGGAGGCGAACCGTTGCCTCTATTGCTTCGACGCGCCCTGCTCCGCTGCGTGCCCTACCCATATCGACGTTCCGCGTTTTATCAAAAAGATCGCCACTGGAAATTTGCGCGGCTCGGCCCTCGGAATTCTAGACGCAAACATTTTGGGTGCAAGCTGCTCCCGCGTCTGTCCTGTGGATGTTTTGTGCGAAGGCGCCTGCGTTTTGCACCGTTACAACAAACAACCAATCGAAATCGGCCGGCTGCAACGTCATGCCATGGATCATTTCTACGGTAACGGCGCGAAGTTGTGTGTCTTGCCGCCTCGGGAAGGGGCTGCCAAGGTGGCCTGCATCGGCGCGGGTCCGGCTTCGCTCGCCTGCGCGGCGGAGTTGCGAAAGCGCGGTTATGGTGTGACTATCTTCGAAAGCCGGGCGCTGCCAGGCGGGTTGAATACTTATGGCGTGGCGGAATACAAGCTCCGGCCTTCCGACAGCCTGCGCGAAGTGGAGTTGATCGCCTCGCTCGGAGTTGAATTCCGCTTCGGCGTTAGTGTGGGCCGTGAAGTCACAGTGGAAGAACTGGAGCGCACCTACGCCGCCGTCTTTCTCGCAGTCGGCCTGGGACCTGGCGAGCCTCTCGGACTGCCTGGAGAGGAACTGAACCACGTTGTCGACGCGCTCAGTTTCATCGCCTGCTACAAAACCGCGCAGACGATTTCCGTGGGCCGAAAAGTTGCGGTAATCGGCGGTGGCAATACCGCCATCGATGCCGCGAACGCTGCTCTCCGGCTGGGCGCCGACGAAGTTTACCTGGTTTACCGGCGTAGCGAGCGCGAAATGCCCGCGTTCCAGTTTGAATATGAAAATGCCAAGCTGGAAGGCGTCCGGTTTCGTTTTCAGACTCAGCCGGTCGCGATTCTGCCGGCCGGCCTCGAGTGTGTGCGAATGGAGTTAGGCGCACCCGACCAGTCCGGACGCCGCAAGCCGGAGCCTGTGACGGGATCGAATTTTCTAATCGAGTGCGACATGGTGATTCTGGCGATCGGTCAGTCACGCTTTCTCGAATTTCTTTCCGCCTGCCGAGGCGTCGAACTGCGGGACGGAAACGTGGTGGTGGATCCCGAGACCGGCCGGACATCGAATTCGCGCTATTACGCCGGCGGCGATTGCGTGAACGGCGGCCGTGAAGTGGTGGACGCGGTGGCGGAAGGAAAAAGAGCGGGAATAGCAATGGCGAGTTGGCTGGACGGGACCAATGCGTAGCGCACGCAAATGTGCGTGCGCTACAAGTCTGGAGGCGCGGCATGGCTGACCTGACAACCGTATTCGCGGGCGGCATCCGATGCCCGAATCCGTTCTGGCTCGCGTCCGGACCACCCGCCAATTGCGGCGAGCAAGTGATGCGCGCCTTCGATGCCGGATGGGGTGGCGCGGTTTGGAAGACGCTGGGCGAGCCCATCGTCAATGTCTCCTCGCGTTATTCATCGGTGGATTGGAACCGGCAGCGCATGATGGGTCTGAACAACATCGAGTTGATTACGGATCGGCCGCTTGAAGTCAACCTGCGCGAGATTAGCGAAGTGAAGAAGCGCTATCCGTCTCACGCTGTGATCGCGTCCCTCATGGTGGAATCCAAACTTGAAGCCTGGCGCCAGATCGTGCGGCAGGCGGAGGATGCCGGCGCCGATGGTCTCGAGCTCAACTTTGGTTGCCCGCACGGGATGAGCGAGCGCGGCATGGGCAGTGCGGTGGGTCAGGTTCCCGAGTACACCGCGATGATTACCAGTTGGGTGAAGGAAGTGGCGCGCACTCCTGTACTGGTGAAGCTCACGCCCAACATCTCCGACATCCGCATGGTTGCGCGCGCGGCGAAAAATGGTGGTGCTGACGGCCTTTCTGCTATCAATACCATCAACTCCATCACCGGCATCGACCTGGACACCCTCACTCCGCGGCCGGACGTGGGTGGCCAATCCTCGCACGGTGGCTATTGTGGTCCCGCCGTGAAACCGATCGCGCTTCACCTGGTACAGCAAATCGCATCCGACGAAGTATCGCGGCTGCCGATCTCAGGTATCGGCGGGATTTCGGGCTGGCAGGAAGCTGCCGAGTTCATCCTGATGGGCGCCGGCACCGTGCAGGTTTGCACCGCTGCCATGCACTACGGCTTTCGGATCGTCGAGGATATGATCGACGGTTTGAGCAATTGGATGGACGAGAAAGGTTTCCGCACCCTCGACGATTTCCGTGGCTTGAGCTTGCCGCGCGTGGTCGAGTGGAAGAATCTCGATCTGAATTACAAGATCATCGCGCGTATTCATCCCGAAAAATGCATCGGCTGCGACCTCTGTTACACGGCCTGTTGGGATGGCGCCCACCAGTGCATTCATCTCGATCGCGTAGCGGGCGGGAACGGCAACAGCCACCGCACGCCGGCGGATATAGAGGCTGAGAGCAGCCGCCGCATCGCAACCACGCCCATCGCGAAACTCGACAGAGCCGGTGGAAACGCGAGCGGCCCGTACGCAACCCCGCTCGCACGGATTCCTCGCGTGGATGAAGACGAATGCGTCGGTTGCAACCTGTGCGCACTGGTTTGCCCAGTGGACGGCTGCATCACCATGGAGCGTGTCGACAACGGCCGGCCATTCGAATCCTGGGAGCAGCGCATGTCGAAACTATGAGCATATTGATCCGAAACGGCACGGTGATTACGGCGGAGTCCACGTTTCCCGCCGACATTTTAGTGGACGGCGAAAAGATAAAAGAAGTGCGGCCGGGCATTCCCTCGAACGCGGGCGACACCGTGCTGGATGCCACCGGACTCCTGTTGCTGCCGGGCGGAATTGATGCGCACACCCATCTCGACATGCCTTTCGGAGGCACCACGTCGAGCGACGATTTCGAAACCGGTACGCGGGCGGCGGCCTTCGGAGGAACCACCACTATCGTCGACTTTGCGATCCAGGCGCGCGGCACCCGCATGCGCGACGCTCTGGACACCTGGTGGAAGAAAGCGGAACGCAAAGCCTGCATCGATTTTGGGCTGCACATGATTGTCACCGATCTGGGCGGCGCGGGCCTGGAAGACATGGACGACATGGTGCGTGAGGGCGTGGCCAGTTTCAAACTGTTCATGGCCTATCCGAACGTCTTGATGGTGGATGATGCCACCATTTTCCGCGCCCTGTCGCAGACTGCTAAGAACGGCGCATTGATCTGCATGCACGCCGAGAATGGCGGCGTGATCGATGTGATCGTGCAGCGTGCATTGGCGGATGGAAAGACCGCGCCCATCTATCACGCTCTAACACGCCCCACTACAGCCGAAGCTGAAGCCGTGCACCGGGCCATCGCTTTGGCGGAGATTGCGGGAGTGCCGGTGTACATCGTGCATCTGTCATCGGAAGATGCGTTGAATGAGGTGCGCGAGGCGCGCGATCGCGGATTGCCGGCCTTCGCCGAAACCTGTCCGCAATATCTTCTGCTCTCTATTGAAGAGCTCGAGCGGCCGAATTTCGAGGGCGCGAAATATGTGTTCACGCCACCGCTGCGCGAGAAGAAAAATCTCGGAAAGCTCTGGGACGGTCTCAAGCACGACCATCTGCAGGTGGTTTCGACCGACCATTGCCCATTTTGCTTCGAAGACCAAAAGATACTCGGCAAAGACGACTTCACCAAGATCCCCAATGGTGGCCCCGGCATCGAGAACCGGTTGCAGTTGATCCACCATCACGGCGTGAATCAAGGGAAACTGACGATAAATCGCTTCGTGGAGCTGGTTTCCACCACCCCCGCGCGCATCTTCGGAATGTATCCGCGCAAAGGTGTGCTTGCACCGGGCAGCGACGCGGATATCGTTTTCTGGGACTCAGCAGCCGAGCACACCATCAGCGCCAAAACGCATCACATGCGCGTCGACTACTCCATGTTCGAAGGCTTCCAAGTAAAAGGCAACGTGCGAACAGTAATGTCGCGCGGTGAAGTGATCATAGATCACGGCCAGTTTTTGGGAAAACCCGGCCGCGGCCAATATCTAAAACGCCAGGCGCGCGGTGGTGCGTGGGCGTAAAATAGAAGCAGTCCGCATGCTAACCAGGTACATCCAGGCCGCAATGAGAGATGCCAAGTATGAAATGCTAGACGACAAGACCTTTTATGGATCTATTTCAGGATTCGAGGGGGTCTGGGCCAACGAATCTACACTGGAAGCGTGTCGCCAGGAGCTTCAGGACGTACTGGAGGACTGGATCTTGCTCGGTGTATCTTTGAACCACGAGCTGCCGATCGTGAATGGGATCGAATTGAAGTACAGCGAGGACCGGTCGCTCACGCTCGCGGCTCGGTAAGCTGTCCCGCCAAAGGTGATGAGGACGCCCTGTCAATACCGGCGCATGGTATA
>PMOK01000268.1 GCA_003162425.1 Bryobacterales bacterium | reverse complement strand
TTGGTGGACACGGCCGGCCGCTTGCACATCGACGATCAGTTGATGCAGGAACTGCAGGACCTGAAAGAGCAGCTTGCGCCATCGGAAGTCCTGTTTGTGGCTGACGCCATGACCGGACAGGACGCGGTGAAATCCGCGGACGAATTCCACAAGCGGCTGGGAATCACCGGAGTGATTCTCACTAAGATGGATGGCGACGCGCGTGGAGGCGCGGCCCTGTCTATACGTGCCATTACCAATCAGCCGCTCAAGTTCGTGGGTGTGGGCGAAAAATTCGACGCCCTGGAGCAGTTTCATCCCGACCGCGTGGCCGAACGCATCCTCGGCATGGGCGACATGCTGTCTCTCATCGAGAAGGTGCAAGAGACCGTCGATCAGAAGCAGGCCGAGGAGATGCAGCGCAAGCTCATCGACAATGAGTTTACGCTCGAAGACTTCCGCGATCAGTTGAAGCAGATCCGCAAGCTTGGTCCGCTCGAATCCCTGCTGGGGATGATGCCCCAATTGGGGCCGATCAAGAACCTGAAAGACATGAAGGTGGACGAAAACGAGATAACGCGCGTGGTGGCCATCGTGGATTCGATGACGCCGCGCGAGCGCGCCAACCACATGATAATTAACGGCGCGCGCCGCCGCCGCATCGCCAAAGGCAGTGGAACCACGGTTCAGGAAGTGAACTCGCTGTTGAAACAGTACGCTCAGGCCCGAAAAATGATGAAGAGCCTTTCGGGAGGCGGGTTCCTGGGCAAGCGACTGGCGAAACTCAAGCTGCCGATGCTACAGTAGATAGAGTATGTTAATGATTCGACTGGCGCGATTCGGCGCCAAGAAAAAGCCGTCCTACCGCTTGGTAGTGATCGACAAAGAACGCGCTCGCAACAGCCGCTCGGTGGAAGTGGTTGGCTTCTACAACCCCGTTAGCCAGCCTCACGTGGTCAGTCTAAAGCACGACCGCGTCGAGTATTGGTTGAAGCAAGGCGCACAACCGTCTGACACAGTTACCAGATTGTTGAAGAATAATCCTGCCCCCACGCCCGTAGCCGTGTAGTAGGGCAAGCCTCTGGCTTGCCTTCCGCAGACTGAATTCCCGAGCTCAAAAGGCAAGCCGGAGGCTTGCCCTACAATTGTATTCATATGCTGATGAGAACCTCGATCGTTCTGCTTCTCGTAGCTGCGGGTGTGGCCGCGCAAAAAGCGCCTTTTGACGTGCAGGCCATGCTCAAGATTGCGCGCATCAGCGAGCCTCAGCTTTCGCCCGACGGAAAGGCCGTGGCCTTCACCGTGCAGACGGTGGATCTCGACCAGAACACTAAACCCAAACAGATTTACCTGGTTCCAACCGACGGCGGAACACCGCGCCAGATCACCTCGCAAGGAACAGACAACGAGCGACCGGAGTGGGCACCCGATTCGAAGACCATCGCTTTCATCTCCAATCGCAGCGGCTCGGCTCAGGTGTGGATCATGAAGCCCGACGGATCGGACGCGCGCCAGGTCACAAGTCTATCAACCGAAGCCGGTGGTGTTCTGTTTTCCCCGGACGGGAAGAAGCTCCTGTTTACCAGCCAGGTTTATCCGGATTGCCCGGACGACAACTGCAACAAGAGCAGGCTGGACGTGGAGAAGAACAGCAAGGTGAAGGCGCGCAGCTACACGACGTTGCTCTTCCGTCACTGGACGGAGTGGCAATCGAAGAGACGCTCGCATCTGATGGTGGTGGATTCGACTGGCGGCCCGGTTCGGGATTTGACCCCTGGCGACCGAAACGTTCCTCCGTTTTCGCTCGGCGGTCCCGACGATTACGCCGTTTCTCCCGATTCGAAGGAAGTTTGCTACGCGATGAACGCGGACCCGCAGCTCGCCACTAGCACCAACGCGGATCTGTTCGTGGTCCCGATGGACTCGGGCGATGCGAAAAAGATCACGATCAACCCTGGCGCGGATCTGAGCCCGCAGTATTCACCGGATGGCAAATCACTCGCCTATCGCAGCCAGCCGCGGGCCGGCTATGAGGCTGACCGTTGGCGGCTGATGGTGCTCGACCGCGCGACCGGCAGCGTAAATCCAGTGACGGATGCGCTGGACCGTCCGGTTCAAAGTTTCGCGTGGTCGCACGATTCCAAACAGTTGTTCTTTACCGTGCTCGACCGGGGACGCCAGAACATCCAGATGATCCCAGCCGCGGGAGGCGCGACGCGCGTGATCGTGAGCGGCCCCGCCACCGCCGACGACATGCAGCTAACCAGCGACGGTAAAACGATGATCTATACCACGCAAAGCGGGTCTGCTCCCACTGAGATTTACCGGGCCGCGTCCACCGGCGGCGCACCTGTCGCCCTGACTCATCTGAACGACGCGCTGCTGGCCCAATACGACCTTCCGCCGCTCGAAGAGTTCTGGGTGGATGGAGCCGAAAAGGCGCGTGTGCAGAGCTTCGTAGTAAAGCCGCCGAACTTCGACGCGAGTAGGAAATACCCAGTTCTGTTTCTGATTCATGGAGGTCCCGAGGGCGAGTGGGGCGAAAGCTGGAGCTATCGCTGGAACCCGCAGGTGATGGCTGCCGCTGGCTATTTGGTCGTAATGCCAAATCCAAGAGGATCTATGGGATACGGGCAGAAGTTCACCGAAGAAATTAGGGACGATTGGGGCGGTAAGCCGTATGAGGACATCATGGCTTCCGTGGATCACGTGGCTGCCTTGCCCTACGCTGACCCGGATCGCATGGCGGCTGCCGGCGGATCCTACGGCGGCTACATGATCGACTGGATACTGGGCCATACCCAGCGCTTCAAAGTCCTGGTTTCGCACGCAGGCGTGTACGATTTACGCAGCATGTTCGGCGCCACGGAAGAACTGTGGTTTCCGATCTGGGAGTTCAACGGTACGCCATGGGATAATCCCGAGAGCTACGCGAAATGGTCGCCCAGCAACTTTGTGAAGGATTTCCACACGCCGACACTTGTTATCCACGGCGAGCTGGATTATCGCGTCCCATATACACAGGGGTTGCAGCTTTTCACTGCGCTGCAGCTTCAGAAGGTGCCGTCGAAATTGTTGGAGTATCCGGATGAAGGGCATTGGATCCTGAAGCCTCAAAATAGCGTGCTATGGTACAACACGTTTCTCGAATGGATCGGCGAATGGACCAAGACTCCGTCAGGATCAACCGCCGCGCATTAAAGATTAGGCCGCGAATGAACGCGAATGAACGCAAATGTTTTATTCGCGTTTATTTGCGTTCATTCGCGGCTATAATATTTTCCGGTTTATCGCTCACCAGCGCTCAAACATTCGAAGTGACGCCCAAGCGCGTAATGATAGATGAATCTGCCTCGATCCGTGCCACCGGACTCCAGCCCAACCAGCGTGTCACCATCCGCGCCGAGCTGGTGGATGGAGCGGATGAGCGTTGGACATCCGAAGCCGAATTCGTTGCCGACGGCCAGGGCAGAATAGATACATCGAGGCACCCCGCGCTCGCGGGTTCGTACAAAGGAGTCTCGGCTAGCGGGCTGATTTGGTCCATGATGCCGTCCTCAAAGAAAGCCTCGCGGTATCAGCCGCCGCGGGATTTCGGGATTCAGATTATCGACTTTCACTTGATGGATGGAAAGGTGGAAATCAGCAGTGCGCGACTGGAACAAGCTAGCATCGCCGAAGGCGTTCAACGGGTGATTATTCGCTACGGCGATCTGCGCGCCACGTTGTTTTCGCCGCCGGGGAAGGATCGGCGCCCCGGGGTCCTGGTTCTTGGTGGATCGGAAGGGGGCCTGCCATCGCGCCGTGCGGCGTGGCTGGCGTCGCATGGATTCGCGGCACTGGCAGTGGCGTATTTTCGTTTTGATGATCTACCCAAAGAACTAGCGGGCATTCCACTGGAATACTTCGGACGCGCTTTGACTTGGATGGCGAACCGGCCCGAGATTGCGGCCGATCGGATCGCGGTGATGGGAATATCGCGTGGCGCTGAGCTGGCGCTGCAACTCGGATCCATGTTCCCGAGAATCAAACCTGTTGTGGCGTATTCTCCGGCGAACGTGCGATATCCGGCCTGCTGTGGGTTCACAGCGGTGCCTTACGCTTGGGCCTGGAATGGGAACGGACTCGCGTTTCGTCCGTTGCGCCCTGGGGCTACCCAAATGGAGATGGTGATGAAGTCCGAAATTGAAGTGGAACGAACCCAAGGGCCGATACTACTGATCTCGGGTGACGCGGACCACGTTTGGGATTCGAAATCGATGGCGGATTCGATTGTCGCGCGGCTCAAGCGGCACGCTTTCGTTTACAACGTGGAACACCTGAATTACGCTCATGCGGGGCATGGGGCCGGCCGGCCGGAGATTGTTCCGGCCTGGCGCGGGGCGGTTCGCAATCCGACGTCCGGCCGCGATGTGGAAGTGGGCGGTACGCCACAAGGCAACGCGGAATCGTCGTTAGACGCAATCGGTAAAGTGATTGATTTTCTACAGCAGAGTCTGGCGGCTCATTGAAGGCTGCCTACTTGGCCGCGATGGTGTACTTCAGGCTTCGCTCGATCGCCGCGGTGCCTTGCTCTACCGTGATTCTCACTTCGTAAATGCCCGGTTCTCGAATGGCTCGAATCGTCATCGGAATCGCGCCTGATTCATCGGGCGAGGGAAGCGCGGATTTTTGCGTGGTCAGCACCTGGCCATCCTTCAGGAATTGTGCCCGGAGCCCGGGTACGGCCCCGCTGTTTTGCGCTGGGTAGACAACGAAATAAACGAATGGATCAGCTCCCGCCGGCAGCGCCGTGGATACAAATGGTGAAGCTCGCTTGCCCGGAACCTCAAACGGATCCGTGGGGTCCGGCTCACGTTTCATATTCTGCATGATATGCACCAGCGCGATATCGCTGATTCCTAGACCCGGCTGATCCCGATTGTCGATCTGTACGATATTTGTGCTGGCGCGGTTTCCTTCTTGATCCACCACGGCGGTTTCAATTGTATAGTGGCCGGCAGCCAGATTTACCGCATGCTCATAGGTCATATAGTCCGAGCGCAAGGCGGCAACATTCGTGTCCGGGATCTCCGAAGGGACGTCCCGGCTCACTCTCTCCACAACCTCACCTTTGTCATTCTTCACTAGCGCCAGCAGCGAAGCGTGAAACCTTTGTTTCTTCTGGGCTGCGTCGGGTGTCGCTGTCAGATTCGCTATGGGAACTTCAAAGGCGATGGAATACTGAGAACTCCCGTCTTCGGATCGAAAACGAAAGGCCTTGGACTGGAAATCGAAAGCGTGCGGCAAGGGCTTGGTATTCAGCGCCTGCAGCCCTCCCAGGTCCGCCGGTGTCAGTGGATTGTCTGCAGATTCAGGCACTGCAAAATACCCGCTGCGAGTTTGCACACGCCCGTCCGACCAAGCCAGCTTCACTTCTATCTTCCGGTAATGCCCGTCCTCTTGGTCGATTGCCGGCCGGTAAGACAGCTCATAGTGCGTGTCCACGTCTTCCATCACGCGCGCGAGAAGCTTTTCCGAATTATTTGTGTTGGCGATCAGGAATCCGCCGGTGCTATCGGCCAGATCGCGCAACGCCTCTTGCGTGTTGGCGCTCAATACAGCGAACCTGGCGTAGTCCGTCTGATGCATGGATTCCATGAGCTGGGGCGTATCGGTAGGGGCATAATTGACTCCTCCTCCCGCCCGGGGCGATGTCTGCTCCGCGTTCCTGGCGACCGTTGACTGCAATTGGCTCAGAGCTGCGGCTTTTGCTAGCAACGCAACCGAAGCGGCCGAAGCAGTTGTGCCTGTAGAGCAATCATTATTCGAGCTACCAGAGGTAGACATCGGCGCATCCTGGCAAACGGCGAGGCCGTAGACATCCACGGCGAAAAACGTAACACCGCCCGTGTTTGCGGAGCTGATCAAGGACCTCCAGTATTCCATTTGATCCGGCGGCCGCGTAAGGCCAGTACCCATTAGCAGCACTGTCTTTTGAAACGGAAGCGGACTGAGTTGCTTCACCAGTTTGATGAGAGCATCAATCTCGCGCAGTCCTGCCTGCGTGGCCACACCCATGTCTCCGCGCGTTCCGAGTGGATCTTGCGTGGACGCGCCATCGGAAACTCCGAAGTTCGAGGCGCCGATTACTACGGGTGAGCCGTCCGTGTTAAAGGCCAATCCGTTCAGATTGGATTGGTTGGCCAAGTTACCAAGTCCCATGGGCTGGGCCATGGTGCTCAGATTCAATGCGTTCACTATGGCCGCGGTACTTTGGTTGAGCGGCGCAAGTTGTTTACTGGCGGCCAGCTCAACGGCTTTCAGCAGATGCTCGCGGTTGTTCGAGAACGGAAACACGGGTCTCAGGCCGCCGGAATCTAAAGTGAATACACCAATGAAGGTGTCAGCCCGCAGTTCTTTGTTCACAAATTTCTTGGCGGCGTCAAAAGCGTAGGCTCTGGTATCCGGAGTCAGATCGTTCAGCACGAGGCAGACTACATTGACGGTTCGCAGGGGGCTGAGCGGTGGCCGCGGCTTGCTTCCCGGCACAGTCTCGTACGACGTCGTTTCAGTCACCTGCTTCTCGTCCTGCGCGCGGACTTCACTACCCTGAACCAAGCGGAACGATCTGATTTCCTGGCGGACACCGTTCTCGTACACTGCCACTTGCGCTGGTTCGACTTTGGTGATCAGTTTACCGTGTGCATCGCGCACCACAACTTCAAGGAGGACTTCGCGGGTGGAACTGCGAATAACGACGTTGGAATCTTGCGCGGTTTGTTGCGCGATGACGGTTCCGATCAGCAGAAAAGCCGACACGCTAGGAGCGATTCGCATGGGATTTCGACGCCCTCCAGTCCTATGAATGATTATTTCACGGCGATGGTGTACTTTAGGTTTCGCTGCACCGCTGCGCGGCCCTGCTCTATCGTGATTCTCACTTCGTAGTCGCCCGGTTGCGAAATAGCTCGAATGGCCATCGGGATGGCACCCGATTCATCGGGAGCGGGGAGCACAGACTTTTGCGTTGCCAGGACGCGGCCATTCATTAAGAACTGGGCGCGTAGTGCAGGGAACTCTCGATTATTTCTGTCCGGATACGCCACAAAATATACGAATGGTTCGGTGCCTGCCGCGAGCGTGGTGGATATGATCGGCAAAGCTCGCTTACCGGGAATCTCAAAAGGGTCGGAAGCATCCGGCGGGCGTTCGAGGTCTTGCACGCGGCGCACCAGCACGATATCGCTGAGTCCCAGGCCCGGCTGCTCGCGATTGTCGATCTGGAGAGTATTCGTGCTGGCGCGGTTACCCTCCTGATCCACCACCGCGGTCTCAATGGTGTAGTGGCCTGGAGGGAGGTTCACACCGTGTTCGTAACTCATGCTCTCCGCGCGAAGCTGGGCTACGTGCTCTTCGAGGACCTCGGAAGATACATCCTTGCTTACTTTTTCCACAATCTCCCCTTTTGAATCTTTCACCAGGGCCAGCAGGGAAGCGTGGAACCGTTGTTTCTTTTCAGCCGGCTCGGGCGTCGCCGTCAGATTCGATATCGGAACCTCGAAAGCGATCGCGTATTGGGAACTTGCCTTGTCGGATCGGAAACGAAAGGCCTTGGACTGGAAATCGAAGGCGCGCGGAAGGGGTTTAGTGTCGAGCGCTCGTAGCCCCGCCATTTCTGCTGGTGTCAGCGGATCTCCTCCATTATCCGGGACGGCGAAATATCCGCTGCGAGTCTGGACGCGCAGGTCCGGCTTGGCCAGCTTCACCTCTATTTTCCGGAAATGACCGTCCTCGATTTCCGAGGAGGGCCGGTAGGAGATCTCATAATGCGTGTCCACGTCTTCCATCACGCGCGCCAGCTTACCCGTATCGTTGGTATTAGCGATCAAGAATCCGCCGGTGCTTTCGGCAAGCTCGCGAAGCGCTTCTTGCACGTTGGCGCTCAAGACACCGTATCTGAGGTAGTCGGTCTGGTGCATGGATTCCATTATTTGGCCGGCCTGCGATCCTCCAATATTGACTCCTCCTCCCGCCCGTGGTGTGACCTGCCCCACCCCCACGCCGACCGAGGACTGGCCTTGGCTCAATTTGGCAGATTGTTGTAGCAGTGCGATGGACGAGGCCATGGGATCCTGGTCCGAGAGTGCGTGGACATCCATGGCGTAAAACGTAACACCGCCTTTGTTCGCGGACTTAATGAGGGCGTTCCAGTATTCCAACTGATCCGGCGGCCGCGTCAGTCCGGTGCTCATCATCATCACGGTCTTCTGGAAGGGAAGTTGGCTGAGCTGCTTGACCAGCGTTGTCAGGGCATCAATCTCGCGCAGTCCTGCTTGCACGGCGACACCCATGTCTCCGCGCGTGCCCAGAGGATCCTGAGGCGAAGACCCGTCGGCATTGCCCTCGGCGGCGCCACTGCCCCCGATGATGGTCGGCCCATTCACTCCGTTCAACGCAGCCGCGCTAAGCGTCAGTCCATTCAGCATGGAGACGGTGCTCTGGGCGAGGGTGGGTAGTTGGTTGACTGCGGCCAGCTCGACGGCTTTTATTAGATGCTCCCGATTGTTCGAAAACGGAAACACTGGTCTGATGCCGGTGGAATCTAAGCTGAATACGCCAATGAAGGTGTCCGGCCGCAGTTCCTTGTCTACAAATTTCTTCGCGGCGTCGAAGGCGAAGGCGCGGGTGTCCGGAGTCAGATCGTTCAGGATCAGGCACACGACATTGACGGTTCGCAGCGGATTGAATGGCGGGTGTGGAGTGATTCCGGGCGTCGGCTGCGCTACAGCCGCTGCTTCGGCCACCTGCTTTTCGTCCTCCGCACGCACCTCGCTGCCTTGAACCAGGCGGAACGATCGGATCTCCTGGCGGACGCCGTCCTCGTAAACCGCTACTTGCTCGGGATCGATTTTCTTGACCAGGCGGCCACGCGCGTCGCGCACGACAACTTCCAGAAGTACTTCGCGGGTGGAACTCCGGATTACGACTTTGGAATCGGGGACAGTTTGCTGAGCGACACAGGTTCCGATCAGCAGGATTGCCGATAAAACACTGGAAACGCGCATAATATCCCGACGTTCCAAGTATACAACGGGGTACCGTCATTAGACACGCTAAAAGTGTCAGTCGACTGAAACGAGAATTACTTCGTGACCCTTTCGCCGTAATCTTCGGGCCAAAGCCTTTTCAGCGGCCGGCCACCACGATCGGCGCACGCCAATTACGACTATCGCGTCGGGCTCTAGCGCCCGGCAAAGCGCGTCGTAGCGGTCGCGACACAACCACACCTCAACGCGCGTATCGATGGAACCCTGAGACGCGAGCGTTTGAAGCCGCCTTCGATTAAACTCCTCCGAGAGGGTGGGCTTTTCGAGAGGCAGAGGATACGGCACTACTTGAGGAACCAGCAGCCGAATCCGGCCATTGAGATTGTGCGCTAGCTCCGCTGCCATCTTCAAGGCTCGTAATGTTGCGGGCACTTTCGTGAAGACGACCGTCACCTCAAGTGTGGATCGCCGCTCAGAAAGCTGAACACACTCACGCTGTCTGATCATTGTTGTACCGTCCTCAGATTATTCCCGCATGCGTGAGGAAGTAATAACAAAGGCGTAAGGACTTTATAAAGATTGACTTTTCAGACTTCACGAAAGCCTTATCGCGATTTTATGACTTCCTTAGGGGTCTAGCAGTATCTTGAGACTGGATGCCGGTGGACTTGGATCTCCCGCACTTCCGTTCTC
>PMOK01000026.1 GCA_003162425.1 Bryobacterales bacterium | reverse complement strand
CCACCACCCGTGCCGGATGGCGTGCCGCCGCCCTTTCCGCCGCCAGTGCCAGTGCCGGTACCGCCCCCACCGGCCGGGTGGCCGCCACCCCCTCCTCCACCACTGGGCGCGCCACCACCCCCGCCTCCGCCAGGATGAGCCTGGCCGAAGAAACCCATTGAACCCGCCTCAAACGCCGCAGGCTGCAGGAACGACGATCCCAATGTGGATACACGGTGCAGCCAGCCCGAAAATCCGCCCTTGTCAGGACCATTGCCAGGAGCTGTCAGGCTGCCTGTCGGACCTCCAGCCACCAGGCCCCGCACATCAATGGGGTAAATCGCGACGTTCGCCTTGTTACAAGCATCGATCGTGGCGGTCACCTCCAGCCGTTGTTCGTCCGAAACGGGAAAGCCGGAAGTCAGCAAAACCAGCGTCTTGCGGCCCGGAATGTCAGCCAGGTTCTTCGCGAGACTTCTCAACGAGAGAATCATGTCGCGTGCCCCGAAATCCGCCGCTGCTCTGTTCAGTTGGCCCATGGGACCCGTATCGGCGCTGGTCGTAGTAAAGGAACCCTTGATGCCCGTAACCACTGCCTTCAACCGGTCTACATCCGAAGTAAAATTCTGCGAAATCACGATGCTGCCGCCGAAATTCACGATCGCCATCATGACGTTCGCACCGCCATTGGTTTCGATAAATTTGGCCGCCGATTTCCGCGCCAGAGCCTGGTCGCCGAACGACATGCTGGAATTGTCGAAGAACAGCACCAGATAGCGCTTCTGCGAAGACGTGGGTGAGTTGGGATCGGCTTCAAACGAGAAGGTCTTGACGGTTTGTTCCCGCTTGTCCTCCCACACCTTGAAGTCCTTGGCGGTGAGGTCCCGGACGTAGCCGCCCTTCTTATCGGTGACTACCGCGTCCACCAGGACCAGTTTGGTCTCGGTTTTGATGACGGCGCCGGAGTCGGCTGGCTGCTGGGCTGGCGACAGTCCACTCAGCAAGCCGAGAAACCCGGCCCATAACAGGATGCGTTTGAAGTTCACAATCGTACCTCCATCAAGGAATTTCTACAGCGCCGTTGAGCGCCGCCATCTTCTGGCCTTCGGCGTCTCTTACAACCACCCGAACAAAATAGCTACCTGGCGCCACGTCAAACCCGCTCTTCACGATGATTCCCGAGTTTAATCGGCTAGCCAGGGTTTCGTCCTTCAAATGCATGTCGACGGTTTTCTCGATAGCGCTGACATAGTTTCCATTTCTGTCAAACAGCCCCGAAGCCACCGTCAGGATATCCGAGTTTCGTCCATCTGCTTTTCGAAAACGGAGCTGCCTGACATCAATGCGCGCCAAAACGGACAGCTTGGCGCTTGAATCGCTGGATTTGAAGAATTGAGTATGTAACTCCACGGGAATGTCGCGCCATTCATCGCGCGAGAAAAGCGCCTCTTCGATCTCGCGCTTGGATTCCTGGGCCGCATCCACTTCGTGTTTTGGAGCGTAATATCCTTTCCGCGCCTGCAACGTGAGACCGGCTGGTTTCTTAAGCGACACCTTCAAGTTGTGATAGCTGCCATCGAATTTCAGATTTTCCGGTGAGAAACCCAGGAGGTAATAATACTCCGGCGCGGCCACGGTGCGTCTGAAGCCTTCCACGAGATCGTTGTTGTCGTGGAACCAGGTACCGCCTGTGCCATCCGCGATCTCGCCCAAAACCCCGTCTGTCACTAACGCGCTGTCCCTTTGATATTGTGACCTCACCGTGAGGCTGCCGAGATTCCCGCTGGATTGGCTCGCGTCGCCGCCGGGAATGATGGTGTAAAGGCCACGCGCGTTCAACGTGCTGATGGTCACATTGGCTCTGATGGCGCGATCCATAACATCATACTCATCCGTCTGCTGATCGAGCATCAGGAACCCTGGCGAGATCAGCACTAAGGCCCGTTGTCCCGGCATGGCCGCAAGCCGGCGGACCAAACTAGTCAGCACTTTCAGAGTTATGCGCGTCTCCTGGTCTCCGATTGACACCACTCGCGAAGCTGCCCCTTGCGCCATGGTCTGCGCAGTCTGAGTGGTCGAGTCCGATCCGGATGGCACGCCGCGAGCGGGGCCCGTAGTCGTATCGAGATTGGCGCACACAATCGTGTCCTGGACAGCCGCTTGCAACGCCTGCGGATCGTGCTTGTTGTAAATCAAGTCCGCCTGGTAGTAGGTGAGATCCGGGCAGTCCGTACCAGGCGTTAGATTCGACCGCGGCTGGACCCGCAACATCGCAGCCCGCAGCTTCGCTACATCATCCGTGAAATCTTCCGTGACTTGGCCCGACGTAGTGAAGATTGCCGCGCGGCTGGTCACCGGCAGGTCCGACAAATGCCGATCGGCTGCATTCCGGGCCTGCATCAGATCCCCGATGCTTAAATGCAGATCGTCGAAAACATAGCCTACATAGCGCCCCGGTGGCGCTGCCTCAGGCGTGACCTTGCCGCCGGCAGTTGCCGAAGCAGCCGCCGCGGACGCCTCAGCTTCCGCTTTGCGCTCCGTGGTTTTCTCCAGGGAGAATCTCGATATAAACTGCGGTTTTCCCTTGTCGAATAAAAGAAAATCCTCTTTTTGAAGATTTCCGTTGATATGACCGTCCCGGTCGCGCACCACCACGCGCACCAATACCAAGTTCGATCGGGAAGTGAACGTGGGCGTTGTATCGCGAGTAGCCATCTCCGGCGAATTCTTACTGGCCGTCGCCTGAGGCTGGGTATCCTGAGCAGCCGGTGGTGCTGGCGCGGGAGTTTGTGTCTGGCCAGCCCAAATCAGGACGCTCAAAGAAACCAAGCCCGCCGCCACATTACGTGCCCGTGGACGCCGTAGGTTTGAGTTTCCCGCCATTTGGATCAATCGCCCATCTTAAACGATTAGAGCTAATTCTACTCCTAATGGGGCCCAATCGCGCAATCTAAAGCAGCGCCGTCAGGGAATCTCCACCGCACCGTTGAGGGCCGCCATTTTTTGCCCTTCGGCATCCCTTACCACCACCCGAATAAAATAGCCCCCTGGCGCGACGTCAAACGCGGACCTCACCGTAATTCCCGAGCTTAATTTGCCGCCCACCAGGCTTTCATCCTTCAAATGTATGTCAACTGTCTTCTCAACCGCGCTGATATAATTTCCGTTCCTGTCAAACACCCCCGCCACCACCGTCAGCGTGTCCACGTTCCGGCCATCTGCTTTTCGAAAACGCAGTTGCCTGACATCGATCCGCGCGAGCACCGAAAGTTTTGCGGCCACATCGCTGGATTTGAAAAACTGAGTGTGCAGTTCCACCGGAATGTCGTGCCATTCGTCGCGGGAAAACAGCGTCTCCTCGATCTCGCGCTTAGCTTCCTGGGCCGCATCCACTTCATGCTTGGGTGCGAAATATCCGCGTCGCGCCTGCAGCGAGAGCCCGGCGGGATTCTTGAGCGTGACCTTCAGGTTATGATAGCTGCCGTCAAATTTCAGATTCTGGGGCGCGAACCCCAGGACGTAATAATATTCGGGAGCGGCGGCGATCCGCTTAAATCCGCCGGCCAGGTCGTTGGTGTTGTGGACCCAGGTACCACCCGTGCCATCCGCAAGCTCGCCCAGCACATCGCCTTCCGCGTTCGCGCTGTCCGTCTGATACTGCATCCGCAGGACCGAGCTGCCGATGCTGCCTCCCGACTGACTGGCATCACCGCCGGGTACCAGGGCATACAATCCGCGCGCATCCAGCGAACTAATCGTGACGTTGGCGCGGATCGCGCGGTCTATCATTTCCAGCTCGTCAAAGCGCTGATCCAGCACCAAGAATCCTGGCGATACCACCACCACGCTTCGTTGTCCTGGCATGGCGGATATGCGGCGCACCACGTCATTCAGCACCCTGAGCGAAATGCGCGAATCCTGTTCCCCCAGCGCCACTACGCGCGATGCCTCCGATTGCGCCATGGCCTGCGCACTATTCATGTCGGTTAGGTGGGCGCATCCAATTGCATCCAGCGCCGCCGCCTGCAACGCCATTGGATCATTCTTGTTGCGGATCAGATCGGCCTGGTAGTAGCTGATGCTCGGGCAACCCGTGCTAATTATTGTGGGTGTCGACCCGGGTTGAATCCGCAGCAGCGTATCCTTTAACTTCGCGATATCGTCCGTGAAATCCAATAACGGATGGCCGGAAGTAGTGTAGATGGCCGCGCGGCTGGTGGCGGTGAGGGATTCAGTCAGATGGCGCTCCGCGGCGGTGCGGGCCTGAGCCAGATCTCCAAAACTCAAATGCAGGTCATCGAAAACATAGGCGATATAGCGATCCGGCGCAACCGGCGGCGCCAGCTCACCCGGAGACTTTTCCAATGGCGATTCCGAAACGGGAGCCGTCACCTTGTGTCCCGCGGATTGCTCCACCGAGAATTTCGAGATCGCCTGCGGTTTCCCTTTGTCGAACAACTGGAAGTCTTCCTTTTGAAGAGTCCCGTTGACGCGTCCTTGCTTGTCGCGGACCACTACACGGACCAATACCAGGTTCGATCTGGTAGTGAAGGTCGGCTGCGAATCGTGCGAGGCTACTTCGGGTGTCTGTCCGGCGCAAAACACCGCGCACCCGAGCACGAGCAAACATCGGAGGTTTGTACTTACTGCCATCAACCACTCGGGACTGGTTAATTCTACTCCATTGACGTGGGGCAGGCGCTTTCGCCTGCCAACAACTACTGCCCCATCGGCGGCCGCGCGAGCCAATCCATTCCGTTATCCCCAATTGGCGCCCCTGGAGGCGCATCCAATGGCAGTTGCGGTTTGATCGGCTCCGCAGGACGTTCCAGAAACCGTTTGATGTCGGCGGCCAGCAGCGCATTCTGCGCCGAGTCTGCCTCGCCTTTGGCAGCTTCGCTTCGAAGCCGGGCTCCCAATTTCCCGAGCTTCCACGACGCGATGGCGCGCACCTGGCTCGCGGACGCGCCGGTGGCGAGCCACATCACGCGATCCACCAGCACGCGTTCTTCGGCGCGCCGGATCTCGGCCTCGTATGGCGACGCAACCGGCGCATCGAACACGGCCTTGGTGAGACGATCGATAACTTCTTCCAGACCCGGCAGCGACGGATCCAAAGCGTGCTGCGCCACCATGCGCGCGGAACGGTCGAGTTCCAGCACGAATCCTATGGTCACATCGGATGCGATGGTGGCCGGGCTCAGCGGATCGAATCCATCGCCTGTGGTGCGCGGAAACAGCTCGCGATGGCGTCCGAACCCCGGCGGCCGAGGCGGGATCGCGTCCAGAACCTGCTTAGGCACGGCCAACTCGGACGGCTTGAGAGTGTTGGCCAGCGCGTCCAGAGCTTTGCGCTGATTCGTGGCCGTCTCCCACTTCACCGGCGTGCGCCCGTCGCCCCGCATCCCATAAATGTAATCCAGCCCAGCCACCATCGACGAAGCCGATTCCACTGTGTAGCGGTGATACATGAAGATCGGCACTAGCGGCTCCTCAATCGTGGCCATGGGCGCGCCCGTCCGGATGGTATGTTCGCCGAGCCTCGCGAGCGCGGAGCGGCGAGTCTTCATGATGCGGTTCAGCTCGTCGGCCTGGTTCACCCCATTCGACCACTGATCCACTCTGGGATGAGCATCGGTGTCCTGGTTAGTCATGTAGCGCAGATCCACAGCCCACGCGTCGTTGAGGATTTTCGCGAGCGCCGCCGGTTCATCCGTTCCGGCCGGGAATTGCCGATAGCCATAGTCGATCGCCACCTTGTCCCAGTCGCCGATGCGAGCCTGGTAGGCTTCCGACAAATCGATGCTGCCATCGTCCTGCAGCTTTTCGAGCGGATGCGGATAGTCCATCACAGAGATCCAGCCCTTGGTGCTGTCGTAATAGTTGTGACCCAGGCCCAGCGTGTGCCCCACTTCATGCGCCGCCAATTGCCGAATCCGCGCCAATGCCGTTTGATACAGGATTTCCGGCCTCTCGTTGCCGATGGTGTAGGGCGAGAGCAGACCCTCGAAGATCAAGTAATCCTGCCGGTCGCGCAGCGAGCCGAGGATGACGTTGCCTTTGATGATCTCGCCGGTTCGCGGATCGGACACAGCGCCGCCTGTCGACCAGCCGCGCGTGGAGCGATGCACCCAATTGATCATGTTGTAGCGGATGTCCATGGGGTCGGCTCCCTCCGGCAGCACGTCCACCTTGAATGCGTTTGCGGAAACCGGCGGCTTCAAATGCCTGGTTCCACCAACTCGCGCCCTCCACCAGCGCCTTTCTAACATCTTCGGGCGCACCCGAATCAACCCAGTATTGAATCGGCCGCACCGGTTCGCTGATCTCCGCGGTGGGATCTTTTTTCTCCAAACGGTGGCGCATAATGTATCGCTGGACCATCGGCTCGCCAATGGGCACGCTATAGTCGACGAAATTCGGCCCGAAGTAGCCCGCGCGTGGATCGTCAAAACGCGGCTTGAAGTTGTTGTCAGGCAGCTCAACCAGCGAATAATGTTCTCGTATCGTAACGGAGTCGGGTGTTGGCGTGACGCTGGCCACGGATCCCGAAAACAGTCCTCCCCCGAACCCACCGCCTCGTCCGCCGGCCGCGCCAATCGGCGGAGGGCCTTGCGTGGGACCGCTAAATCCGCCGCGCGCGCCTGTAGTAGGTTCCGCAGCGAAAGTCAGCGTTACTTCAATCTCGCTGTTTTTCGGGAACCCTTTCGTGCGCGGCATGTAAACCGCGCTGCGCGCTTTATCAACCCGATATGTGCCGGGACGTAGCGCGTTCGCGGCGCCATGGCCATCGCGAACTACAAAATCAGTAGCATCCACCAGTACACGCCCGTTACTCTCAGCCGCGACTGTGAATCCCCACAGTATTGACTTGGCGAACGAATCCTCTACCGAACGCCGCTCGGCCGGGTTGGCGCTCGACGATCGGAACGATTCATTCCCCTGCACCATGAATACCTTTGGCCCAGCGCGCTCGAAGCTCACCACCTTCCCTCCACCGCCCTGTCCGCGATCCAGGCCGATGTCGTTCGACCCCAAACCAGCCGCGAGACCGCTGGTGTACAGAAACTCCGTGTTGAAGCGCGGAATTTCAAGCCACAACGTGCCGGTCCGCTCATCCCAATACAAGGGAAAATAGCCATCCAACTTCTGCATGGCGCTGGTGCGTTCCTCGATGCCGGGTGTGCGTCCGGCGGCCGGGGGCTGCTGAGCGCCCAGCCGCAACACCGTCCAGAAAACACAAATCAAAACAATCGCGACACGGTTGGAAGCTCGTAACATGATGGATTCCATTCTAGTGCGCCGGTGGTCCCCTTGCTGACGCGCGGGACTAATTACGCATCCGCATGTATCGCCCGAATTGTAGCCCCGCGCGTAAGCAAGGGGACAAGTTTGGCCAGTCCTGTTAAATGACACTACTTGACAGTGTCACATTTCTGACCTATGCTGAAGGTGCATGGCCGATGAGATGACGCTCGCTGAACTCGCGGAGGCATCCGGCCTGGCGGCGCGAACCATCCGCTTTTACATCGCGCGCGGCCTGCTGGACGGACCAGTAAAGGCGGGACGCGCGGCGGCCTATACCGTGGAACACCTCGCGCGGCTGGAGAAGATCAAAAAGCTTCAAGCGCAAGGCCGGATGCTTTCTGAGATTGGCCGCAGCCTGGCCGGAGGAACTACGCCGGAAAGATACGCTGCCGCGCCCACGGCCTGGTGGCGCCACGCGATCGCGGACGATGTCGTGGTCTTGACGCGAAGCGATGCGAGCCCCTGGCGGACCAGGCAGATCCGCGAGGCGATCGATGAACTGGCGCGCAGTTTGCAGTCGGCCGGTGACGAGAAAAGGAGCAGGAAATGAGCAGTACAGCAGCCAATTTTGGACCGATTGCGGCGTCGGGCAAGGAAGCCCTTCGCCTGGCTATGCAGCGGCTGTGGTTGACCGGGCGGGTTCTCCCGGCGGGTGCGCATCTCACCATCCAGCACGTTTTCCGGTCGGAGGAGGAAAAACCTCTGGAAGTGATCTACTCGTTTCCGTTGCCTCGCGACGCGGCCCTCAGAGCCTTCCGGATCACCGGCGACGGATTCGAAGTGCATTCCGAGTTAATTGAAACAGAAGCAGCCGTCCAGGCCTACGAGCGAGGCATCGCGGAGGGGTCGCTTTCGGCGCTCGCGCGCCAGTACGGTGATGGCGTGGTGAATTTGACGGTTGGAAATGTTCGACCCAACGAGACCGTTACGGTGTATTTGGAGTTGCTGGCCGGCGTCGAGCTGCGCGACGACGGATTCCGCTTTCGTTTTCCGTTCACGCTTGCGCCGGCATACCACGCGCGCATGAAAGCGGCCCGAGTCTCCGAAGAGGAAGGCGAGATGGAATTGCCGCCCGATCAGTTCGGCGACATGCTTCTTCCACGATTCCGGAAGGACGCGGATTCGCTGCATGAGGTTGGATTCGACATCTCGGTGTTGCATCAGCTCACGATTGACGAAATAGGCTCCCCATCGCACTCCATTCGCATAAGACAGGATGGAATGGCTCCGGCCCACGTGGCGCTGGCCGCGGAGAGAGACGTTCCGAATCGCGATTTGGTGCTGGACGTCCGTTTCAAAGAGATCGCGTCTCAAGTGTTGTCGGGCGCAACGGGCGATGGAGTGCGCTCCTTCGCCGCAATTGTTCCGTCCACGCTTTTTGGAGTGAGTCCGAAAACCGCTCGCCGCACTGTGATTGTCCTGGATCGGTCGGGATCCATGCAGGGCGCGCCGATCGAGCAGGCGCGCAAAGCGATAGAGGCTTGCCTGGCCGTGCTGAGCAAGGAAGATTCCTTTGGAGTGGTTGCCTTCAACAATAACGTCGAAAGTTTGCATCCTACGCTGCAGGTGGCGTCGAGCGAGAATCGCGATAAGGCGCGCGCGTTCTTGCGGCAGGTAAATGCGTCGGGAGGAACGGCGCTCGCCGCGGGATTCGAAGCTGCCGCAAGCATGCTTAACGGCGCCTCGGGCGACGTATTGATCCTGACAGACGGCCAGGTCGCGGGAACGGAACAGATTCTGGCTCAGGCGCGCGCGACCAACATCCGCCTGTTCTGCCTGGGTATCGGCAGCGCCAGCCAGGACCGTTTTCTATCCTTGCTGGCCCGTGAGACGGGAGGCGTCAGCCGTTTTGTCACCGCGCGCGAGCGTGTGGACTTGCCTGCGGTGGATCTGTTTGCCAGCATGGGGCCGCCGGCGGCTAGCGGTTTGAAGACCGCCGGAAATGTGCAACCCGAGCCTCCCTCAGTGGTTTTCGCCGGCAATCCCGTCCTTCTATTTGGAGAACTGAGCGGCACTCCAGAAACGCTCGATCTCACTTGGGACGGCGGCCAGATGAGCCTGCCAATACCAACGGGTGATGGTCAAACCGGCCAGACGGTTCGTCTGTTGCAAGGCTCGCGGTTGATCACGGATTGGGAATCCCGCTATCCTGCCGAGCAGGCGCTGGCGCCGCTCGAAAAACGAAAGCAGAGCCGCGTGGCGGAGCGTCTTTCCGCTTTGAGCCGGACCTATGGTTTGGCCAGCCGTGAGATGTCGCTGGTAGCGGTTGTCAAGCGCCAGAGCGATCGCCCTGGTGAAATCCCCGAGACACGCATAGTGCCGGTTGGGATGCCGCAGGACGTAAAGTTCGAAGCGTATTTCCCACCCGCTCCGCCGCAGGATTTCGCCGTCGCCGTCGCCGCTCCGCTCGGTTGCGTAATCGAGGCCGCGCAAGTGGGATATACACCGAAACCGGAGATCCGGCGATCATTCGGACTGGCTGCCTTGCGGGGAATGTTCCAAAAATCGCACACTCCGGATCTCGATTCGAAGATCGAATCCACTGACGATCTTCTGGTCCACCTTGCCTCCCAACTTGAACCGGACGGTGGAATGCCCGGCCAAAGCGCTCCGGAACGCGCCGCTCGATCTATCGCGGCGTTGCTCGCGTTCGTGGCATCGGGCCATACCCTGACATCTGGCGCTTTCCGGTCGCACGTTGCGCGCCTGGTGCAATATCTCAAGTCGACCGGCGAGGTTCCGGATCGAAAAATTCTCGACGTCGCGATCCGAGCCGCGGGCACCGGAAAGGTCCCGCCGGGGGACTGGCTGGCCATGGCGCGGACTTCGAGCGTACCATGGAGGCAGGTAGAAAAAGCGCTTACACTGTAATAGACGGATCTTTTTGCCGTCCTTAGAGTGAGAGGTTCCTCATGTCGACCTGCAGGACAGTCCTTTTATCAGTATTTGTAGTTCCCGCCCTCGCACTGGCGCAAAGCAGCAATATCGACTTGTTCAGTTTCGTGATGCAAGACGCGCAACTGGTGGCTGGCGCTAACGTCACCTCTGCCAAGAACTCGCCATTCGGCCAGTACGTGTTGTCTCAGATTCCAATGGGCGAGAAGTATCTGCAGGGGTTTATGACCGAGACCGGCATAGACCCGCGCTCGGACGTGACGGAGGTGGTGGCAGCCTGGAACGGCGCGCCAAACACCAATGGACATTGGTTGATCGCTGCGCACGGCACGTTTAGCCAGAGCATCCCGACCATAGAGGTGAATGTGTTAAAGAACGGCGGGACCATCACGCGTCTTCCCGGAGTGGACCTGATCGAAATGGCCCAGCCGGGCATGAGTTCGCCCGTAGCCAATGTCTGCATCGCACTATTCACGGACGGGTTCACAGATCTGTTTGGAGATTGCACCAGCGTGTATGCAGCCGTCCAATTCGGTGCGTCTTCGGCCGGCCCCGAATCGAGCGTCGCCATGAAAGGCCGCCAACTGCGCGCGCAAGACGATATCTGGTTCTCATCGGTGGTCCCGGTAAGCGAGTTCTCAAGCCTGTTACCGGGTAGCAGCGCTTCGAGCGGGAGCCCTCTGAGCGGAGTGCTGAAGAGCAAACTCCTGCTAGCCATTCAACAGATCAGCGGCGGCGCGAAGTTCCCATCCGCTGCCCAAGGGTCTGGCGCGCAATTCTCCGCCGAGCTGCTGCTGGACTCCCCGCAGGACGCCACTTCCCTTTTGAACGTTCTTAACTTTGTTGTTGGGCTCCTTCAAATGAACACCAGCAACATCCCAGCAGGCGCGAGTATCGTGGCGTTGCTGGGCAATCTACAAGCCTCCGTCAACGGCAGCACGCTCAACGTTGGATTGAACGTTCCGGAGTCCACGCTTGAGCAACTATTCCAGCAGGTGGGCCAACTGGCGATGAACCACGTCGCCGTCCCAGCTCGTTAGTAATCTGAAAAACATCTGAAAATTCCCCCTCTTGACACGGTCATCAAACAGTAACCCAAATTTGGTATAGTTTGACCCTAAGAGGGTCATGTTCAGGCTTAGCCTCGTTGTCTCCGTCTGCCACTCGTGTAAGCACCCCTCTTGTCGCAAATAGAAATACCGGGCGATGTCTTACTCCCCGGTCGCACTCAAAATCGCTATGTTCATTCGGAGGGAGAGACCACAATGATTACGCACCATCTGAGACAGATCATTTGCTCCATTTTGTTCCTGAGCCTGGCGTTTCACGCGCCGCTCTCAGCACAACAGATTTTAGGCGCAATCACCGGCACCGTTATGGACGCCTCGGGCGCTGCCGTGTCGGATGCCACAGTCAAGGCCGTGAATATTGCCACCAATTTGGAAGTGGTGGAGCATTCGCAGGGGAACGGCACATTCGTGATCTCAAATCTTCCCGCCGGCACCTATAAGCTCACTTTCACCAAGCCAGGATTCGACACCGAAACCCATACCGAAGTTTTGGTGAACGGCAACCGTACCACTACCGTGGATGGGGCCCTCAAAGTCGGCCAGGTCAGCACCATGATCGAGGTGACGGCCACTCCCTTGATGAACCAGGTGGACACCACCAACGGTTACGTCGTGGATCAGTTGACCATCGAGCAGACTCCGCTCGGCACCGGCAGCTTCACGCAGCTTGCGATTCTGACTCCCGGCGTTCACGCCGATTTTCTGGGGGGCGCCGGCTCGAACGCTGGGCTCGGCAATCAAGCTATCTTCGCCAATGGGCAACGCTCTACCAGCAATAGCTTTTCCTTGAATGGCATCAGCACGAATAATCTCTTCAATGGAAATTCCTCGAGCCAGGTGGGGGAGAACCGCTTCGTGCTGAACACGGGTGAGAACTTCGGCCTCGGCGGCTCCATCCAAACCAGCACCTCCGTCACCGACGCCATCGGCCAAGCCCTGCCGACTCCTCCCGCCGAAGCATTGCAGGAGATCGCCGTCAACGCAGCCATGTATAACGCCACGCAAGGCGCCAACAGCGGCGCGCACATCAGCGTGCTCACCAAGTCGGGCACCAATGGGCTGCATGGAGAAATCTACGAGAAGTTCCAAAACAGCGACATGAATGCCGCTCCGTTTTTCTACAACGCCTCTTCCGACATCACCACCAAGGTGCCTTTCCTGAATCGCAACCAATTCGGCGCCACTCTGGGCGGTCCCATCAAGAAAGACAAGCTGTTTTATTTCGTGTCCTATCAAGGCGTCCGCGTGGCCGACGCCGCCGATGCGGCCAGAACCTCCACCGTCCCGCTTGGCCTCACCAATGACCGCACCACTGGGGGGATCATTAACGCCATCCAATCCTCTTACGGCCAAACCATCACCGCCAACCAGATCAACCCAGCCGCGGCCGCGATGCTCAACGCGAAGCTGCCCAACGGACAATATCTCATCCCCAGCGCGCAAATCACCAATCCAACCCAGGCCACCAATCTCGGCTACGATGTCTTCCAGCAAGGACCTAACGCCATCTCGAACGTCGATCAGGGAATCGCGAATATCGACTACGTGGTGAACGACAAAGATCGGTTGTCCGTAAAATATTTCGTTCAGAACGATCCCACCACCAACCCGTTCGGCTCCGTAAACCAGCTCCTCGGCTTTCCCCAGCAACTCCAGGCCGGCAGCCAGGTGGTATCCATCAATAACACCGTTATTCTTACGCCCAGTCTGACCTGGGAACAGCGCGCTGGTTTCACGCGGCTCAGAGCTTTCGGGCAAAGCCAACAACCCTTTAAGCCCAGCGACTTTGGAATCAATCTCTTGGGTTCCCAGACTTTTCCTCAGTTTGAGATCGCCTCGGCCGATCCCACCGTAAGCCAAGGTTTAACCTTCGGAACCCGCGCGAGTTTCGGCAACGCCGGCATGTATCAGAACCAATGGGAATTCGGCAGCACACTCAATTGGGTGAAAGGGCGGCACACTCTGGCGTTCGGTGGATTGTGGGATCATACCCAGCTCAACATCGTCAATCACAACACCGATACCGACGTCATCGGGTTCAATACTTTCCTCAACTTCGTGGAAGGTGCCGACAAGCCCTCCTCTTCCACCGCTTTCAACGGTGGCGCCAGCCGCTACTATCGCTCCGACACAGCGGGCGCATTCGTCAACGACACTTACAAGATGCGCAGCAACCTGACGCTCACTCTGGGCCTTCGCTGGGACCGCGACGGGCCACTCTCTGAAAAGTACGGAAGGCTGACCGACTTCAATGCCAGCCTCTATGGTTATAACGCCGCCACGGACACCATCACTGGTTCCGGGTTGGAGATTGCAGGCAACAACAAACAATTCGGAACTCCGGGTGCCAGCAACTCCCTGTTGAAACAACGCCAGTGGGGATTTGCTCCGCGTATCGGAGTCGCATGGAGCCCGACCTCAAAGCTGACTGTGCGCACCGGATTCGGCATTTACTATGACCGCGGTGAGTTCTTCAGCTACCTTTCGCCCAGCGCCGGCGGCGGCTTCAATGGTCCTTTCGGTGTCACCTTGGCGCCACCGTTCGTATTGCCGATTAACGGGCTAAAGAGTGGGAACCTCAGCGCCCCGTTTGGAACAGCTGCTCCGCCGGCGCCTCCCGGTAGCGCGGCGGCTTTTCAAGCCCTGCTGCCAAACATCTCGCAAACCGAGTCGGGTAATTACCCAGCCGGCAACCCATTCGGGCCGTTCCTGTTTGGCGGCTACGATATTAACAATAAGCTGCCCTACACCGAGAACTGGACCTTCGATCTTCAATACCAGCCAGGAAACAGTTGGCTCTTCAGCGCGGGGTATGTCGGCAACCACGGCCTGCATGAAATCCTCCCGATTCCTTTCAATCAGGCGCAAATTGCCACGCCGCAACACCCCGTCAACGGTCAGATCTATTCGTACGGCGGGGTCTCGCCGAATTTTGGCCTCGACCTGGAACCGATTTCGACCAGTGAGTTCTCCGGCAACGCTCCTATCCGCGTTCCCTATATCGGTTACGACATGAACTCCGTGCTTTTCACCGGCGAAGGCATCTCCAATTACAGCGCGCTGCAGCTTCAAGTTCGCAAGCGGCTTTCCTTCGGTCTTCAGTTCACGGCCTCCTACACCTGGTCGCACGCCTTGGACGAGCAAAGCGGTCTCGGGCTGTTTTTCACCGGTAACAATCCCCAAACCCCGAAATCGAGCTATGGTTCGGCGGACTTCGATCAGACTCACGTATTTCTGATCAATTACACCTACCAAATACCCAAGGTAACATCCAACAAAGCCCTGGGGACCCTGGTCAACGGCTGGATCGTCGGCGGCCAGACTGTCGCGCAGAGCGGTCAGCCCTACAGTATCTATGACTTCTCCGGGTCAGTGGCGAGCATGTATCTGGGCACAGCCGACTATATCGGCAATCCGATTGTTCCGCTCAAGCCCGGCGTCACGGTAGCACAAGCCCAACTGCAAGGTACCACCGGCGTCAACGCGGGAAAGCCGGTGCTCAACGTAAGCGATTTTGCACCCGCGTTTCTAGCGCCCGGTCAAGATGGTGTGCCCCCGTGCGACAAAACGGGCTGCGACTATTACGAGTCTCTGTATGGATATTCGGGCCGGAACATCTTCCGGGCGCCATTCCAGGTGCGGTTCGACATGACTATCGGAAAAACGTTTCAGCTCAACGACCGTTTTCGCTTGCGCTTTAACTTCGATGCCTTTAATCTCTTCAACCACCCGGATTTCGACGCGCCCAACAACAACGTTCAATTCTTCCCCGGTTACATCGGGCCGCCTTCCTTCCCGCCTTCAGGTAGCTTGGGCATCATCCAGCACACCCTCGGCAGTTCGCGCTTCCTGCAGTTGTCCATGCATCTGTCGTTCTAGCGGCACGCGGCCGGGGGCCATTTAAAAGTGCAACGCTTTCCGGCCGCTGCGATCTAATTCGTTATGAAGACAAAAAGCCCGCAAAGTGTCGTCCAAGAATACGGCACGGTGGTGAACCGGCCAATTTCGCTGGACCAGAAAATCCGGCTCACCAACGCCGATAAACTGAACCCTCTTCTCGCCGACACCATGACGTTGCGCGACATGTACAAGAAACATCACTGGCAGGTCGCAGGCCCCACTTTTTATCAACTCCACCTGTTATTCGATAAACACTACGGCGAACAAGCGGAGCTGGTGGACGCCCTGGCCGAGCGCATCCAAACCCTGGGCGGAGTGTCAATCGCAATGGCGCACGATGTCGCCGAAACCACGCGCATCGCCCGCCCGCCGCGCGGCCGCGAAGATGTCAACACCCAGTTGTTCCGTCTGCTCGAAGCGCATGAGCTGATCATCGCCGAGACGCGCGAGCTGGCAGATGCTGCCGATCAGAACGGCGACCAGGGAACCAACGATCTTCTAGTGAGCCAGGTTCTGCGCACCAACGAATTCCAGGTCTGGTTTATCACAGAGCAAATCACAGGCACCGGCCTGGCCGACGGCCAGAAGAACGGCCACTAACGTTAATAGGTCGCTTATGTGGGGCGTGGGGCAGGCGCTTTCGCCTGCCAACCGGCTCAATTCCCATCCCTCACGCACCGAAACCCCAGCGTCCCCGCCCGATCTTTCGACGGCGCCATCAGCAAATACTTCCCGTGCTCCGTAAGCTTGTACGCTTGCGGGAAATACCAAATCGATCCCTGCGGCTGATAATAGCTGCCTCCCCGTAAGATCGCAGCTCGCGTGTGCTCATCCACAAATTCATCAGTCCACTGCCAGACATTACCCACCATGTCCATCACGCCGAATGGACTCGCACCGCGCGGATGAGCGTCCACCGCGGCCGCACCGGGAAGATCGCGCCCCTTGTATGGCTCCGGCACGGCTGCGTCGTCCCACTGATTTCCCCAGGGATAGACGCGCTCATCCGCGCCTTGCGCAGCATATTGCCACTCCCATTCGTGCGGCAGCCGTTTTCGAGCCCATTGCGCATAAGCGCGCGCATCTTCGAGCGACACCCACGTTACCGGCTTGTTCTCCCAACCCGGTTGAGGCCTGCCATCCTTCCAGTCGCGCAGGAAATTATGATCGTCCGCTGGCTTGTAGCTGGAGCTCTCTACAAATGAAAGGAACTCCGCGTTCGTCACCGGATATTTGTCCATGTAGAACGATTTCACTTGCATCTTCGTCGCGTGGCCGCGCCGAGGCGAATTCTCCCAGGGATATTGCACGTCGAGGCCAATCCAATCGGAGCCTTCTATCTCCACGCCCGAGACCTTGAAAAGAAACTCGCCGGCTGGGATCTGGACCATCCCCGCCGAAGCTTCAGTAAACTTCACCGTGGGCCGAATTTCCACCGTCTGCTGCGGCAGAAATTTCCATTCAGCGGATAGGCTCTGAACGCGCACCGCAGCCGATGCCTTCATGAGCGTGAGCAGTTTATCCAGCCCTTCCACCTGCGTTCCGGCTTCCACTAGCAAGATCGCACCGAAGCCATGTGCCTCCATCGGGAAGCTAAGCGTAGCGAACGGGCCGTTGACCTCCGGCTGAATCTCAACGCCGTGCCAGATATCGTAATAACGCCGGCCCGGCGCGTCTTGAAACTTGAGCTGCGGACCTGCGATATCGAATTCATTGCGGTTCACCAGCGTCCATAGCGTCCGCCCTGAGCCCGGAAACATGCTGGAAAAAATTCCATATTGCATGGTGGGGTGATGCGGAACCCAGTCCTTGCTAACCAGCAGCTCCGCGACATTGCGGTCGATGCGGCTTATGCGGCGCAGCGCTTCCCCATCCCGCGGAGTCATTTGATTCCAGATGCCCCAGATATTTTCCCAACTCTCGAAACCCACCCCATTGAAAAACGCATACTGCAGATCGTCGGTGTGATCGCGTCCCCAGCGGTTGACGACGTCGATCATGTGCCGCGGCTCCAGCCATTTCAACTTGCTGGCCGGGGGCGCGAAACCGAATTCGATCACCAGCCAGCTCTGGTTGTTCCACATCAGCCCTTCATCGCTGGCCGGCGCGATTTCAGGCTGAAAAACGATTGGATGACCGGTGGCATCAGAAGCCGTGCGATAAGTGCGCGGAAGTCCGCTGAAGGTGTCTCCATTCGCTCCATCGGCGCCGATTTCCGCCATCAGTTTCGCAGTAGCCTCCCAATGCGGCATGCCCGGATCACGCGTCCCGTTGTCCCAAGGCATGGTGGGAAAAAGCACGCGGACGCCGCGGCGGTGAAAATCTTCCACCATCTTCTTCAGCGCCGGAATTCCACCGGGCAAATCGCGATGCAAGTCCCACTCATTGCGATTGTCGATTCCAATGTTGGGATACACAGGCCAGATCAGCACGCTGTCGATTCCCCCATAACGCTTCTCGAGGTCATCCAGGTACCGGTCCACCGTATAGCGGCGCTGAACCGGATCGTAGAAATAGCGCTCCTCACACATCATCTGGGGCTGTACGAAGTCACGCTGGGCCCACTGCAATTCGGGACGGGCGTACTCGGCGTCGTTATATCCCATGCGCGTGAGACGTTCAGCGCGCCAGATCTTCAAGTCGCGAAGCCAGGCGTCGAAGTCGCCCGCGTCGCGAGGGCCGGGGATCTGATTTTCCTCCGGCCGGTGCAGGGTGTCTTGCGCGAGAACGGCGGAAACCGCCAGAAAGAGAGGCAAGAAGCGTTTGACCATCTTCATAAAGTATGCCGCGTCTGATACCCTTGTTGCCTGTGGAACAACAGGCCATTCGCATTTACGCATTGATCATTGTCGCCGCGGCTTGCGGACCCGCGCAATCCCTAACCGACCTCCCGCGCTTGAAAAACTTCTCCGCGCATCGGGTCTCGAGCGACAACCCCTACGTCGCGAGCAACGACGATAGCAAGCGCATTTTTCCCGGCGAGACGTTCGTGATGGCCGATCTGCGTGGCCCTGGCGTCGTGGATCACATCTGGATCACAGTAGCCGACAACGAATTCGCATGGCCTCGGTTAGTCAGGCTGCGCGTCTATTACGACGGAAAGAAAACCCCCAGCGTTGACGTCCCTCTGGGAGATTTCTTCGGCGTCGGCCACGGATACGAGCGGGATTTGGATTCTCTACCCATCCGCGACAGCTCATTCGGCCGCGCCCGCAACAGCTATTGGCCCATGCCATTTCGCGAATCCTGCAAAATCACGGTCACCGATGAAGGCAACCGTCCCGTCACTATGTTCTACTATCACGTCGACTGGCAGAAGCACGCATCCTTACCCGATGATGTCGCGTATTTCCATGGCTACTATCGCCAGGAGCGCCCCGCTGTATCCGGAAAGCACTACGAATTTTTGAACGTGAAAGGAACCGGCCACTACGTAGGCACGGTGCTGAACGTGATTCAAGCCGGCGTGGGCTGGTTCGGCGAAGGCGACGATCTGTTTTACGTCGACGGCGCCAAACATCCGCAGATTGCCGGCACGGGCACCGAGGATTATTTCAACGAAGCTTGGGGCCTGCGCGTCTCCTACAGCTCTTGGTATGGCACGCCGGTGGCCGAGGGCGAGCGCATCGGCGCCAGGCTCACCGGCTACCGCTGGCATGTTCCCGATCCCATTCCGTTCACGAAATCGCTGTGGGCGGGCATAGAACACGCGGGTTGGACCTACAACGCCGATGGCTCGCTGCGATCGGGCTTCGAAGAGCGGCCGGATTATTTTTCGAGCGCCGCGTTCTGGTATCAGAAAGGCGTGAATGAAGACCTTCCCGAGCCGCCGTATGGCGAAGCCCGCCTTCCGCTCGGTAATGCTTTGCAGATAGCCGTGGAGGATTCCATCGCCGAGGTGACTACGGAAAAAGGTAAAGCTTCCGTGCAGCGGGAAGTGGATTGGGGACGCGATCTTTTGTTCTTCGAAGCCGAAGGCGTCGGATCGCGCATCAACATTCCCCTCGACGTTCCCGAGAAAGGCCGCTACGAGATCGTCGCGCGCATCGCCCAGGCGCCCGACTACGGCGACTACTACGCTCTCCTGGACGGAAAGCCAACCAATCTTGACAGCCGCGAGGCCTCAACTTCCGAAATCCCTGCATCAGGTTCCGAGGTCTTCCACAATTATTTGCCGGAAATCTACGTTGCGGTGGATCGTCCGCTGGGCTGGCTGCAGTTGGAGAAAGGACGGCATACGCTCAGCTTCGTGTGCGTGGGGAAGGATGGACGTTCGTCCGGCTACTACCTCGGCGTCAATGACGTCGCACTGGAGCGAATTCCTCCAGCGTCTGAGGCGCCGTCGATCGAGGCGCGCGCACCCGCCACACCCACCTCCGGCATCGTTTACCGCGGTCGCCCCCTCTCGGCATATCTCAATCAACCGAACAGCGCTGAGACCATCCGCGCCATCGGTTCTTTTGGACCGGACGCGGCATCGGCCGTCAATCAGATCGCGCAGGCCCTGAGCGATCCAGACCCGGACGTTCGTTCGGCCGCCGCATGGGCCCTCTCCCAGATTGGAGCGCCAGGCGCAGCCGCAGTTCCAGCCTTGGAAAAATCTCTGGCGGACTCGAACGCGCGAGTGCGCAGCTTGTCGGCTGTTGCGTTACAATCCTTCGGCCCCAAAGCCGTCGCTGCCGTCCCGGCATTGATCACCGCGCTGCACGATCCCATCCCCTACGTGCGCGCCCCAGCCGCCGACGCGTTGGGAAGCATCGGACCATCCGCCAAAGCCGCCGTAGAAGCTCTGACCGATCGCCTGCTGATCACCGACGATCAAGCCTACGTGCTCCGCAGCATGGCGTCAGCATTAGGAAACATCGGCCCAGCCGCCGCCAGCGCATTACCAGCTTTGCAACAAACCCTCAAGCTGCACCGCGTAGTCTACACCGCCCGCGAAGCAATCCTAAAAATAAAACAACAACCTGTTCCAGTCTGGTAATCCCTGTACACTTCTTCGCAGCCTGTGGGGCGGACCCCCTGGTCCGCGCGGGTCCCCCAGGACCCGCTCTTCAAGCCGCCGACGACCACGATGCCCTTGCCACGGTACAATATCCATTCCGAAACGAAACCTCCAAATGAAAACACCCGTCGTCCACCTGCTCTGCACACTACTCATCACCCCACTCGCCCGCCCAGCCGAAATCGCCCCCCTGCGCGGCTACTCCGCCGATTCCACGCGCGATGAGCGCGAGTGGGAGGCCAAGTTCCGCGCCATCCCCGATCCCGCCAACGTGCGCGCCTACATGCAGCGCCTTTCGGCCCGGCCCCATCACGTCGGTTCTCCCTACGACAAAGACAACGCGGAGTGGATTCTCTCAAAATTCAAGGAATGGGGCTTCGATGCCAAGATCGAAACCTTCGACGTCCTCTTCCCCACTCCCAAAGAGCGCTCGCTAGAGCTGTTGGAACCAACCCACTTCACCGCCAAGATCGAAGAACCCACCGTCAGCGTCGACCCCACTTCTTCGCAGCACACCGAGCAGCTCCCCGTGTATAACGCTTACTCAATCGATGGCGACGTCACAGCCCCGCTGGTCTATGTGAACTACGGAATCCCGGATGATTACGAACAACTCGATCGGCTGGGCATATCGGTGAAAGGCGCTATCGTCATCGCGCGCTATGGCGGTTCCTGGCGCGGCATCAAACCCAAGGTGGCGGCCGAGCATGGCGCCATCGGATGCCTGATTTATTCCGATCCGCACGAGGATGGCTACTTCGCCGGCGAGACATTCCCGGAAGGACCGTACCGTCCAAAAGACGGCGCGCAGCGCGGCAGCGTGATGGACATGCCGGTCTATCCGGGCGACCCGCTCACGCCCGGCGTCGGCGCCACCAAGGACGCCAAGCGGCTCCCTCTCAGTGAAGCCGTCACCTTAACCAAAATTCCCGTGATGCCCATTTCGTATGGCGACGCCCAGCCGTTGCTCGCGGCGCTGAAAGGCCCGGTCGCTCCCCAGGCGTGGCGCGGCGCGTTGCCCATCACCTATCACATTGGACCCGGCCCCGCCAAGGTGCACCTGAATCTGAAATTCAACTTCGATATCAAGCCCATCTACGACGTGATTGTCACCATCCCCGGCGCCACATATCCGGACGAGTGGATTATCCGCGGCAATCATCACGATGGCTGGGTGAACGGCGCGGAAGATCCCATCTCCGGCGCCTCCGCACTCATGGAAGAAGTCCGCGCGCTGAGTCTGCTGTTGAAACAAGGCTGGAAACCAAAGCGCACCATAATTTATTGCCTATGGGATGGCGAAGAACCCGGCTTGCTCGGTTCCACCGAGTGGGCCGAAACGCATGCCGAGGAACTTGCGGCAAAAGCCGCGGTCTATATCAACTCCGATAGCAACGGCCGCGGCAGGTTGAACGCGGAAGGTTCTCACACGCTCGAAAAGTTTATCAATGGCGTGGCGCGCGATATCGAAGATCCCGAGGCGAAGATTTCCGTCTGGAAACGGATGCAAGCCTTTCGCATTGCAAATCCTGACGCCACCGATCGCCAGGAGGCCCGCAACCGTGCCGACCTACGCATCGGCGCGCTCGGCTCGGGCTCCGACTACACCGCCTTCCTGGACCACATCGGAATCGCCTCGCTCGATCTCGGGTTCGGTGGCGAAGATGGCGGCGGTATCTACCATTCCGCCTATGACGATTTCTACTGGTACACGCATTTCGGCGACACGAATTTTGTCTACGGCCGCGCGCTCGCTCAGACCGCCGGTACAGCCGTTCTGCGCTTGGCCGGTGCCGAGCTGCTGCCATTCGATTTCGACAACCTCACGGAAACCATTCGCCGCTACATCGACGAAGTGGAGCGCCTGGCCCGCGATAAACGGGACCAGATTATCGAGCGCAACAAGGCGATCGACGAGGGTGTCTTCGCCGCAATAGACGATCCACGGCACAAAAAGATTCCGCCGGCCAAGGAGCCAGTCCCGCCATTCCTGAATTTCGCGCCACTGGAAAACGGCTTCGTCGCCTTACAACGCGCCGCCGAGCTCTACGACCACGCCCTGGCCCATGCGTCTGAAAACGGCGGCTCCGCCCTGGCTCGCGCGAATCTGCGCGACGCCAATATGCGTCTGGTCCAGGTGGAGCGTTCCCTTACTCTCAAGGACGGACTCCCAAATAGACCGTGGTTCAAGCACCAGATTTACGCACCCGGATTCTATACCGGCTACGGCGTTAAGACGCTGCCCGCGGTTCGCGAGAGCATCGAGCAGAAAGACTGGAAGCTGGTGGATGAGCAAACGGTCAAAGTCGGCAAAGTCCTGGAAAACGCCGGCGAAGCAATCCAAGGCGCCGCCGCCGAACTAAGTCGGAGCGCTCAATAATGGTACCGAACCGCGACCGTAAGGGAGTCGGTGCCTTATGATCGCAACCATAAATCCCGCAACCGGCGAAACACTCCGCGAGTTCCAAGCACTTTCCGCCGCCGCAATCGAAGAAAAATTAAACCTGGCCTGGACCACCTTCCATTCCTATCGTCAAACTCCTTTCGCCGAACGCGCGAGCCGCCTCCAAAGAGCCGCCGAAATTCTCGAAACCGAAAAGCGCGAGTACGGCGCGCTCATGACCACCGAAATGGGAAAAACGCTGCCCTCCGCCATCGCGGAGGCGGAGAAATGCGCCTGGGCCTGCCGCTACTATGCCGAAAACGGCGAGCGATTGCTGGCTGACGAGCTGGTACCCACCAACGCCTCAAAGAGTTTCGTGCGCTACCAGCCACTCGGACCCGTGCTGGCCGTCATGCCCTGGAATTTCCCCTTCTGGCAAGTCTTTCGCTTCGCGGCCCCCGCGCTCGCCGCAGGCAACACCGGGCTGTTGAAGCATGCCTCGAACGTTCCCCAATGCGCGCTAGCCATCGCGGACATCCTGCACCGCGCCGGTTTTCCGGAAGGCGCGTTCCAGACGCTGCTCATCGAAGCCAATCAGGTGGACGCCTTGTTGCACGACGATCGCGTGGTCGCGGCTACGCTCACCGGCAGCGAGCCCGCCGGCCGTTCAGTAGCACGCGCTTCCGGCAGCCAAATCAAGAAGACGGTGCTCGAGCTCGGCGGCAGCGACCCGTTCATCGTCATGCCCAGTGCGGATTTCGAAGAGGCCGTCACTGCTGCCGTAAAAGCGCGAGTGATCAACAATGGCCAATCCTGCATCGCGGCCAAAAGATTCATCGTGGCTGGCGGGATTTATGACGCGTTCGAGAAACGTTTCGTCGATCGAATGAGAGCTTTGAAAGTTGGCGACCCCATGGCCGCCGATACCGACGTCGGCCCGCTCGCAACCAGCAAAATCCGTGATGAATTGCATGATCAGGTTCAGCGCGCCATCCAAGCCGGGGGGCGCCTGCTGGCCGGCGGCCGGAAAATCGATGGGCCCGGATTCTACTATGAGCCGACCGTCCTGGCCGATGTCCCACGCTCCTCCCCCGTCTTCCACGAGGAATTTTTCGGCCCCGTTGCCATGCTCTTCCGCGCGCACGATGCGGAAGAAGCAATTGAATTGGCAAATGATTCGCCATTCGGCCTTGGATCCAGCGTCTGGACCCGCGATGAATCCGAGCAAGCTAAGTTCGTGGATGGAATCGAAGCAGGACAAGTGTTTGTCAACGCCATGGTAGCTTCCGATCCGCGGCTCCCGTTTGGCGGCGTGAAACGGTCCGGCTACGGCCGTGAGCTGGGTGTTTGGGGCATCCGCGAATTCGTCAACGTCAAGACAGTCTGGTGCAAGTAATACTCGTGGGCAGGCGCTTTCGCCTGCCAACCCGGTTCTAGCTTAGGAGTTCAACCTTGATAAAGCGACTCATCTCGACATTCGCCGCTCTCGCGACCCTCGCAAGCGCAGGCACATTGTTCCTGCCCGCCTATCCGAACGCCCTCCTGGTCTTCGACGAGGGCAAAGGCGAGGTAGTGGAACGCATCCCTCTCACCACCGGCACTCCCCGAGCAATGCGTCTGTCGCCGGACCATCAAAAGATCTACGTCACCACCATCGATCACAACGGGATCGAGGTGGTAGATGTCGCGACGCGAAAAGTCATAAATCATTTCGTCCTCAACACCTCCACCAAGCAGTTTCGCATGCGAGGAGGCGCGCCCGACCCGAACGGCAAACTGTTCTACACCGTGACCAAGGAGATCGACAAGCTCCCGGATCATTACGAGGTCCACGACGCGAAGTTCACGGTAATCGATCTGTCCGATCAGAAGATCGTCAAGACCGTGGACATTCCTCGCGAGGACGCGGCTGCCAACGAAGCAGGTTTCGGACGCACTCCTTTTGAAGTCTCGCCCGATGGAAAATATCTGTACCAGTTCGGCGCGAAGATTTCCGTCTTCCGCGCCGATGATTTCAAGCTGATCGACCGCATCGACCTCGCTCAGCCAGATTTCCCCGGCATGGAACGAATCCGCTTTGGCAGCGACCTGGATCTGATCGGCCAGCCCGGCCAGCACATTTCGCTCTTCAACTCTGCCGACCCCATCGTTCACAACAAAGTATTTGGCATCGGCCGGTTCAATCTGGAAACGCGGCAGATGGATTTTGATCCCATTGGTCCCGCTCCCAGCGGCATGGCCGGCGTGCAGGTGACGCCCGACAAAAAACTCGCCTACACTATGGTGACCAACGGCATCCTCGGGAACAAGCGCTGCGAGTTTTGGGCTTTCGATTTGTCGAGCGATCGCATCGCGCAGAGGGCCGAGGTTCCCTGCCGCGCCCGCTTCAGCTTCGGAATGGCGAGCAGCGGCAAGAAGCTCTATATATACGGCGCCGGATTCGAAATCGAAGTCTACGACGCCGCAACCCTAAAGTACGAACGCACCTGGGACCTGAAGACCGACGTCACGCCGGCGGGAATTGTGGTTCTGCCCTGAGCCGCTTCCATTTTTTCCGAAGCGTCCGGTTCCAGTACATCAACAATCCCGTCACAGCCAGCGTCGGGACCGCTAGGCCAAGAATGGCCCAAACAATCTTGACGCCTAGCCCCCAGTAAACGCCGAAGTGCAGAGGCACCTGCGACCATATGAACCAGTCGCCCAGGCTCTGGTTCACACCGTATCTCCACGTGGCCAAGGGCGCCGTGGTGTAGGGATCGAAATACAAGGTGTCTTCGTACTCCCGGCTGAGTCCATTGCCTCGGCGCATCAGAATCTTGATCGGCGCACTTCTGTTGAATGGAAATTCCACGCCCGCGAATGTCGTCCCTGGATCCAGCGCGTACGCCCGCTTCACCAACCCATCCAAATCCGGCTCGCTCATTTCACTTCTGGCTGTGACTTCTGCGACCGGAGGCGTTGAGTTCACGATCGGCGAAATCCGGTTAACAAAAGCGAAGATCTCGCGCGGCCAAGCAAAATAGACGCCGCTGACGGCCCAAAACGAAATGATCGCGAGCGTCCAGAAACCGGTGGCGCTATGCAGATCGAAATTGATCCGCCGCCAGCTCCGGCCGAGGTCCACTTTCAGGGCGCGTTTCCAGCTTCGTATGCCCGGCCACCAGTTGATGAGCCCTGTAATGCACATCGCGAGCAGAAAAGCAGCGCCAACTCCATTCAGGATTCTGCCTGTTCGCGACGCAAACAGGCTGACGTGAAGCTTCTCCACTATGTCGAGCCAGGCCGGGCCTCTTTTGACGTCGCCCAAAACCTCGCCCGTGCCCGCATCCACCGCGACTCTGATCTGAGTGCGGCCCAACAAGCGAGCTATGTAGTTAGGCTCAGTCTTCCCCGGCGCCGTCACCGAGACAATGCGAAAACCGGGGTAATGAGTTGTCAGGTTCCGAACCACGGCCGTTATATCCGCGCGTGGCTCCGGCGCTCTTCTCGATTCCCACGGATTTGCGCCGGTCACCGCGCCCAGTTCTATGCGAAGAACCAGGATCGATCCGGAGACGCCGATCACCATCAGATATAACGCCAGCACAATCCCAACCCAAAGGTGGATCTGGAAATTCACCCGGCGGATCCACGTCTGATGCGGGCGCTGCAAAAACCGGCGTATGAAATTCATCAGGCCCGCGCGAACACTTGTATCAGTCCATTCGACTCGGAAGTGAGATGCTTTCCATCGGGCGAGACGCTAAGCGTGCCTGAGGTCTGCGGCCGATTCGCCCCGGTCAATGTGAACTTATATCGGCCGCCGCCCGTCTTCGTGATCCTGATCGCGCCCAGCTTCTCCCCTTGCCCGTTCTTGACGTCACCTTCCGGGCCGTCCAGGCGAACGCTATAACTCATGCTGAGGTAGTGGACATTGTTGATCGGCACCGAAAACGCGAATGCCAGTTTATCGCCGGATTGCGAGATCCTCAGCGTGAGTGGATCAAAATTGTTCTTCTCGCCATTCAGTTCCTGGCGTTCCAGCCGCCAGGTCCCGGCTAATGGTTCGGCCGCCCGCGCATCGCCGATCGCCACCATTAAGCAAACCGCCAAGGTCAAGACCCGCATCACTTCACCCAAAAAATGTCGTAGGCCTTATCAAAGGTGACAAATAAAACGCATCCACTCTTCGACTGACACGAGAATCGATGTTTCGCCTTCCCCGGCATCATCGCGAATCCTCCCGGCTCAAGAACCTGTTTCGGCATACCTTCCATCTCGGTAGGAACCTTCCCCTGGATGACGATCAACTGCTCTTCCGCCGTGTGATAATGCCACGGAATCGCGCAATTCGCTGGAGCTTTCAGAATGATGGTGGACGGCCCCTTGCTGGGATCGCCGGATTCCACCGCCGAAGAAAGACACTTCACATCCGCATCCTGTTCGAATTTAACTTCAGACAGGGACCTCACGACACCTTGAGCGTGCACCAGCCCCACCGCCACGAGCAGCAACAAACCAAATCGACAATTCACCATGCATCGATTCTCGCAAACCGCAGAACCGAAGAACTGATGAACCGAAGAACTGAAGAATAGCATCTATACCGGTGTGTCAGATACCCCGCACCTCTTCTCCCCGCTAACCATCCGCGAAATCACGTTTCGCAATCGGATCGCCGTGTCTCCTATGTGCCAGTATTCCAGCGTCGATGGATTCGCGTCGGACTGGCATCTGGTACACCTGGGCAGCCGCGCAGTAGGTGGCGCCGGACTCGTAATGATGGAAGCCACCGCCGTCGAGGCGCGCGGACGCATCACCCCCGGCGATCACGGAATCTGGAAGGACGACCACATCGCGATGCTCACGCGCATAGCGTCCTTCATCAAGGAACACGGCGCCGTGCCCGGAATTCAAATCGCCCACGCAGGCAGAAAAGCGAGCTGTCATGTTCCCTGGGAAAACAACGGCGCACCAATCCCGGTCGAGGCCGGCGGATGGGAAACCGTCGCGCCCAGCGCCGTGCCCTTCCGCGAAAGCGACCCCCTCCCAAGAGCGCTCGATCACGGCGGAATTCGCGACATCGTGGATGCTTTCGCCCACGCCGCGCGCCGCGCACTCGCTGCGGGTTTCCAGGTGCTGGAGCTCCATTGCGCCCACGGCTATCTAGCGCACGAATTCCTCTCGCTGCTGGCAAACAAACGCACCGATGAATACGGCGGCTCCTACAAAAACCGCATCCGCTTCGTGCTGGAGTTGACGGAGGCCGTGCGAGCCGTGTGGCCCGAGCGATTCCCGTTATTCGTGCGAATCTCCGCCACCGATTGGAAGGAGGGCGGCTGGACCGTGGATGATTCGGTGGTGCTCGCATCGGAATTGCGCCCCCGCGATGTAGATTTGATCGATTGCTCCTCCGGCGCCATGGTTCCCGATGCCAAGATCCCGGCCGCGCCAGGGTTCCAAGTCCCCTTCGCCGAGCGCATCAAGCAAGAAGCTGAAATTCGCACCGGCGCCGTAGGAATGATCACCGACCCTCACCAAGCAGACGAAATCATACGATCCGGAAAAGCCGACCTTGTGCTGCTTGCCCGCGAATTCCTACGCGACCCCTACTGGCCGCTCCACGCGGCAAAAGCGCTAGGCCAAGACCCCCACCCCCCAGTCCAATACCAACGAGCGTTCTAGCTCATCGTGGCGCACGCTCTCAGCGTGCCGCGTCGGCACTCATGCCGACGCCAGGTCTTCCCCTCACTGCGGCACCTTCCCGAAAAACCTGATCCGAATCACAAAATGCCGCCCCTCATCCCCATAAAACGTCAGAAACTGCGGTGCACCCATCACCTTGTTCACCGCAGTAGGATTGCGATGATCCGTTAAATTATTAGCGCCGCCACGAATGGCGTAACGATAGCCTCGAAAGACGAAGCGCCGCTCCACCGCCAGATTCAAATTGAAATTCGAAGGAAAGCGATGCGAATTCACCGCTCCCACAACATCTCCCAACGCGTCCGTGACCGCGAACGGAAACCCCGTCCGATAGTCCGCCAGAAAAGCAATGGCCCAGTTCTTCCAATACATCGGCAAATATCCCCAAGCCAGCAGGCGATTGGGTGCGTCCCACGGCATTCGTCCGAAATTGTTCAGCACCTGCAACGGCTGATCCACGCTGGCATCCAGTACAGCGTTCGAAACCGCGCGGGATCGTGTATAGCTGGCCATCCATCCGTATTGATCGCCGAAGGTCTGTTTCACAGTCAGCGCCACTTCGTCGTAAGCATCTCGCCGCAAATTGGTCAACTCGTACGTTCCGCCGAATCCATAGGAAAGCGCTTGGGGCTGGACGGTGATTGCGCCCGCCGATCCCGCCACCGGCGAATAAACGAATCCATCGCGACCGCGTTTCCGGAGAAATTCCGTGCCTGCGAAAACGCCGCGCCCGAAATCGTGCTCCAGACCCGCGCTCCATTTGTCGTAGCGCGGAAGCTTGAGATTGTGTCCCGGCACGAACGTCGTCAACACGGGCGATTGCGGCACGCCCGCGGCCCTGTAGACCGTGGTCACGGCCTGCTGATCCAACGGGCGGCTGAAGAGCGAGAGATCCGTAGCATCGGTCAACATGGCGTAGCCGCCGGTGATCTTGGTGCGCATGCGCGGAAAAGGCGCCCACGCCATGGCCACGCGCGGCTGGAACGCAACATGGTGCACCAGTTCATCCCAGTCTTCACGCACTCCCAGATCAAACGTGAGATGCTCCGCCGGCTGCCAGTGGTCGTTCACGTAAGAAGCCGCCACTGTGTTCGGCAACACGAAATTGCCGTTGCCTTCAAACCGGGTTGCCGAAGCAGGCAGACCGTTCAGTCCGATTATTTCGAATCCCGTGCGCTGGAACGCGGCGTTGTAATTCAGGCGCTGCGCGTCCGCACCCACTTTAATCTGATGCTTCCCCCACAAATGCATCTGCCGCGGAAAGAAGTTCGCAAATAGCTGATCGCGCCGGCCGTGCTCGCGCGAATCCACAAAGTAATTTCCGCTCCGCCCGTCCGGCGAAATGATGTACGGCTCCGTTCCTTCGGGAACCCGCCGCCGGAAAACGGACTGCTGGGCAAAACCAAACTCCAGCGTCGCGCCGCCGTACCAGGAATGTTGATCCTTCACCGCGGCCAGCCATTCGTGGTCGCTGAGGCCGCTGCTGGTGGACTCCGGATCCAGCGGGGCCAAGCCGAAGTGCGCCTGGTGACCATAATCCACCAGCAGGTCCGCATACAGAATGTTCGAGACCGTCAGGTTCACCTGTGCATGCGCCAGATTGCCGGCCACCCAGGATGCATTGGTGTTCTGGCCCGGCGGCAATCCGGTAACATAGCCGCCGTTGTATTCGCCGTTGAAACTATCGGAAAACCACGCCCGGCCTTTCACTATCGGCCCCGATATACCGGCGCGCGGCGTCCAATCCCCAACCCGTATGCCGCCGTTCGTCGTAACGCCGGGAATGAAATTCGTCGCGGTGTAGCGGAGCTGGTCGGTTCCATTATCAGTCTGAACCTGCAGCGTGCCCGCCGAGCCTCGGCCATTTTCCGGCGATTCGCGCGCCGAAGAAAGATCCAACGACCGTACTCCCTCCACCGCCAGCAACGTCCTGTACCGCCCATCAATCGGATCGCTGATGTCGAAGCCATCGAGCGTGTACCGGGTTTGGTACTCAGCCCCTCCGTGAAAATGCACACCGCCCGTCGGATCCTGAATAACGCCTGGAATCAGGTCCATGGAACTGCGAAGGCTGTGCGAGGCTGAATAGGGAATGTCGTTGATCTCGGTTCCACTCAGACGCTGCTCCCGCTGGGTCTGCTCCGGATCCACCGGCGGCGGCAATGTGCCCACCGTAATGCTCTGAAACACGTCTTCCTGTTCATTGAGCACCAGCGTAATCTCAGAAGGAGCCTGGACGGGCCGCTCCTTGAGTGCGAAATAGCCGACCCGATCGACATCAACTAGGTATGTATCCGCCGTTGATAGCCGCAACTCAAACGCACCCGACGGCCCGGAAAAGGCGACCACCGGAATCTCCTGCGCCCGGTGCGCCGAGACACGTGCGTTAGCGACAGGCGCTTCATTCTGGTCCACCACACGGCCGGTCAGGGTGACCTGTGCATGAGCGCTGAGAATCGCCGCGAGGCCGGCAAGCGAAAGGCGCACGATCTGAGATCGTGGCATAAGACAACCTGACGGCTATTATAACGGGTTGTGGCGCAGACACTCGTGTCTGCAGCGCCGAGACTCATCTCGACGTTCTGGCGATCACGGCACGAATTGCGCTCGCTTGATATAGTCCAACTTCGGAAACCGCTGCACCAAATATTCGTTGGTCTCCTCTTCCACCCGCCCCCGATCGATCCATTTGCCCTCCGGCCGCATCTCGCCATAGCCCGAGTAGAACCGATCCACCACTTCCATCCCCTGAATCACTTTGGCAAACGGCACGAAACGGTCTTCGTCCAGAGCTGCGTTATCCGCCAGATTGACAAAAATCTCGGTCGCCCGCGTATTGGGCCCGGACTTAGCAAACGCGAGCGTCCCCCGCATGTTCTTCTCCCGCGGCGGATCATCCACGATGAACAGCTTGCTCCACGTAGCATGCACATCAAAATCGCGATGGACGCCAAACTGCGCAATGAAGCCCGGCAGAACACGAAAGAATCGCCCCTGGTCGAAATAATGCAGCCGGAGCAGCTCGTGGAATCGGTCCACGCCATGCGGCGACCACTCGCGCCGCGCCTCCACCACAAAATCACCTTGCGAAGTCTCAAACTTCACGCGAAACACCTCGGGAACAACAACTTTCGGCGGCGGCTTGCGGCAAGCGATCGCAACCAGCGCTAGTAAGAGAGAAGCGCACCAAGTCCGCACCCGCCAATTATCGCCCAATTTTCCGACGACTAATAGAAAGCTAATATTGACCCTCTCAGCTCCTCGATGCATAGTTAGGCTATGCAGAGTGGCAATCAAAGCGAGCGCAGCGACGTATTGCCAGGCACCTTGCAGATGCTCATCCTAAAAACTCTTACGCGCGGCCCACTGCACGGCTACGCCATCGCTCAGCAAATCAAACTGACGTCCGCTGACGTATTGCAGGTCGAAGAAGGCTCGCTCTATCCAGCGCTGCAACGGATGCTTCTGAAGGGTTGGGTGACAGCTAAGTGGATGCCCGCCGGTCCCAAGCGGCGTGCCCGCGTGTACCAACTCACGCCTGCGGGACGAAAGCAACTGGCGGACGAAGTTTCCGGATTCACTCGCGTGATGGAGGCAACCTTGCGCGTCATCCAACCTGCCTGAAAGGAGGAAGTTCCTCATGGACTGGCTCGACGAGCTCCACCGCAGGCTCTCGGTCCTGTTGCGCCGCAACCGCTTCGAGCACGACCTGGAAGAGGAAATGCGATTTCACCTCGAGATGCAGGCCGACCAGAACCAGAGCCAAGGCATGCCCACTCAAGATGCGCGCTATGCCGCGCAGCGCCAGCTCGGAAACACCACGTTGCTGAAAGAAACGGGTAGGCAAGTTTGGGCTTGGCGATGGATCGAGGAACTCGATCAGGATGTTCGATACGCCCTGCGTATGTTGCGAAACAACCCGAGCCTGTCATTGGTGATTGTCGCCACGCTCGCGCTCGGCATCGGAGCCAACACCGCCATTTTCTCGGCCTTCAACGATTTTCTGCTGCGCCCCTTGCCTTTCCGCGATCCTGGCCGTCTGGTCACGGTGACCCAGCTCAACCCGGCCCAGCCTGAAAGACTCACCGGTTGGGCATCGCCTCCGAATTATCTCGATTGGAAGGCGCAGAACCACGTGTTCGAAGACATGGGCGCGTGGGACATATCCACCAGCGAGTTCAACCTCACCGGCATGGAACAGCCGGAGCGCATCAGCGGCAAGCGCGTTTCGTCCAGCTTTTTCTCCGTCCTCGGCATCAGCCCGCTCTATGGCCGCCTCTTTTCGCCGGAACAGGACCACCGCAGCGGCGACACGGTTGCGGTGCTGGGCTACGGATTGTGGCAAAGAAAATTTGGCGGCACGACGGATGTCCTCGGCAGAAAAGTCATCATTGACGGCAAGCCCTTCACCGTGGTCGGCGTCATGCCCGCCGATTTCCGCTTCTCGACGCCACCAGAAGAAATATGGCTTCCGCTCGGCCGGTTTTTACCGGGAGGCCGCGATGGCCGCCATCTGAAGGTCATCGCGCGGCTCAAGCCTCGGGTCTCCATCGCACAGGCACAAATTGAAATGACCGCCATCGCTGATCGCCTGGCCCGTGAATATCCAGAGACCAACCGCGACGAGACCGCTTTGGTCGCCAGCTTGCACGATCGTTACACGCACACGTTGCGTCCGGCGCTGGTCGCGCTCTTAGCGTCAGTGGTGCTGGTACTGCTGATTGCCTGCGCGAACATCGCCGGTGTGCTGCTGGCCCGCGCCGCGGCCCGCCAAAGAGAGATGGCCATTCGCCGCGCGCTCGGCGCCGCCAAAGAACGCCTTGTGCGCCAAGCCCTCACCGAGAGCTTGCTTCTCGCCATGATCGGCGGGACACTCGGACTGTTGCTCGCTACCTGGGGTGTTCATCTCCTCTACGCCGCTGTTCCCGCAGCGATGCACCCGCTCCAACCGGCCGGCATCGATGCCTCGGTGCTTTCCATCACGCTGCTCGTATCGATACTCACCGGTTTGCTCTTCGGCATGGCGCCGGCCTGGAGCGCCGCGGGCGCCGACATCAACAGCGGTTTGAAACCATCCAGCCGCGCGGGGGCATCTCGGATCTCTCACACGCGCTCGCGCAGTGCGTTCGTCGTCTCCCAGGTCGCCCTCGCCGTCATGCTGCTCATCGGCGCCAGCCTCCTTATCAGGAGTTTCGTTCACCTGCTCCAGGTAGACAGCGGATTTCGCGCCGAGAACGTCCTAACCATGAACCTGTCCCGCAACAGCTCCAATGGCGCCAACGCATTCTACACCGAGATCCTGCAGCGAATCGCGGTTCTGCCCGGCGTCCGCGTAGCCGGCGCCGCCAATCTAATTCCGATCAACGAACAGAGCTGGGGACAGGACATCTACATCGAAGGCCGCCCACCACGCGCGCCAGGCGATATCATCTGGGCCCAGCATCGCTCCGTCAGCCTGGATTATTTCCGCGCCATGGGAATCCCTCTGCTCCAAGGCCGCCATTTTATCGAGCAGGATCTCCGTTCCCCCGTCGCCATCATCAACCTTGCCATGGCGCGCACTTACTGGCCGAATGAGAATCCCATCGGGAAGCGTTTCGGCGTTTCGTCGAAGGATTGGATTTCCGTTGTTGGCGTGGTTGCCAACGTAAAGCACTACGGCCTGGATACGGAACCGGCGCCCGAAATGTACTTCCGGGAATCGATGCATGGCATGACACTCGTGGTGCGCGCCGATCTCGATCCAACCAGCCTGATCGCCGCCATCCGCGACGCCATCCGCTCCGTGGATCGCAACCAACCTATCTCGGACATCCGCACCATGCAAAGCATCATCTCGGAATCTGTGGCGCCCCGCCGCCTGACCATGGCGCTCACCGGGCTCTTCGCCGTGCTTGCGTTGCTGCTGGCCGTCATCGGGCTCTATGGACTGGTGTCATATTCCATTACGCTACGGCGTCACGAAATCGGCATCCGCTTGGCGTTGGGCGCCGAACGCTCGGACATTCTTCGATCGGTGGTCGGTAATGGCCTGCTGATAGCGCTCTCGGGCGTAGCTCTCGGACTCGCCGGCGCCTGGGCCCTAACGCGCATCATGACCCGCCTGCTGTTTGGCGTGACGTCCCACGACCCGGCAGTTTTCGTGGCTGTCCCACTGCTGGTGGCCGCAGCCATGGCCATGGCGTCCTATTTCTCCGCCCGCCGCGCCACCCGCATTGATCCCATGGAGTCGTTGCGCCATGAGTGAAAGAGGTTAGTTGGTGGACGGCGGGGGGATCGAACCCCCGACCTCTGCATTGCGAACGCAGCGCTCTCCCAGCTGAGCTAGCCGCCCATTCTTGTTGACGTACTTTATCTATTCTACTACTCGCTCGTCGCCGACACCGCGCTGCCAGCCGCCGGCACCTTGTACAGGAAAAACCCGATCATCATCTCGTCCCAGGTCTGATCGCCCCACCGCACTTCCTTCGTCGGATCCGGGTTCCACTTATTGTTCGGCGAGTTGTCGAAGTGCGCCACGCAATCGATCCTCGACCCCTTCGGCAAATGCAGCGGCGTCTTCAGCTCATACCCCAGCTGCCAGTTGAAATCGTATTTCGGCACGTTCAGGATCACCTGCTCACGGCCGTCCGGATACACCACCGTGTAACGGAAATCCTTCCCGCGAAAATGCATGTGCGGCATCAGCGCGAAAAGATCCACATCCTGCTTCGCCGTCCAGCTCGACTTCACCAGATAATTCGGATCGCCAGGCGGAATCTTGAACAACGCGTTGTAAGCGCGATCCGTAATAGACCGCAACACCGGCGGCTGCTTGGCGAATCGCAGCCCCACGAACGACCGGTCTTTCACCGCCTTCCCATTCGGCGTATAGTGCGCCTGAAAAATGAAAATCGACCCGGCCTTCACCAGCATCGCCGTTCCAGGCTCCAGGTTCAGCGGCTGTACGCCCGGCGCGAAACCAGTCAGCATCGCTCCATCGGTGGCTTTCTGCCCCGGTTCCAGGATGAACACATTGATATGATGCGTCACCGCGCGATGCTGCGGCCGGATCTCCGCCGCCTCAATCCACTTGTCCTCCGTGAAATTGGTTGGGATTTTGAAATATTGGTAGTCCACCACGCCTTCGGCAGGCACATCGAAATCCACACCGTAATCAAAAATCTGATCCGGCTTTCCGATATTCCAGCCGTCCAGGAAATGCGGCGCAGCAGGCAAATCCTTAGCATCGCCTTCCGGCGCCCCCGCATTCACCCAAGCGACAATCGTGTCGATCTCGCCCTGATCGAGCCGCCTATCGTTCTTGAACTCCCCAACGTGCGGATCAGCAAGCCAAGGCGGCATCGTCGCTGTCACTACCTTCTCGCGGATCGCCTTCGCCCACGGCCGCACCGCCTGGTAGCTGGTAAACACCATGGGCGCGACTTCTCCCGCGCGATGGCACTCCACGCAGTGCCGGTTGAGAATCCCAGCAACGTCCTTCGAGTAAGTAGCACCCCAAGCCCACCCGGAAATCAGCACGCAAACGTAGCGCAGCTTCATAAGTCGATCATACAAAATCCGGTGACAGGATACTCATTTCCCGATTTCGCGGGTCCAGACGTGCCAGTCACAACTCTCGCAAAAAACTCCGAACCCTGCAAACCATCCAAAACACACGGCTAACCACTCCCCAGCCCCGGAACAGCTTCGCCTCCCAACCCTCCACGCATTATTCTATGACTGTGGCGACGGGGTGCGGCACATCCTCAGCGAGGCATGCGGTGGCCTCGCGCCGCACCCCGGGGTTAAAAAGAATGAATTTCTTGACGCATCACGAAAAATCGACCCTCCAGTCTGTGGAAATCTCCTCGCAACCATATAAAAAATAAACCACTTAAAAGCGACGCTCTCCCAAACACAAGAATCGCCCGATGCGTCAAAAAAGATCAGACGCCCACCGCGAAGCACTGCGACGACCAGCAACCAGCCACCAGCAACCAGCAACCCCCAACCACAGCACTGCTAAAATAGAGACTCCCCCTAGCAAATGCTCAAGCGCATCACCGTGCACGGCGCACGCCAGCACAATCTCAAAAATATCGACGTCGAGATCCCGCGCAACACCTTCACCGTGATCACGGGTTTGAGCGGCTCCGGGAAATCCTCGCTTGCCTTCGATACCATCTACGCCGAAGGACAACGCCGCTACGTGGAAACACTCTCCCCCTACGCGCGCCAGTTTCTCGATCAAATGGAACGCCCCGAAGTGGATTCCATCGACGGCCTCAGCCCCGCCATCTCCATCGAGCAGAAAACCACCAACCGCAGCCCGCGCTCCACCGTCGGCACCATCACCGAAATTTACGATTACCTGCGCGTCCTCTATTCCTCCATCGGCGTTCCCCACTGCCCTACTTGCAGCATCGAGATCTCGCGCCAAAGCACCGAGCAAATCCTGCAACAAATCCTGACCATTCCGCAGGGCGAGCGAATCATGATCCTCGCGCCCATCGTGCGCGGCCGCAAGGGCGAATATAAAAAGGATCTGGAGAAGCTCGCGCGCCAGGGCTTCGTTCGCGCCCGCATCGACGGCGTGTTGCACTCGCTCGACGAGGAAATCCCCCTCGACCGCCGTAAGAACCACAGCATCGAGGTTGTCATCGATCGCCTCCCGCTCAAGCCGGGCAGCGAGAAACGCATCGAAGCGTCCCTCGAAACCGCCGCCAAACTGGCCAACGGACTGGTGATCGTCGCCGTCGTCAATGGCGAAGAAAAGCTCTACTCGCAGAAACTCGCCTGCCCCAACTGCGGCGCCAGCGTCCCGCAGCTCGAGCCTCGCTCCTTTTCATTCAACAGCCCCTTCGGCGCCTGCGAAACCTGCCACGGCCTCGGCAACACCTGGAGTTTCGATCCCGCCAAAGTCATGGTCGATACTTCCAAGCCCTTGCTCGACGGAGCCCTCGGACCCGGCGCCAGCTCTTCGTACATGAATCAAATGGTCTCTGAGGGAGCCGCGCGCCTGCGCATCAATATTAATAAGCCCTTCGAAGAGCTATCCAAGCGCGCCCGCCAGCAGTTGCTCGAAGGCGACAAAGGATTCCCCGGTGTCGTCAAGATTCTGGACGAAACGTTCCAGGACGCCAGCCCCGCTTATCGCGACTGGCTGATGGACTACATGTCCCCCTCCGAATGCCCGGATTGTCACGGCCAGCGTCTCCGGCCCAGCAGCCTTGCTGTTCGCGTAAAGGGCGCAGGCCTCTCGGAACTCACTGAGATGTCCATCGATCGCGCTCTCGCCGCCGTAAAAACCTGGAAACTCAACGAACGCGAACATCAGATCGCCGGCCGTGTCGTTGACGAGATCCGCAATCGCCTCGAATTCCTAACCGCAGTGGGTTTGAATTACCTCAGCCTCGCGCGTTCCGCCGCTACGCTCTCCGGCGGCGAGGCGCAGAGAATTCGCCTAGCTACTCAAATCGGCTCCAAGCTCCGAGGCGTATTGTACGTCCTGGACGAACCTTCTATCGGCCTCCACGCACGCGATAACGATCGCCTCCTCGATACACTCACCCGCCTGCGCGATCTCGGCAACACGGTGCTCGTGGTGGAACACGATGCCGAGACCATTGAACGAGCCGATTACGTCATCGATCTCGGCCCTGGCGCAGGACGCTTGGGCGGCCACCTGGTGGCTTCCGGCACTCCACTCGAAATCCGGCAGAATCCTGCTTCACTCACCGGCCAATATCTTTCCGGCGCCGTTAGAATCGACCCTCCCTCCGGACGGCGGCACGGCAACGGCGAAAAGTTAATTGTCCACGGCGCCCGCGAGCACAATCTGAAGAACGTCACCGTCGAATTTCCCCTCGGCAGTTTCATCGTCGTTACCGGCGTATCCGGCAGCGGAAAATCGACCCTCGTCAACGATATCCTTTACCGTTCGCTCGCCAAAGAAATCTACGGCTCCCACGACAATCCCGGCCAGCATGATTCCATCGAAGGCTTGCAGCACATCGACAAAGTAGTGGAGATTGATCAATCGCCCATCGGCCGCACTCCCCGATCGAATCCTGCCACCTACACCGGCGTTTTCTCCCCCATTCGCGATCTTTACGCCATGCTGCCCGAATCGCGCGAGCGCGGCTACAAACCCGGCCGCTTCAGCTTCAATGTGAAAGGCGGCCGCTGCGAGGCTTGCCAGGGTGATGGCTTGAAGCGCATCGAAATGAACTTCCTGCCCGATGTCTACGTCACCTGCGATGTCTGCCGAGGCCGCCGCTACAACAGTGAAACGCTCCAGGTGAAATACAAGGGCCACTCCATCGCGGATTTGCTCGAATCCACTGTCGAAGACGCCATCCCCGTGCTCGAAAACATTCCGCAAATCCAGGCCAAGTTACAAACGTTGCATGATGTCGGCTTGGGCTACATTCATCTAGGGCAATCCTCCACGACGTTGTCCGGCGGCGAGGCGCAGCGCATCAAGCTGGCACGCGAATTGAGCAAGCGGCAGACCGGCCGCACGCTCTACATCC
>PMOK01000069.1 GCA_003162425.1 Bryobacterales bacterium | reverse complement strand
CAGGTTCGCCAGGCGGCCGCTGCGAATGCACCAATACTTGCACGCCCGGTTCTGTGTCGAACAATCGCGCCGTTACCGGGAAAAGCTTCTCGTCCAACTCGCGCCGCCAGTAGTTGCCGGCAATTGTTGAGAGGTGAGGATTCCGGAAGAAAGGAACAAAGGGCCGCAAACAACCATTCTACCGACCTGCTAGCCACCGTAGCGCACGCACTCCTGCGTGCCGCGTTCACACTCGTGTGAACGCTTGGGTTCGGTCGCCACGGGTGTTCGCAAGAGTGCGAACACGGCACGCAGGAGTGCGTGCGCCACAAGCGGGTTGCGTGGAATCAATAATTCGGACCCGCGTCTTCAACGGAGTCGGAGCAATGTGGTCCTATAATGTGGTCCTATAATGTGGTCCTATAATGTGGTCCTATAATCGGATCAGTGCCCACCCAGCAGTCCGAAAACATCCGCAAAGCTCTCGACTCATTCCGCATCGAACTACCCTCCTGGGGATTTGCAAACACCGGCACGCGCTTCGGCAAATTTCTTCAACCGGCAGCGGCCACTAACATCGAGGAGAAGTTCAGTGACGCGGCCGAGGTGCATCGCTGGACGGGAGTTTGCCCGACGGTCGCGATCCACGTCCTGTGGGATCTGCCGACTGGAGTGGCGAGCGCTGGCGAAGTGCATCGACTCGCTGCGAAGTACGGGCTGCGCCCTGGATCCATTAATCCCAACCTGTTTGAAGATCAGATCTACAAATTCGGATCGCTCGGAAATCCGGATTCCGTGGTGCGCCAACAAGCCCTGAATCATATCTTCGAGAGCATCGAGATTATGAACGTGTTGGGAAGCCGCGATCTGTCGCTGTGGCTGGCCGACGGATCGAATTATCCAGGCACGCAAAACATCCGCCACCGCAAGAAGTGGATTGAAGAACAATTGGCGGTCGCGCACGCGCGCTTGGCGGAGGGTCAGCGAATGCTGGTGGAATACAAACCGTTTGAGCCGGCTTTCTATCACACCGACATTGCCGATTGGGGCATGGCGTTGCTGCTGGCAAAAGCGGCCGGTCCGAAAGCCAAGGTGCTGGTGGATACCGGACATCATTATCAGTCGCAAAACATCGAGCAGATCGTGGATTGGCTGCTGGATGCCGGCATGCTCGGCGGATTCCACTTCAACGATCGCCGTTACGCTGACGACGATCTCACACTGGGTTCCATCGATCCATATCAGGTTTTTCGCATCTTCCATGAAATTCGATTCTTCGAATGGGAGACCGGCCAACCAGCCGATATCGCGTACATGGTGGATCAGAGCCACAACCTGAAAGGGAAAATAGAGGCGATGATTCAAACGGTGACCACGGCGTTAGAATTGTATGCCAAAGCCGCTATTGTGGATCACGAACGGCTCACAATGTGCCAGGCGAACTGTTCCCTGGTGGATGCAGAAATGTGTTTGAAGGACGCCTACTCAACCGACGTGCGGCCTATCATTGTCGAATGGGCGAAATCGAAAGGCCTGCCTGAAAATCCGATGGAGGCGTTCCGCGAGAGCGGGTATTTGGAACGGATCACCGCCGAGCGGGCTGAGAAAAACGCATCCTCAGCATCCAGCTACGCATAGTTGCCATATTCCTGTCCCCTTGCTGACGCGCGGGGCTACATCCCGCAACATGCGATCGCCGGGTGGGTATTGTAGCCCCGCGCGTAAGCAAGGGGACGGAGTTACCGCGCGGCGCCCAGATAATTTCCATACCCAACAATCATTGTCGACGCCAGCAACAAAGCCAAACTCAACGCCAGCAGCCCTTTGGTCCGCCGGCCAGCCCCGCTCCATTCGTGCAACGCGATTCCCCACAGGCTGCTGAAGATGATGATGCTGGCCATGTGCAAGGTCCAGCTCGAGAATTTGTAAACGCCCATTTGCGTTTCGCCCATGGTGTAAAAGAAGAATTGGAAATACCAGATACTGCCGGCCAAAGCGCACACCAGGTAGTTGGGTAGCCTGGGAAATCGTGAGTCGAAGTATTCGCCGCCGGACTTGTTACGGATGTGCAGCGTCAAGCACCACACAAAATTAGTCAGGAACCCTCCCGCGAGCACCACCACCAGGATCGGCAATCCCTGCCACAATGGCGCCGTGCCATGCCGCAGCGTTGCGGCGCGGATAGGATCGCCCGCCGCGAGTCCGTAGGAGAAACAAGCGCTCATCACGCCGCAAAAGGTGGCGACCAGCAATCCCTTTTTCAAGCGAAATTCTTTGATGACAACCTGCTTCATCGCGTCGGGCATTTCACGCTCTTTAGAAATTCCGGCCGCACCCGCGAATGCGATCCCTATCAGGCAGACCAGAACTCCGATGAGAATAACCACGCCGGATTGAGTGCCCAGCACCTGGCTTCGAAATTCACCTCGGAAGATCGGCGGTATTAACGTGCCGAACGCGGCGCAATAACCCAGAGCGACCGCCATCCCCAACGACAGGCCTAGATAGCGCATCGTCAATCCAAACGTGAGGCCACCAAAACCCCACAGAACGCCGTAGAAAAAAGGCCAGAAGAGGCCGGCCGCTGGTGTCTCATGCAGAGTCGCCACCAGATTGTTGGTCATGCTGAAAGCCAATATCCAGGGAACAATGATCCAACTGAACACTCCGCCGGTGAGCCAGTAGGTTTCCCACGACCAACGCTTCACGTAGCGATAGGGAACGTAGAAAGTGCCGGCGGCGAAACCACCCAGCCAGTGAAATACCACTCCAAGCGCGGGGTTAGGAGTCATGAGTCTCAGGCAGGTGGAAGATTTCTTCCAATTGCAGGAATCCTTCATCCGGATTGCGATCGCCCAAATTCTCAAAGAACTCGGCCATCTCGCGCTGCCACCGTGCATTCACTTCGCGCTGGGACATTCCTTGAAGCGCGGCGGCCAAGTCGGGTGTTTCAAAATAACCAACCAGCAATCCGTCCGCACGAAGAAACAAGGAGTAGTTGGTCCAGCCGGTTTCGCGCAGGGCTTGCAGCATGTCCGGCCAGACGGAGCGATGCCGTTGTTTGTATTCCTCCAGCCGTTCAGGCCGCACCTGCAATAAGAAGCACACGCGTTGCATGGGTTGCTACGATACTTAAACCAGCCAATGGCCGAGTTATTCAGTCTCTCACAAGCCGTCGCTCGGTTCGTCGAGGATGGCGATGTGGTGGCGATGGAAGGGTTCACGCACTTGATCCCTTTCGCGGCGGGACATGAAGTGATTCGGCAACGGCGGCGCGACCTGACGCTGGTCCGGATGACGCCCGACATTCTTTATGATCAGTTGATCGGGATGGGAGCAGCGCGCAAGCTGGTGTTTTCCTGGGGCGGCAATCCGGGTGTCGGATCGCTGCATCGCATGCGCGAGGCAGTGGAGCGCGGCTGGCCGGTTCCGTTGGAGCTCGACGAGCACAGCCACGCTGCGATGGCCAATGCCTACGAGGCCGGAGCCGCGGGCCTGCCGTGCGCATTCTTTCGCGGATATCGCGGCACGGATCTGCCGCGCGTGAATCCGAACATCAAATTCGTCGCTTGTCCATTCACGGGCGAAGAGCTGGCCGCGATTCCTTCCATTCGGCCCGACGTTGCCATTATCCACGCGCAGAAGGCGGACCGCGAAGGCAACGTACTGATCGAGGGCATTGTTGGAGTACAAAAAGAGGCCGTGTTAGCCGCGCGCCGCTCGATTGTTACTGTCGAAGAGATCGTCGATGATCTTGAGTTGAAAAGTCCGAATGCTGTGGTACTGCCCAGTTGGACCGTGTCGGCCGTGGTCGCGGCGCCTGGCGGTGCGCGTCCATCTTACGCGCATGGTTATTATGCCCGCGATAACGCGTTTTATTTCGCGTGGGACAAAATCTCGCGCGATCGGAATACGTTTCTCGAATGGATGCATGCCAATGTGACTGAGGCGCGTTCATGAATTACACCACTGCCGAGATGATGACAGTGGCCGCGGCTCGCGCTCTCTCGAACGACGACATCTGTTTTGTCGGGATCGGCTTGCCATCCGCTGCGTGCAACCTGGCGCGCCTTACGCACGCACCTGAGATCACGCTGATCTACGAATCGGGGACCATTCGAACGCGGCCGGCCGTGTTACCGCTTTCAATCGGCGATGGCGAACTATGCGATACCGCGCTGGCCACAGTTTCCGTGCCGGAGATGTTCCGCTATTGGCTGCAGGGCGGACGAATCACAATTGGATTCCTGAGCGGCGCGCAGGTGGATCGCTTCGGCAACCTGAACAGCACCGTGATCGGCGATTACCATCGGCCCACCGTTCGGCTACCCGGCAGCGGTGGCGCGACGGAAATTGCAACGTCCTGCGGCGAGATCTTCATCATCATGCGGCAAAGTAAACGGAGCTTCGTTGCCGAACTCGATTTCCTCACGTCGCTGGGACATGGACGGAACGGCACGGAACGCCAGGCCAGCGGAGTGAAAACCAAAGGTCCGACGCTTCTGATTTCCGATCTCTGCAGCATGTCGTCGGATCCCGACACCAAGGAGTTTGTGGTTCACTCGCTACACCCCGGCGTCTCGCGCGAGCAGGTTCGCGAAAATACGGGATGGGAGATTCGATTCGCAGAGAACGTGGAAGAAACTCCACCGCCCAATCGGATGGAGCTCGAAGCGTTGCGTGATCTAAATGCCCGAACCGCTGCCGCGCACGGCGTAACAGCCGCGGATTGAAGCTATGTCTCAAAACACTTATCGACGACACGCTCCAGGCGATCAGCCGCCTTATCTCTACAAGCAGTACGCATCCACGGTTCGCCGAGCGCCGTCGAAACCTCTGATTTTCCTGCCGCACACGCTCTCGGAAACCAGCGGGCCCATTTTTCGCCCGAGCGCGATTGGCGAGACCGATCATGATCTCACGCGCCAGCATGCAGGAGAGCCGCAGGGCGAGCGCATCATCGTCACTGGTCGGGTATTGGATGACAACGGCCGTGCCGTTCCCAACGCGCTGATCGAGATTTGGCAGACTAACGCGGCTGGCCGTTACCGGCACGCGAAGGACAATCATCAAGCGCCGCTCGATCCCAACTTCACCGGAGCAGGCCGCGCTGTGACGGATGAGAATGGCATTTATCGTTTCGTCACCATTAAACCCGGCGCGTACCCGTGGAAGAATCATCACAATGCGTGGCGTCCGGCGCATATTCATTTCTCACTCTTCGGGCCGGCATTCTGCACGCGCTTGATCACGCAAATGTATTTCCCGGGCGACCCGTTGATACCCTTCGATCCGGTTCTTCAGTCGATTCCTGATGAGAAGGGCAGGCAGCGCTTGGTGGCCAAATTCGACCTCGATACCACCCAACCGGATTGGGCGCTCGGGTATCAATTCAACATCGTGCTACGCGGCCGCGAAGCCACGCCGTTTGAGAAATGATCATGGAACTGATTCCCACGCCGTCACAAACCATCGGGCCGTTCTTCCACATTTGCCTCACTCCTCAAACGGATCTCGGCGATCTCACGGGCGAACGAATACGGCTGGTCTGCCGGATACTGGACGGCGATGGAACTCCGGTGAATGATGCCATGATCGAGGTCTGGCAAGCCGGCGCCGCGGGGGAATATGGCCGCTTCGGACGGCTTTGTACCAACGAAGATGGCGTTTGCGTATTCGAAACTGCCAAGCCAGGGCGAGTCGCGGCACAAGCGCCGCATGTGAATGTGCAGATCTTCGCTCGAGGATTACTCAAGCAGCTATTCACGCGGATTTACTTCGAAGGTGAGCCATCCAACCTGAACGATCCGATCCTCGCGCTGGTGCCGGAAGATCGCCGCGGAACGCTGATGGCACGGCCGAATGCTGAAGATTCGAGCGTCTGGAATTTCGAGATTCGGCTCTGTGCCGATTCGGAGACTGTATTCTTCGATGTTTGAGTGATTGTATGCCTGTTCGTCTGATCGAAAGTCTCGCCACAACGGAACCACTTGCGGATGTTTTTTCCGACCAGTCAATCCTACGCGCGATGCTGGATTTCGAGGTTGCGCTGGCACGCGTGGAAGCGAAGCTCGATGTTATCCCGCGCGAGGCTGCGGAAGTGATTGCGCAAGCGGCAGACACGGATTTCTTCGACGCGCCCGAGCTCGCGCGCGAGACTTTGCGGGCCGGGACCCCAGCCATACCACTGGTGAAGGCGCTGACCGAGCGGGTGCGGTCGATGGATCACAAAGCCGCTCGATTCGTCCACTGGGGCGCGACCAGCCAGGACGTAGTGGACACGGCGTTTGTCCTGTTGCTCAAACAAGCGCGGCCACTGCTCGAAGCGGACCACGTACGGCTGGACGACGCGTTGCGAAATTTGTCCGATCAGCACAAGGACACGGTGATGTTGGGGCGCACGTTGCTGCAGCCGGCGCCGCCCATTACGTTCGGGCTGAAAGCTGCCGGTTGGATGGCCGCTGCGCAGCGTGGCTGGACGCGTATTGCCGGCCGATTCGCCGAGGCTCTCTTGCTTCAATTCGGAGGAGCCAGCGGCACTTTAGCATCGCTCGGCGACAAAGGCATCGCGGTTGGCCGGGCGCTCGCCGAGGAGTTGGGACTTCCTTATCCGGATGCGCCGTGGCATGCACATCGCGATCGGTTGGCGGCTCTGGTGGCGGCTTGTGGAGTTGACACCGGATCGCTCGGAAAAATGGCGCGCGACATCTCGCTGCTCATGCAAGGCGAAGTGGGCGAGGCTGCCGAACCGGGCGGCGATGGACGAGGCGGCTCATCCGCTATGCCTCACAAGCATAATCCGATTGCGTGTTCGCTGACTCTGGCGGCGGCTCATCGCGTTCCGGGTTTGGTCGCCGCATTCCTTTCATCGATGGTTCAGGAGCACGAGCGTGGCGTAGGTGGATGGCAAGCGGAATGGCCCACCGTCGCCGCAGTGATCCAGGCCACCGGTTTGGCTGTCGCATCCATGGCGGAAGTCGCGGAAGGGCTCACGGTGGACCCGGCACGCATGCGCGCCAACATTGAGGCTACGCGCGGCGTGATCTTCGCTGAACGAGTTGTGATGATGTTGGGTGCGAGCCTGGGCCGCGAGGCCGCTCATAAGTTGCTCGAACAAGCTACGCGGCAGAGCATCGAACAGAAGCGGCGGCTCATTGAGGTTTTGGAAGAAATTCCAGAGATCACGCGCGCAATTCCTCTGGATGTATTGCGCACGCTGGATACGCCCGAAGACTACCTCGGCGCGGCTGAAGAATTTCGAAAGCGCCTTTGAAAAGGAGTGCACGTTGCCATTCGTGAATGTTGACAATATGCGGCTGTTCTATCGGCTGGAAGGCGCTGACGACCGGCCGGTTCTGGTTATGTCGCACTCACTCGGCTGCGATCACGGCCAGTGGGATATCCAGACGCGCGATTTGTTGCCACATTTCCGGATCCTGCGCTGCGATATGCGCGGCCATGGCGCCTCTGATCTCCCACCGGGCGATTACTCGATCGAGCGCTTGAGCCGTGACGTACTGGCGATTGTCGACGCGCTCGGAATTGGCAAGTTCGCTTTCTGCGGTCTTTCGATAGGCGGAATGATCGGCCAATGGCTGGGAGCATCGGCGCCGGACCGGCTCACGTGTCTGGTGCTCGCAAATACTTCGCCGCGAATGGACTCAGCCGCGATGGAAACCCGCCGCGGGATGGTGCTTCAAAGCGGCATGACCGCTGTGGCCGACGCGGTGCTGGGACGATTCTTCACGCCCGAGACGTTGGCCCGTGAAGATGCGGACGTGGCTTCGGTGCGGCGCACGCTGCTCAACACAGATCCGCGTGGTTACGCCGGATGTTGCGCCGCGATTCGAGACATGGATCAAGCTGGATTGCTACCACACATCCGGATTCCCACGTTGATCATCGCCGGCGATCGCGATGTATCCACTCCATGGTCAGGACACGGTGAGGTGCTGGCGCGCGACATCCCGAATGCGCGTGTTTTGCACCTTCCCACAGCGCATTTGTCCAATCTGGAACGCCCGCGATCATTCACGAGCGCGCTCCTTGATTTCTTGGTTTCTGCTGCCGGTGATGCTCTGGAAGCTGGTTATCAGATGCGCCGGGAGACGCTCGGCGACGCCTACGTGGATGCGGCTATCGCGAAAACCACCGAGTTCACGCGTGAGTTTCAGGAATTGATCACGCGCTACGCGTGGGGAACTGTCTGGACGCGTCCAGGTCTGGACCGGCGCACGCGGCGATTGCTGGCGCTCTCCGCGACGTGCTCGTTGGGACGCTGGGAAGAGTTCCGCTTGCACGTGCGCACGGGCCTGGAACATCTACTCGAACCCTGCGATCTAAAAGAGCTGTTGCTCCAGACCGCCATCTACGCGGGGGTTCCAGCGGCCAACACCGGATTCCAGATTGCTAAAGAAGAGATCGAGAAAGCATGCGCACCCAAGTCGGGATAATCGGCGCTGGTCCTGCGGGGTTGATGCTCTCGCACCTTCTGCATCTGGAAGGGATCGAGTCGGTGGTCCTTGAAACACACACTCGCCGGTACGTGGAAGAGCGCGTTCGAGCCGGCGTGCTAGAGCAAGGCACCGTAGACCTGCTGGTGGAAAGCGGTGTGGGCGCGCGGCTGAAGAAGCAAGGGTTGGTGCATCACGGGATTGAGCTGAGCTTCAGTGGCCACAGGCATCGCATCGACTTCCAGGACCTCACTCCCGGGCGCTCCGTCACGGTGTATGCCCAACAAGAAGTGATTAAGGATTTGATACAGGCGCGCCTGGACGCCGGAGGTCAGATTCACTTTGAAGTGAGCGACGTCAGCCCGCACGGATTGGACACCTCGACGCCCTCGATCCGTTTTCGCAATAACAGCGGCGATATGCAGGAGCTCAAATGCGATTTCCTGGCGGGATGCGACGGCTCGCACGGGATCTCGCGCGCGTCTATCCCAGAAGATGCGCTTCGAGTTTTCGAGCGCGCGTACCCTTTCGCATGGCTCGGCATCCTGGCGGAGGCGCCGCCGGTTTCCGATGAACTGATCTACACGTATCACGAACGAGGCTTCGCGCTGTTCAGCATGCGATCGCCAAAGATCACCCGCCTCTATCTGCAATGCGCGCCGGATGAAGACATCGCGCAATGGCCGGATGCGAGGATCTGGGAAGAACTTTGCACACGGCAGACCACGAGCGACGGCTGGAGGCCGGCCGAAGGGCCGATCCTGCAAAAAGGTATCACCGGGATGCGGAGCTTTGTGGTTGAGCCCATGCAGTACGGCCGGCTTTTCTTGGCGGGCGATGCCGCTCACATTGTCCCACCCACCGGGGCGAAAGGAATGAACCTGGCCATCGCGGATGTTCGGGTGTTGGCTAGAGCGCTTGCTGAGTTCTACGCTTCAGGACGGAGAGAGCTGCTGAATGAATACTCGGCCACGTGTCTGCGACGGGTGTGGAAGGTACAGCGCTTTTCGTGGTGGATGACGTCGATGTTGCATCGTTTCGACAGCACAGATGGATTTGAGCATCGCCGACAATTGGCGGAGTTGGATTATGTTACTGGTTCGCGTGCGGCATCGACGTCGCTAGCTGAGAATTATGTTGGATTGTCGATGGATTCATGACGCGGAAAACGCCGGTGAAGAAAAACGTGCTGCCGCTACCCACCTGGCTCTCTACCCAAATGCGGCCACCCATCATCTCCACCAGCCTCGAACAGATTGCGAGGCCAAGACCCGTTCCGCCGTGCTTGCGGGTGGTGGACCCATCAGCTTGACGGAAGGCTTCAAAGATGAAACCTTTCTTGTCGGCAGGAATGCCGATGCCGGTATCCTTCACCGAGAACTGCAATGTGATTTCAGTGTCCGAAGATTGCTCGACAGCAGCATCGATATGGATACTGCCTTGGTCGGTGAACTTGATCGCGTTTCCGATGAGGTTCAACAGCACCTGGCGCAGCCGTGTGGGGTCCCCGAGCATGTTCTCTGGCACATCCGGGCTGATGGAAGCTTGAATCTGGAGGCCTTTCTGATGCACTGTGCCCGCCAATGTTTTGATGGCTTCCCGAACGCACTCGGCCGGCGAAAAAGGCACGCTTTCCAGTTCCAGACGACCGGCGTCGATTTTAGAGAAATCTAGAATTTCGTTCAACAAACTCAGCAACGAGGTAGCAGACTGCTGGGCCGTCTCCATGTACTCACGCTGCTCGCCGTCCAGCTCCGTTTCGAGCGCCAGCGCAGTCATTCCCAATACACCGTTCATGGGCGTACGGATTTCGTGACTGACATTGGCCAAAAACTCACTCTTGAGCCGGTTGGCCTCCTGGGAATCCTTAAGTAGAAGCTCGATGTCGGCGTTCTTGCGTTCGATCTGCGCCTTTTCGACGCGTAATTCACGGGTGCGCTGATCCACCGCCGATTCCAGACGCTGTTGCTCCTTGCGGTAGCGGCGTTCGCGCGACCACATGTAGGACCACACCGCCAGCAACAGCACGCCGAGTGCGCTGAACCGGGCCCACCAGGTTTCCCACCATAGCGGAAGCACCTCGATGGACATGCGCGCCGGGTTCTGGTTCCATTCGCCGTCGGCGCTACGAGCGGCCACCTCCAACGTGTATTGTCCAGGCGGCAAGTTTGCATATTCCAGTTGACGGAGAGAAGTCTCCACCCACTCGTCGGCGAAGCCGGCCAAACGATAACGGCTGCGCACGGTTCTTTCATCCAGAAAGGTGAGTGCCGCAAAGAACGCGAGCAGCGGAGCATGGCCATGCCGCACGCGCACGGGCTGGGACAGATCTATTTGATGGCCGCCGATGTGAGCTTCCGTAATTTCAACTGTAGGAGGTGCAGAGGCCGCACTTGCTGCGGGACGGAAGTGCGAGAGCCCTCCGCTGGTGCCGATCCAAACGCTGCCGTCCGGGTCGGCCAGGAAAGAAGCGGCGTCGCAATCGTCCCAGATCAGCCCGTCCTGTTGATCGTAATGATGCCAGCGCGCGCCGTTGTAGAAGTCCACGCCGCGGTCGCTACCGAACCAGATGCGTCCGCCCAGGTCGGCGCCAACGAATATCGCTTTGTCGGAACCCAAACCGTCTTTTTCCGTGAAGGTGCGGATGGCGAGGTGTCCACCATCCAGCGTAATTCGGGAAACGCCGTACGGCTCGCGGTAGCCGATCCAAATGGCGTCGTCCGCAGCTTGCGTGATGTAGCCGAGGTAATTTGTCGGCAAGCCATCTTTGGTGGTGAACCGCCGCCAGTGTCTATTTTCGAGCAGAGCGAGTCCACGACTGCCGCAGAACCACCAACGGCCCTGGCGATCCTCCATGGCGTCAAAGAAGATCTCGTCCGGAGTGCTCAAAGGCAGCTCGACGCGTTCGAAACGCATGCGGCGGCCTTCGGCGGCGCCGTGAAAGACACCACCGCGCGTGCCCACCCAGAGTCCTCCTTTGCTGTCCGATTTGAGCTTGGTGACGCGGTCGTTGGTGATGCCGTCACGCGCGCCATAATTGGTGACAACGCCCGTTTTCGGATCCAGCCGGGACACGCCGCCGGGCGAACTGCCGGTCCAAATGGTCCCGTCTTCGGCTTCCAGCACGTTACGGACTTTATTGCCGTTGATTCCTTCGCGCTCGGTCCAAGCGCGCCAGTTTGGCTTACCGTCGGCGCCGATATGTAACCGATTCAGTCCAAGATCGGTGCCGACCCACAGATCGTGGTTAGCGTCGCGCCGGATGGCCCAGATGGTATCGTTCGAAAGCCCTTCGCCCGAGGTCCAGCTCTCCCATTGTTGATAGCCGAGCCAGCGTGCGACGCCGAATCCGAGCAGTCCCACCCAGATGGAGCCTTCGCGGTCAACCAGAACGCTGCTGGTGGGATCTGCCGGAAGACCCTGCGCTTTTCCGACGAAACGCCATTTGCCGCCGGCGCGCATGGTGACGCCAAAATCAGTGGGGACAAACAGCTCGCCGTTGCGGCCTAGAGACAACGCGGCGAAGTCGCTATTCTCGGGAATCGTCACGTCCACCGGCTCGAAGCGCGAAGCCAAGGGCGGGCGGTGGAGCAATCGGGTGGAACTGCGAATCCAGAGCGTTCCCTCTTTATCCGTGATGATGGCATCCCAGCGATCAGGCGGGATGCCGTGCTCTTCACCAAGAGCGGTCACGCGGTTTGAAACACTGTTTGACTCGAGGCGGCAAATCTGGCTCCCGCATCCGAACCAGACCACGCCATCAGGACTGGTGTGAATACCGTGAACAGCCGGGTCAACTCCGGGGATTTGGGGTGCCGGGACGAAGCGATAACCGCTCCCGGACGGACTTCCGATCAATAGCCCGGCCGAGGTGCTGACCAGAATGTGGCCGGCCTGGTCGGAGGCGATAGCAGAGCGGCCGACGATCTCGATGGGACGGCCCACATCGACGTACTGGAATTTGGACCCCAGGCGCCGGGCCAAGCCAGCCGATGTTCCGGCCCACAATACGTGGTCGACGGTCTCATAGAGTGATTCGATTCTCGCGCTCGGAAGACCATCGCGCATCTCGAAAGCCAGGAAATGAGCGCCGTCGTAGCGATAGAGTCCGTGCTGTGTCCCAATCCAAAGGTAGCCGGTGGAATCCTGCAGCATACATAAGGTGGCGAGGTTGCCGAGACCTTGTGAGCCGGAATACAGTTTGAAGCTATAGCGTTGGGCGAAGGCGCTCGCTGGCAATCCGAGCAGCAGGATGGCGGTGAAACAGGCTAGCTGGCGAACCGGGCGCAATAATCCTCCGTATCTTCTTCCATCGGCATGCGGCGGGAAAGCTTTATCGGTTCTTCGGTTCTTCGGTTCTTCGGTTCGTAGAACGGACCTGTCGCTTGAGATTGTTATTCGATGAAGTTTCGCATTAGGGTTGGGGGCATTTCGTAGCGGGGCCAGGCGCAATGGCGTGCTTCATTTTGGCGCATCAGGAGCTCGTCGTGACGTTCGACTTGTTCTTTTGAAAAAACGAAGCCATGATCGGCAGGTTGCCAGGGAATCCCTCTGCGGTTATGGAGTTCCAGGAGTTCGGCTGCGTTGCGGAGATCGCGGCGTTCCTGGTGCTTGCGGTCGGATTGGATGGTGCGGAGCTGGTCGAGCGTTTTTTGGAACTGGCGGGAGAGGCGAGAGCTGTAGAGGCCTAGGCTGGCTAGCTGCGGGACTAGGGACTCGGGGCTGGCTTCAGCGAGCAGACTGGTTTCGAGGAGTGGAATGCGATTCAGGCGCCAGGATGTGTCGGCTAGTTCCTGGACGAGCTGGGTTTCGCTGGCATTGGCGGGTTGGTATTCGTCGCGAAAATGCAGGCAGTGTTGTTCGTAGGCGGCCTGATCTTCGGTGGGCAGGACGGCGGTACGGCATGTCAGGCCGTGACGAAGCGCGTTCTGCGACGAGCGTTTCTTGCCGGCCTCGGTGCGAGGTCCGGTGGAGTGTTCGGAATTAGCGCGGTTGATGGCAGCGCGCCGGGCGGCCCATCGAAGGACCGGATCAGTTTCTGTTGTTGCTTGCATGTTGATACCTCTTGGGACCGGAATAGCACGGGTGTCGAGCGTGCGGCGGGGGAGGGTGGTGGAGGTTGTTGAGGGGGAAGGAGTGTTTCACTGTGGGATTTTGGTGACTCGCGATTTGGTTGCGGCGGCTGGGGGCGATTCAGCGTAGAATCGTTTGTATCGGTGGATGAGCATGCGAAGACGAAGAGCCGATTGGTCTTCATCAGCCACCGCAGCGCTGACATGTGGGTGGCGAGACAGATCGCGCGCGAGATTGAGGCATGCGGTGCGACTCCATTTTTGGACGAGGCTCACATCGATGTCGGAGCAGATTTCGAGGAAGACATCCTCAATTTCCTGGAGCGAGCACACGAATTGGTTGTCTTAATCACTCCGTGGGCTCTTGACCGGCCTTATGTATGGGCCGAGATTGGGGCTGCGTGGTGCCGCCGGATTCCCATCGTAGGGCTGCTGCTTGGGCTGACGCCGACTGAGCTACAAACGCGGCCGGGCGCACCCGTATTTCTGAAGAGGCGGAACCTCTTACCGTTGAATGAGATCGATACTTACCTGGAACAGTTGGCGGCGCGCAAGCGACAATGAAGGCTAGGAAGCATGGAAAAACCAAGCGTCTTCATTTCCCACTCTGCACGTGATGCAGACTGGGTGTGTTCCTTTGCTGAAGCTCTCCAGCGGAGAGGCGTTACTGTTTGGCTTGACGGACTTGACGATAGGCCCAGTGAGTCAGCGGTGGACGCGCTTGAGGCGGGGTTGCGGAGTAGCGACGTACTGGTGGCGCTATTCGACGCAGAATCTCCGTCGAGACCCAATCTTTTTTTCGAACTTGGGGCCGCCATCGGCATGGGCAAGAGAGTTTTAGCGATAGTGCCTAAAGACCTGGACCCAAGTGCTCTTCCGTTGGACGTGCGGCTTCGCCGCTATCTGATTCGCGACACACCTGAGCAGACGGCTGAGGAATTGTCTAATAGTTTGCAGGCGGCTTGAGCTGCAGTGCAGTCATGGTTCGAATCACTGCTCCAGCGCAGCTTGGCAGCAGTACTTGACCTTTTCATATGAACCACAGGGGCAAAGGTCGTATGGGCCCAATTTTCGTTCTCGGAGGTAGTTTGCAAGGCGTGCTCTAACCCGAGACCTCCAAGCAACCGGGCCGTTCCAGCGCTCATATACGTCGCTCCAGATTCCGGGCGTAACGCCGAGCTCGGCATTTGACGCCAGTAACAAGGCCGACATCGCACGTCTCGCGTCGGTAAGCATCCTCGGCGGTAACGCTTGATGCAGACTTGCGTCAATCGCAGCGACAATTTCGGCCCCTTGATTCGCCAGCAGATATTTATTCACGTAATCCCGAAGATTTGATCCCGCGCTGGTCTCTCGAAACGCGAGGATTGCCTTCCAGACGTCGGGATTGGAAAAGGCGTCCTCTGGAACGACTTCAAACTGGCCGGTTAGAGCGTAGGATGCTGCATCGTTGGCGAGGATACCTCCAGCGATAGCTGAGAAGGCAACTTGTGCCACCTGCGCTGCTCCCGGCATCAGCTTCATGGATGATAGGCCGAGCATTTGGCAGGTTGCGCCAACCCTGGCGATGTGGATCAACCGCAACGCAGAGGCGGCAGCCCACCGTGGAATTTGTCCGGCGGGCGTCGCGTCGCTCAGTCCTAACGTGCTCCTGGTCTTTGGGGAGACGAACAATCCGTTACAGACGTCCGCAAAATTCAAAGTCCCTGACAAATCGATGGGACTTGTTTTGCTTTCCAACAGTGCGAACTTTGCGGCAGCATCGGCCTCCATACCTGGCGACGGTGCCAACTGGCGGGTAATCATCTGCATCGTCGTCAGAGTGGGTATTCTGCCAGTGGCAAGGTGTCCAAATCCCGAGTTTGGTACAGGAAAGACCAAACCGTCCATACCTTCCCATTGCACAAACCGGAGCACATCCTCGTTCGCGAGAATCCAAAACAACTCCGATCCAAGAAACTGATGCACTCTGCCAACACAGTCAATCGGAAAAAAGGCGCGATCGAAACAGATAAGGCCCACCGCGAGATCGTACGCCGCGGTTGAAAAAGGGGTTGGAATTTCCTCGCGAGACCAGTCTGGGCCGATAAGCATCTCGGTCTGGCTGCCGTCCTCCTTCGTTAGCAAGAGCCCATTACTGGTCGTCCAAGTGCCGCTTGGATAGAAGTCACTCAGGAAGTGAGCGCTCTGCGTCCGTGCTCGCAGGGAATGGTCGAAGGTGACCGGCTCGACTTCGACGCTCGGTCTGCCTAGCAGCTCGATGGCCAGAATGCTAGAGCGGTGATCCGTGTGTAGATCGGTGCGATACCGAATAACATTTACACTCATCGGTAGGTTCGACCGGTCCTCCGCGGAGATAAGAAAATGCGGCCCATCGCTGAACAGCGACAAGAGTTTGGCGTTCTTGGCAAGCAGGTCGAATAGATACTGATCGCGCAGGCCATTACCAACGAAGATCACCGAACAGGTAGTCAAGAGAGAACGAAGTACCTCGATGTAACTTTCGTCACTCACGAGTTTTCTGTAGTCGTTGGTGGAGAATATAGTGGAATTGACCGAGCTGATGGTTCCGTGCAACTTCGCGATAAACGGAGTTTTGGATGGAATTAAGGTTAGAGTTCGTGCTAGGTCCGTTCGTTGTACGAGCTCGAACCGTGATTGCGACCGCTCCAACGCTTCGTCAACGTTGGTCGTGACGATTGAGACGCCTTCGATCTGGCGCAGGGCGTTCAGGAAACGCTCGTAAACCGGGGTAATCGGTCGATTACCAAAAGAATCGGCTAATAACGAGGAATAGCGCTGGGGATCCGAATCGAGACATCGCTGGAAGACGGCAGGGTAGTCGCCGGCGTCGAGTTCGTGTGCGGCTTCTATTCTCATGTAGCTGGAATCCGCTCGCAGGAATGTTTTATGGAAGCGTTTGGCTAGATCAGCCCATCTTTCGTAGCCGAGCCATGAGCTTGCGCCAGCTCCGACCCAAATAAGCACGGGCTTTTTCGAGACTCGACATAGTCCCCATAGTTTCTTAAGGCTGTCAAAGGTCTGAGGATCACCGAGAAACATTCCGTTTGTCCTTTGGGGCTGTTGGTCCTCCGACAAGCCCGATTCGGCCCCACATGCTCAAGATACGACAAAGAATGGCGAGACCGAGCCCGTTGGCCGCGTAATGTTGAAACCCGTGGAGACGCTGCGGCGGTTTTCCCCATAGGTCGATGTGGCCGCTGAGCCAGCGCGGTCGCGTCCGGTCCTTCCCTTACTAGTGGGGCGTGACCGCCAGGTTAGACGCATCCGAGTGAGAAACGTAGGGCAACGCAGACCTCTTGCATGCGTTGATCGCTCAAGCTGGCGACTCGCTTGCCCAGACGGACTTGTGAGACGGTGACCAAATTGTGAAGATTCACCGCGCGTCGGCCCTTCATTCCGATGACATCCAATACCATCTCTGACGGAACGCCGCGGACCGTGGAGGTGATTGGGGCCACTATTGCGGTCGAAAGATGGCCGATGGCGCTATCGCGGGTGAGTATGAGAACTGACCGTTGCTTGCCGGGCGACGGAAATCGGCAGACGTGGACATCCCCGCGGTTCAATCTTCCGGCCAAGACGCGGCCTCCTCCCAGGGACGATATTCTTCTATCCGCTGAGGCCGGGCTTGATAACCGCGCCGGTCGCGCTCCTCGAGTTCCACCAGATGCAAGCGCTTCAGATGTTCCCGGAGAGCGAGGCGAATCAGCGCAGATCGATTTACTTTTTGGCGCCTGGCTGCGATGTCAGCGGCCTTCAAGAGTTTGGCGTCCAGAACGACTTGTATGGTTTCCAGTGTGGGAATCTATCCACAGTATATTCGACAGTGAAGTTTTGCTAGTGAGCTACTTCGACTTGATCCAAAGTGAGAGCGTGTTTTCGGGATGCGTTTGGCTCGGCCGACAACAATCGCGTGGGGCAATTCTCGCTTGGCGGTCTGAATCTTTTAGCGCGCCGCCCTCATTGATGGCGAGCGTACACGTGATTCGGTGCAAGGGCTCGATCTGCGGTTTAAGGGGAGCGTTTTTGAGCGCGGTTTTGGCCGCTGATGGCCGCATTGCAGTCGGAGTTCGCGAAGCTGGCGACAGAATGCGGGTCCTGGGGGACCCGCGCGGACCAGGGGTCCGCCCCACAAATCGTCGGAGGCTGCAAAGATTTTCAGGTCTAGTAGTACAAATCGTCGCAGGGTGCGAAGATTATCAGGTCTAGTAGTACAACGTATTTTCCCCTTGCTTACCGAGAGGAGTGGTGATACTCTAAGCTCGGTAACCGATAGGAGGGGCCATGAGCAGACCATCTGACCTGGTGCAGGGAACTCTGGATTTGCTTCTGTTGAAGATTTTGGCTTTGGAACCGCTGAATGGGTGGGCGATTAGCCAGCGGCTGAAACAGGTATCGGGCGAGGTTCTGCAAGTGAGCGATGGGTCGCTCTACCCCGCACTGCACAAGCTGGAACAGGAGGGGTGGATCACTGCCGAGTGGAAGGCGAGCGAGAACAACCGGCGGGCGAAATTCTACTCGCTGACTCGATTGGGCCGCGGACAGCTTCAAAAAGAGGCGGCGAACTGGGCTCGCCTTTCGGATGCCATCACACAAGTTGTGCGGCTCGAGGAGGCATGAGCCATGCGAATAGAACAGTGGTTTTACGTGTTGCCGCTGCGTTTACGATCCCTTTTCCGCCGCCAGCGTGTGGAGCAGGATCTGAATGAAGAGCTGCAGTATCACTTGGAGAAAAAGATTGAGGAGAACATCGCGCAGGGGCTGACACCGGAGGAATCGCGGCACGCCGCGTTGCGCGCGATGGATTCGCTCGCACAACGCCAAGAGGAATGCCGTGAGGCGCGTGGGGTAAACGGCATCGAGAATACTGTTCGGGATATTCGTTACAGCCTGCGGGCTCTTCGGAAGTCTCCGGGTTTTACTTTTGTCGCAGTGCTGACGCTGGCGTTGGCGATAGGGGCAAACGCGGTGGTTTTCGGTATTTTGAACGCGCTGGTCCTGCGCCCGCTGAATGTGCCTCAGGCGGAAAGCTTTTATGGAGTCCAGCAGAAGAGCGGTTGGTCATACCAGTCGTATCCGGACTACATTGACCTGTGCGAACGCAATCGCAGCTTTGATGGCCTGGCAGCTTATAACATCACTGCGGCTGGCCTGGACACGGGCGAAAATCCAGCTCGAGTCTGGATCTATGAGGTGAGCGGGAACTATTTTGACGTACTGGGCATTCAGCCGTATCTTGGACGGTTCATTCACGCCTCCGATGAGCATGGCCCGAACAGCGCTCCCTATATCGTACTGACATACGCTTATTGGCACAGCCATTTTCAGGACGATCGCGGAGTGGTGGGGCGTATTGTGAAGCTCAACAAGCATCCTTTCACGATTGTCGGGGTAGCGCCTCCGGAGTTCCACGGGACTTTATTGTTTTTCTCTCCGGATTTCTTTGCGCCCATGGTTAACGAAGAACAATTGGAGGGGTTCAGCTACCTGAACGAGCGCGGGAGGCGTCAGGTTTTTCAGGTGATGGGACATTTGAAGGCGGACGTCACTCCGGAGCAGGCTATTGCTGATCTGAACTCCATTGGCTCGTGGCTTGAGAAGGCCTATCCCAAAGACGTTGGCCAAAGGACCTTTTCGTTGGGCCGTCCAGGTCTCCCCGGCGATGTTTTTGCCAAGCCGGCGCGGGAATTCGTTACGGGATTGATGATGCTGGCGGGCTTGATTCTGCTGGCCGCCTGTGCGAACCTGGGCAGCCTTTTTGCAGCACGCGCCGCTGACCGCGGCCGGGAAGTTGCACTGCGACTGGCGCTGGGAGCGAGCCGAAGTCGCATTCTCCGGACACTATTTACCGAAGCCGCGCTGATTTCGTTGATGGGAGGCGCCGTCGGACTCTGGGGCAGCGTACTGCTGTTGCGCGGGCTCAGCGTGTGGCAGCCAATGCCCAGATTTCCTATCCATGTGCCTGTGACTCCGGACGCAAATGTCTATGGAATAGCTTTGGTTTTGGCATTAGTCAGCGGAATTCTTTTTGGCATGGTTCCGGTGCGCCAGGTGCTGAGAGTAGATCCGTACCAGATCGTCAAAGCGGGATCCAACGCCACGGTCGGGCGGCGAGTTACTGTCCGAGACGTATTGCTGGTGGTGCAGATTGCGATCTGTGCGGTGCTGGTGACATCTTCGATGGTTGCCGTGCGCGGGCTGGTGCGTTCGCTCGACGGCAATTTCGGTTTTGAGCCGCGGAACGCGATGCTGGTGGAAACCAACCTGAGTATGGCGGGATACAGCGGCGATGGAGTGCCCGCAATGCAAAAACGCATGAAGGATGCTGTGGGGACGATTCCTGGCGTAAAGTCTGTTGGATTGGTGGATAATCCGCCATTAACTGAGGGTTGGAACGTCGCGCTAGTATTTAACGACAAAACGACCGATATGAGGCCGGCAAATGCCGCCGCTACCGCCGTAAATTACAGGATATCTCCTGAATACTTCGATGCCGCGGGCACACCCGTGCTGGCGGGCCGGGCTTTCTCGCAGCATGACGATAAAAATGCGCCCCGCGTGGCCGTGGTGAACCGGCTGTTTGCAAGCACAATTTTCGGTTCCGCGGCAAACGCAATCGGCGGACATTACAAGATGAAGGATGGAACGCGCGTCCAAGTGGTGGGCATTGTAGAA
>PMOK01000146.1 GCA_003162425.1 Bryobacterales bacterium | reverse complement strand
GAAATAAGCGTTGAGGCCCATCCCCGGCGCGAGCGCGATGGGGTATCGCGCCACAATTCCCATCATCAGACTGCCCAGCGCTGCGCAAACGCATGTCGCCGCCACCACGGCCGTCAACGGCATGCCAGTCTCGTGCAGAATGGCCGGATTCACGAAGATGATGTACGCCATGGTGACGAAGGTGGTGGCCCCCGCCAGGATTTCAGTGCGCCAGTTGGTTTGAAGCTCGCGAAATTGGAAGTACTGCTCGAGGCGGTCCTTCACTTAGTCGATGCTACTACACCATCAATGCTCGGCTGCGGCTTTCGTTCCGCACTCCTTGCGTTCGGATTGCCCGGTAGCTTGCACTTGGCTCGAACTGCGGCCCACCCACTGGTCATAAGGCGTCCAAACGGCGGCGCTGTCGCTTGTCACATCGCATTGCGCCGGATCGGTGCTGGAACAGACATCCATCGCGTACACAGGATGAATTTCCCACAGCGAAATTCTTTGCGGCGATTCGCCTACCAAGTTCCCCCCGGCCATCACGCAAGGCTCGTGGGCATCGTCGTAGAACAACTGGCCCGTTACGCGCACCGGATTCTTCACCGGGGTTTTCATATCGATCACCGACCACGCCGCGGGACGGAAATGCGGGATCATTTCGGCAATCACGCTGGTGCATTCCGGCCGACTGCGGGGATTCGACTTGGTGGGGTCCATCAGAGGAATATGCATGTCGTTGTTCGCCACACCCGAAGATTCGCAGTTCACGTCTTCGCCCGATTCGCAATCGGAAATGTGGGCGTTCAGTATGAACGCCAGCATGCGCACCACGTCGCCCTCACCAATCTTCGTTCCGTTCAGCGGGAAAAACGCGTGCAGCGAATCCCGGTTGTGAGTCAGAGTGCGCTTGGCCGGGGACTGCGCCTGCATTTCAGTCAGGATCGCGAAATCCACTGTGATGGGAGCGGAAGCATCCGCGCAGAAATTGTTTTTCGCGTTTGCCTGACGTGCTGCGGCAGCGCTCAGCGGTGCACCGTTCTGTTTCGATCCGGCGTTCCCACACGTAATGTACGGATCGGGTTTCACCGCGATACGTTCAAAAGGGAGTGTGCAATTCAGTTTGAAATCGTCTGCCGTCGACGCGGGAGGGCCCAGAACAAGCAACGCGATGCTTGCCGGAACGACGTAAAGGGTCGTCCGCATGCATTCATCATCGCTCCGGCGCGCATCCGTTTGCAACGCGTAGCATCCTCAAAAATATGGATAGGCTAGACATCCGAGGTACGATTAGGCTTAGGAACGCAACGGGGTTTATCGTCGTCGCGTGTGCTTGTAGACATCGCCACGCGGAAGAATGGTATCGATCAATATTTCGGATTTGGATGCGATCCTGAACAATATCCGCAAGCCCCCAACTCGGATTTTCCTCTCGTTCCCTCTGTTGACGAGACGATCTGACGCCTCAACGGGGCCTGCTAAAGCCTCAAGCAGTCTGTCGTTGATGCGTTTCTTGGTATCGTTGTCCAGTCGTTTTAGATAACTTGCGGCCTGCTGGCTGAGTGTGAATTTGCAAGCGGCATCGCTCAGAAAAGTCGCTCCATGACCTCAACTTCTCCGCGCTCGATTTGGCCGTGGCCTTCGGTTATGGCCGCTATGACTTGCGGATCTGTTGACATCTCGAGTGCATCTAGGTAATCGGCGACATACTCCCCACGAACGCTTATCAACCCTAGGGGAGCAGCGGTCAAGGACCGATTCATCAGGCCCTCATGTCTCGCTGTGTCCACCAAATCCTCAATCGATCTCAGTAGCTTGCGAAGCTGCGGAACTTGGGATTGGATGAAGTCGTCGCTGAGTGTGCCGTCCGGTAATTCGGAGACAGCTTTTAGGGTCACATTCAACGCCTTGAGATCCCGGCTAGACTTCCAAAGGCCGTTCAGAAGACCCCATAGGCCAAACTGTCGTTTAATCGCTTCCCGGGCGCGAAGCAGCGCCGCCATCGCCTCGTGAAACCGAATCTGCCACTCGTCGAGGGTTAGGATTGCGGTTGATGAACTCATGGGCTACCTTTTGGCGCCTCCTAAATACTAGTCTATCAATCGACAGTAAGCAAGCTGCGCATGAGAGTATTAGTAAACTACTGATTACGAAAGGAGTTCAGCAATCATCCGGATGTGATTGAAAAAGGTTTGCTCGGTTTCGCGGCGCGAGGAGGCCGGGGAGTAGGGGTCGACTGCAACGCTGCGAACACCGAGTAAACCGTGCAGTGAACTAAACCTGGAAGGTTTGGCGGGACAATTGCTTTACTGGGTATTGATCAGAAAGCACAGGAAATGTTTGAGGCTTCGGAGCTCCCGTAGAGTTCCCGGATTCCAGAAAGGGCCGGGTGTGGCATCCAGCCGCAAAGTGGGGGCGAAGCGCCTGCCGTGCGACGCGTACCCATGTGTTGCGGTGCAGACGGAGCGTGAGGAAAAGCTCCTGAATTTTCTGGTGCGTCCGGAGCTTGGGCAGGACTTCCTGTAGCACTGTTGCGTTCAGGATTGCGGCCATGCCGAATTGATGGTAGCGCAATTGTCTCGACAAACCGAAGACCCACCACGCCTCTCGGCTACCGCGAAGCGGTTTAGTTCACCGGTGAAATTTCGACTCATCGCAGGCGTAAGCGAAGCGTCTTGCGATTGCAGCAATCGGGTCAATGATTTTCCGTAACGCGCTATTGAGGACATTGCCCCGCAACGCGATACACTATTGTGGAAAGGGAGCATCCCGTGTTAGTCGTAATGCGCGCGCACGCCACCGAACAAGAAATTGCGGGGGTGTGCGAGAGAATTCAAAGCCTTGGATTCCGTGCCCATGTCATGCCTGGCGCCGAGCGCGCCGCCATAGGAATCACGGGCAATCACGGCCCCGTGCCGCGCTCTGAATTCGAGGATCTTCCGGGCGTCGCCGAGGCCATCCCGGTTTCAAAACCGTACAAGCTGGTGAGCCGTGAAGTAAAGCCCGACAACACAGTGGTGGAAGTGGCCGGAGTCCTGGTGGGCGGCGACGAACTGGCGCTTTGCGCTGGCCCGTGTTCGGTGGAAAGCCGCGAGCAGATTCTGGCCTCTGCGCGAGCGGTAAAATCCGCCGGCGCGCAATTGCTGCGTGGTGGCGCCTACAAGCCCCGAACATCGCCGTATGCATTTCAGGGTTTGGGCGAAGAAGGGCTCCGCTACCTGGTGGAAGCGCGGGAGGAAACCGGACTAGGCATCGTTACCGAGGCGATTGACGTGGAGGTCTTCGACCTGGTGGAAGAACACGCCGATTGCATTCAGATTGGCGCGCGCAACATGCAGAATTTCTCTTTGCTGCGCCGCGCCGGCCGCGCCCGCAAGCCCGTCTTGTTAAAACGCGGTATGTCCAACACGCTCGAAGAATTCCTGATGGCCGCCGAGTATATTCTTTCGGAAGGTAACTATCAGGTGATCATGTGCGAACGCGGTGTGAGAACTTTTGCCGATCACACTCGCAACACGCTCGACCTGAGCGTGGTGCCGGCCGTGCAGCGACTCAGCCATTTGCCGATCATTGTTGATCCGAGTCACGGAACCGGCAAGCGCGATAAAGTCCATCCCATGGCGCTGGCAGCGGTGGCCGCGGGAGCTTCGGGGCTGATTGTGGAAGTGCATCCCAATCCTGATAAAGCGCTGTCTGACGGTTTTCAGTCGCTGTATCCGCAGCAGTTTCGGGAACTAGCTGAAGAATGCCGCGCCATTTCTGAACTTTTGAAGAGCCGCCGCCTTGCGGCAGTATGAGCGATTGGAAACAACACGGAATCCGCGTCGTGCGCGCGGGTGAGTTAGACTGCAATACTCCGCAAACACCCGGGATGACGCGCGCCGCGGCCATCAATCACGCACGCGCCGGCGCCAATAAACTCTGGGCCGGAACGGTGGTGGTGCAGCCGAACGCGAAAACCGGCGCGCACCATCACGGCGACCTCGAAACGGTCCTTTATGTAGTGAAGGGCCGCGCGCGATTCCGCTGGGGCGAAAATCTGGAATTCGTAGAAGAGGCCGGACCCGGTGATTTCATCTACGTTCCGCCCTTCGTCCCACACCAGGAAATCAATGCCGACCCGTCGAGCCCAGTAGAGTGCGTAGTAGTTCGCAGCGGGCAGGAACCGATCGTCGTCAATCTAGACATCCCGAGTCCGGAGACGCCGTCGGAGACCAACTGGAAGCATTAATCTTTATCGTTCCCTCGCCGATAAGCCCAACCGAGGGCCAACGGTATGACATTAGGCAAGAAACTGGGATATTGCTTTGCCGGGGCGGGCATGGTGACCGCGATTCTCGGAGTATCCGCGTGGGTATCCGTTTCTGAATTGAAAAACGAACTGGATGCGGCTGTCAATCAGACGGCGAAGAAAGTGACTCTGGTTTCCGACATGAAGACCTCGGTACTGACATTTCGGTTGGCCGAGCGGGGCATCTTGCTGTTCTCGAGTATTCACGGGCAGGAAAAGGTGGAGTTGAACAAGAAACTGTTCGCGACGTCTGTTGACAAAGTGACCGCGAAAATTGGCGAGTTGCGGCCGCTTTTGGTGACCGATGCGGGACGCGAGCTCACCAGTAAGGTGGAGGCCGGAGTGGTGGAATATGCCCGGCTGCAAGCGGATGTGCCGCGATTGTGCGCGGAGGGAAAAGTTCAAGAGGCGATCCAGTGGGACATGGACCATCTGGTGAAAGCCGGCACTGATGTTACGAACGCGATCGACGGTTTGCTGTCAATGGAGGAGAAGCTCAACGCCGAGGCGGTTGCCCGCTCGGGCGAAATCGCACGCAACAGCCGGATCGCCGTGGCAACTCTATTCGCGATTTGTATCGTGTTTGGCCTCATAGCGGCTGTGGTCATCCGGCGAAGCACGCTCGATTTGAGAGAAATTGCTGGCGGTCTCGAAGCAAGCTCGAGCGACGTAACGGGTGCGTCGCAGCAAGTTTCCGCCTCCAGTCAGCAATTGGCCCAGGGCGCAACCGAGCAAGCGGCCTCGGTTGAAGAGACCTCCGCGTCGGCGCAGGAAATTACTTCCATCGCACGCCAGAACTCCGATGCCGCTCGCAAGGCGTCTGAGCTGATGGGGAAAGCTGAATCCATCGATGGCCAAGTAAAGGCCGCGATTCAAGCCATGGCCGATTCGATGAGCGGCATCAGCAAATCGAGCAGTGAGATTTCGCGAGTGATGCGCGTAATCGACGAGATCGCTTTTCAGACGAATATTCTGGCGCTGAATGCGGCCGTGGAAGCAGCACGCGCCGGCGAAGCGGGGATGGGGTTCGCGGTGGTAGCGGATGAAGTCCGGAATCTCGCGCAACGCAGCGC
>PMOK01000170.1 GCA_003162425.1 Bryobacterales bacterium | reverse complement strand
ACCGGCGGCATGCGGGCGATCAGATTATGCAATCCAGGCCAGGGGATTGGAACACTCACGGAATTCAACGGGCCTTGCATCGGCTTGTAACCCCACAGGAGCACACAGCCAACCAGCAGCAAATACGGACTCCAGGCCAGCAGAATCTGCCCAGCCGAAGGCCGGACTGCTACTGTTTTGGATGACGGCGGCTCGGCAACAATGTCCTTCGGCTTCCAGACCAGGAACAGCAGTACCAACGTGACGATCGCAGTGAGCGAAGCAATCAGATCCGTGAGCTGCGCGCCGACGAAATTCGAGATGATGAACTGCATTCCGGCGAACGAAACGCCGCAGACGATCGCTGCGGGTAATACCGGTCGCAGGGCTTTCCATCCGCCCATCACCAGAATCAGGTAGGCCGGGACGATCAATGAAACTGGAGCGCAGATGCGTCCCACGCCGGCGCTTAAGCGATCCAGCGGCAGTCCAGTAATTCCTGCGAGCGTGACGATCGGAATCGCGATGGAGCCGAAGGCCACGGGCGCCGTATTCGCGAGCAGGCAGATGGCGGCCGCATAGAACGGCGTGAATCCGAGACCGGCCAGCATTGCGGATGCAACCGCAACCGGAGTTCCGAATCCAGCGGCGCCTTCCACAAACGCCCCGAAGGCGAACGCGATCAGCAGCGCCTGCAGCCGGCGATCCTTTGTCAGGCTCCCGATCGAGTGCTTAATGAATTCGAACTTGCCGGTATCGAGCGTGAGCCGATACAAGAAGACCGCCCAGATTACGATCCAACCGATCGGGAAAAGACCGAATGCCGCGCCGTACGTTGTCGCGCCGATTACTTTTCCGAGCGGCATGCCGTACAGAAAAACGGCAACCAGAATGGTGGCCGCAAGACCCGAAAGTGCGGCGACCCAGGCGGGCTTGCGCAGGATACCCAGCAGCAAAAGCAGCGTGAAAATCGGCAGCGCGGCCACCAGCGCCGAAAAAGGGAGGCTTCCTAACGGTGTATAGTTTTGCTGCCACATGGAAAAGGAAGTATACAGGAGCCGGAAGTCAGAATCCAGAAGCTAGATGGCTGTAACGCGAACTCTTAGTTTGCAGCGTTCACACTTTTGTGAACGCTTCGCGGGGTGGCGTTGGCGTCCCGAGAAACCAACGCGTTCACAGAACCTGAACCGTGCGCGGAGTGCGTGCGCTACGGCGGTTGGCGAACGTTGTGCGGTAGTTCGGGAATCGGAGTACAATGGGGTTGTTCAAGGTATGGTCCATTAAAGGAGGCCGCATGTTCCGATCTATAGGCTTTCCAGAGCTGATTGTCATTTTGGTGGTCGCCGTTCTGCTGTTTGGCGGAAAGAAGATTCCCGAACTGGCGAAGGGCTTAGGGGAGGGCATCAAGAATTTCAAAGGTGCCATGAAGGAAGATCAAAACCCTAACGTCGACGAAAAGAAGCAGGCCTGAGGCTTCCTGGATTTGCTCGCACCTTGAGTGGACCTAGTATCGACTTCTGAAAGAGAAACCCCCGCGAGGTCATCGCGGGGGTTTATGTTTTTAAAGCTGCTTGCGGGTTCCTAACCTATTTCTTCTTGGGTACGATCGCGTCCTTCACGGCTTTTGCGACCCGGAACTTGACCACTTTCTTGGCCGGGATCTTGATCGCTTCGCCGGTGGCGGGATTGCGGCCCATGCGGGCTTTGCGGTCCACGCGAACCAGGCGGCCAATGCCGGGAATAATGAACACTCCGTTCTTTTTCGTTTCACGGACGGCCAGATCGGCGAAGGTCTCGACGAATGTCTTGGCCGCCTTGGTTGTGCTGCCGGTGGCTGCCGCGAGTTCTTTCATGATCTGCGACTGCGTCATCTTGGTTGCTGCCATGTACTTCTCCTTAGTTTCTTTTTTTAGTGGGGCTCTTCCATCCAACGGTACGGTTACGTAAAACATAACCGTACAAATTTGTTTCCTTCCAAATCATACGGGAAGCGGAGCCGGATGTAAAGAGAAGAATGCGAAAAAAACACGTTTTTCCTCAGTTTTTTCGACGCGCCACGCCCCGAAAGCCGATGAAACGGGCTTTTGCCGCCTTGCGGAGCCTCGGGAGCCCTAATTCAAGCGCTTTGAGCGGTCTTGTTTAGCGAAAGCTGACCAGCCGCGGCTGGCTTCGGAGTAACCTCCGCGTCACTCGCCGCCTCGAAGCCCAGCTTTTTGCGTAGGCCGGCGTCCAGTTGTTCGCGCGCCTCGGGATTCGCCACCAGATAGGCGCGAGCGTTCTCGCGGCCTTGGCCGATGCGTTCGCCGCCGTAGCTGAACCAGGAGCCGCTCTTTTCCACCAACTCGTGAATGACGCCCAGATCCAGCAGATCGCTTTCGCGCGAGATGCCTACTCCAAAGAGGATGTCGACTTCGACTTCACGGAAAGGCGCGGCCACCTTGTTCTTCACTACCTTGATTTTGGTGCGGTTGCCGATCACCTTATCGCCATCCTTGATCGCGGTCATCCTGCGCACTTCCACCCGGACCGACGAATAAAATTTCAAGGCGCGGCCGCCCGTGGTGGTCTCCGGGTTGCCGAACATCACGCCGATCTTTTCACGAATCTGGTTGATGAAGAGCAGCAGAGTATTGGTCCGCGCCACTGTGCCGGTAAGTTTCCGAAGCGCCTGCGACATCAGGCGGGCGTGCAGGCCCATGTGGCTATCGCCCATTTCACCGTCGAGCTCGGCTTTGGGCACAAGCGCAGCAACCGAATCCACCACCACCACATCGATACCTCCGGACCCGATCAGCGCTCCAGCGATCTCGAGCGCTTGTTCGCCGTAATCTGGTTGCGAGACGATCAGATTGTCGACATCCACGCCAAGATTGCGTGCATAAGCCGGATCCAAAGCATGCTCGGCATCAATGAAAGCGGCGGTGCCGCCCGCTTTTTGCGCCTGAGCGATCACCTGCAAGGCCAGCGTGGTCTTGCCGGATGACTCCGGTCCAAAAACCTCCACCACGCGGCCGCGCGGGAATCCGCCCACGCCCAAAGCTGCATCCAGCGATATGGAGCCGCTCGGGATCACCGCGACAGGCAATACGTTCCGGGAACCGAGCCGAAGCACGGAGCCTTTCCCGAACTGCTTGTCCATCTGGCTGAGGGCGGCATCAATGGCGCGCTGGCGGCCGGCAGCGTCTATGGAAATAGGTTGGTCTTTCACGACATTCTAGTGGTGGGAGAAGCAGGATCGTCTCAGGAAAGTGCTAACCTTTGCTTGAGAATCCCGTCATAACGGTCATGCAAACTCTGTGGCAGGACCTGCGGTATTGTGTGCGATCGCTCGCAAAGAGTCCCGGGTTTGCCGTTCTGGCGATTCTTGCCCTGGGGTTAGGGATCGGCGCCAACACGGCCATCTTCAGCGTTGTAAACGGGGTGCTGCTGCGGCCTTTGGCGTA
>PMOK01000100.1 GCA_003162425.1 Bryobacterales bacterium | reverse complement strand
CGGTGCTCAGGGAGACCTTCCTATGCATATTTGCACCCCGGATGGCGAAGAGATGCCTGCCTTAGGGGAGGACTTGGCCACGGAGGTCGGACGCCGGTACGGGGCTCCCGTGCAGATGATGCAGTTGAATCATGGCATCTTCGATGAAGCGAGCATCTCAGTGATCGCCTCCGATACGGTGCGCGAGATCTCGCGACTCGCAGGGCTGAGCCCGGACGTGCGACGATTTCGCCCGAATGTTGTGGTTCGTTTACTGCAATCGGTTCCCTTCCAGGAGGACGAGTGGGCGGGCGGTGTGCTCTCATTCGGCGAAGGGGACGATGCCCCCGCCATCACTGTCACGATGCGCGACGTTCGCTGCTCGATGGTGAACTTTGATCCCGACTCAGCAAGTTCTGCGCCAGAGGTGCTAAAAGCGGTCGTTCGTGCGAACCAGACCACCGCGGGAATCTACGGCGCGGTCACTCGCATCGGTCGACTGGCGGTCGGACAGACCATACTCCTGCGTGCGGCGACCGAGAAAGGAGAACGTGGGTGATCGAAACAATGTCCCGGAGCGCCGCCCAATCCGGCGTTGGATCGCTTCGAACTATCGCTGAACGCGACCTATGGGAAGATTGGCGTGAACACGCCGTCCCATCAATGTCCTGGATCAACGCTCCCGTTGTCCGGTTTTCAGTTTTGGGTGTCCTCCGAGGGTGGACCCTTTGCGCTGTGACGAATATAACGTGGCTAATCCATCTTGATTTCCCAAAGACCCGCCAGCTCGCTATTCGTACCGAAGCGCCTGGATGGGATCGATCGCGCTCGCTCGCCGCGCGGGAATGAGCCCCGCCGTCGCCGCCACCAGTGTCAGAACCGCAATCGCTACCAAACAAGTCCAGAGATCCGTCGGCGTCACGCCGAACAACTGCGCCAATACGTACCGGCTCAGTAGGTACGCGCAGGGGACGCCGGCCGCGAGGCCAGCGGCCAGCAGGATCAGCACCTCCCGCAGCACCATCCACAGCACCGATGCTTGGCGCGCGCCCAACGCCAGACGCAACCCAATCTCGTTCGTCCGCCGGGCTACCGTAAAGGCCATTACGCCGTATAGCCCCAGCGCCGCCATCACAGTTGCCAGCGCTCCGAACACGGTGGACAGTAATGCGATGAGCCGCTCCGTGCTCAGCGTTTCGTCCAGTTGGCGATCGAGAGTCTTCATATCGTAAACCGGCACGGTCCGGTCCAGCCTCGCCACAATCTGGCGCAGCGCGGGAAACATCGTCGATGCCTCCGTGCTCGTGCGGACATAAAAATTCGCCGGCCATGGGAAGTTCGCCTGTAGATACGGAAAGAAGATCTGCCTTTCCGAACTCCCGCGAGGTCCCGAGAAAAGTGAGTTCTCCACTTCACCTACAATCCGAATGGCTCCCGGGACCTGGCCGAAGTAGCCCAGATGGCGGCCCACGGGGCTCCGCTGGCCGAAATAATGCTCCGCGAACGCCCGATCCACCACCGCCACATTCGGAGCCGCGTTCTTGTCGCTCGGACCTGTCCGATCGCTCTCATCGAACTCCCGGCCCTGCAGCAGTGGTACGCCCATTGCCTTCCAATATCCAGGCGACACGACGTTGTAGAAAGCCTGCATGGCTTCGCCGTCTTTGGCCGGATGTCCCTCCACGGACATGGTCATGTCGGGCGCCCCCCCAGCAGGAGCGGATTGTATGTATAGGCCGCCGATTTCACGCCCGGCGTGGCCCGAATCTCCCGCAGCACTTCCGTATTGAAATTGCGCATGCGTGGAACGGTGTAGCCGGCCAACGCCGGTTCTATACAGAACGTGATCACATTCCCGATCTTCTCCATGCCCGTCCGTGCGTCCTTCAGGTTGCCTAGGGTTTTGGCAAACAGGCCCGCACCCACCAGCAGAAGGAATGACAAGGCTACTTGCGCAGTAACCAGAGCCTTGCGCAATCTCGCTGAAGCGCTTGCGCCCATTACCGCGCCCGTCTCCGCTTTCAAGGCGGTAAACAGATCCAGGCGCGTGGCCTGCAGGGCTGGCGCCAATCCGAAGAGCAGTCCTGTGGCGATCGCGACGGCGACGCTGAACAGCAGGATCGATCCTTCGCCGATTCGGCGGGAAGCCCATCGACGGCATCCGGCGTAACGATTAAGTTTGCAAAGAAACCGGGTCCTGACAGCGAAAGTCCTCCCTCCTGGCTGTCGCCTTCCAGCCTGCCGAACCTTCAGCGTCGGCGATTTCGCGCCATTCACGAATATGTTCATCCGTTGCCCGGACACCACCAACTTCACATGGTTCCACTCGCCTTCCCGCAGCGGCGCCGGCGCTTGATATTGTGGCAGAACGTCCCACAGCAGGACCCCATGGGTTTGCGGAGCATATTGTATGCAGTCCACGGCTGCGGCGCAGTTGGCCTGCGGTCGCAGATAGAAATACCCGAAGTTCTCGGAGCTGTCTTTGTCACGCCGGAACGCGATCCCGGTTCCCATCGACCAGGGCTTGTCCACGTCGAACTCGATGGTGCCGTTTCGAAACGAAACCCCAATGGGAGCGGCGTTTCCGGTCAGCGTTTGCTTCGCGCGATCACCCGGCTTCAGTTCCAGGGCATCAAATCCGTCATGCTTCAGAAACTCCACGTTGCCCGTTGTCTTCCAATGCTCGGGAGTCATCGCAACTCTGACTGGTTCGGCGCCCCAGGCACACGCGGATAAAAGGCACACGCCTGCAGTAAACGCGTGGAGTATGTTCTGATTCTTTCTCATGACCGCAAGCATATTCGCCGGACACAGTTTTGGCGACGAAAATGTCGCAAAAAGGACGGGGTTGATGCAGGGCGGCCCTGGGGGTTTGCGGGCAGGGCAACTATTTCCCACCGACCAGCGGCCAATCCCAGTTCGATATCCTAGATGAAAAGCATGATACCTGATCATCCCGCACGTCTGAATGCATGTCTGCCGCACTCCGCACGCACTGGCGAGGAACGCGAGAGCCTCAACCGGGAGATCGTCGCGCAAGCCAAGGAGATCGGTTCACGCGTTCAAGACGTCGACGAGAACGACGTTGACATATTAGTCGACGAAGCCGTCTCCGCCACACGTGGCTGATGCGGGTGAGATTATGCCGTGCGTCGATAATCCACAAACTCACTAAACGAATTGGCTAGTACTTCTGACAGCAAGATTGGAACCGTTGGCTGGTATTCGGGAGGCACTTACTCGGCTTGAATGGGAAGTGCATGAACCCGACACTGGGTGCGGTCCTTCTTCTTCTGGCCGGGACAGCTCTCGCGGCACAGCCCGACTCGGCGCTTTTGTTCTCCGACTGTTCGGATTCGTCCGAGGTGAAGCGCGTCGTTCAACGCTCGGACATCGTGGTGGTTCGCCACAGCCTGGAGGGAGGACCGCAAACTTGTTACGCCGTTTCTGTCTCGGGCGAGAACGGAAATGTGGTGAATGGTTTCCTGATCGGATCGGAGCATCCAGCCGTGCTCGCATTTGAGCGCAAGGAGCAAGATTACATCGCCCAGGTATTTGGCGGCCCAACCGACGAGAAGAAACAGAATCACCCGAAACCTGTAGCGCGCTCCAAGCCGTACAAGCTTTGGAATCCTTTCAGTTCGCGATCCGGTACCAAATAGCTGCGACAATGAATGTGGGCCTGTAGACGGGTGGCCGCTCGGTGGCGGATTTTGGTTCGCCGGCCGGGAGGAAAGTCCGGTCTCCATAGGGCAGCATGCCGGCTAACGGCCGGGGGGATTCGCTCAAAGCGAGTTTTACGGAAAGTGCCACAGAAAATATACCGCCCGTGGCGCGGGCTTTAGGAGCCCGTGTCGGGGGTAAGGGTGAAAAGGTGCGGTAAGAGCGCACCGCGGACGGAGTAATCCGCGCCGGCAGGGTAAACCCCATGCGGAGCAAGACCAAATAGGAGGGGAGGAGCTGCCCGCTCCGTTCGACTCTCGGGTAGGTCGCTAGAGCCAGGCAGAAATGCTTGGCCCAGATGAATGGCCATCGCCCTTTATCGGGTACAGAAACCGGCTTACAATCTACAGGCTCCAAAGAATACGAGGCATTCAGGAACGGGGCGCTACGCGTCCCCGAAGTCCGGGAAGAAGACGATCGGTCGGGGCTTTCTTCCTCGACTTCGGGAGCGCGCAGCGGTCCCTTCCTTGAATTCCTCGTATTCTAAAGGAAGTGACTCGCCTCTGGTCCCGCATCCATTCTTCGCTCGATCTCGGCATGCGCCAACAGGTGACGCGCCTGGGTCTGTTGTTCACCATGGCTTGCGTCGTAGTGGCCCTGGGCGCTTTCGGGTCCGCCAACAATCTCCTGTTTCTCATCCTGGCCATCATGCTGGCCACCTTCATGGTCTCTGGATTTATCAGCCGCCTGTCGCTGGCCGGTCTTGAACTCGATTTCCTGCTCCCCGAACATATTTCCGCGCGCCGCAAATTGTACGCTCGCCTCGTCATTCGCAATACCAAGGGTTGGATGCCCTCGTTCTCCATCCACGTGACTGCGTCCGGCGACAGCGGGCTTTCGTTCCCGCTCTATTTTCCCGTCATCCCCGGCGGCGAGCGCGTCGAGGAACCAGTCGAGCTTCTGTTTGCCCGGCGCGGTTCGTATCGCCAGAACAGCTTTCGCTTCTCCACACGATTCCCGTTCGGATTCACCGAGCGCAGGATCAACGTCCCTCTGTTGCGTGAGGTTTTGATTTATCCATCCATCGATCCGCAACCCGGCTTCGAAGATCTGCTGCTCTCGCTTGAAGGCGAGATCGCATCCTTCTACCGCGGCCAGGGTCACGACTTTTATCGGATTCGTCCTTATGAAGTACTGGAGAGCGCGCGGCATGTAGATTGGAAAGCTACCGCCCACACAGGCGACCTGCAGGTTCGCGAATTCTCCCGCGAGAAAGAGCAGGCCGTTGCGTTTTTTCTGGATCTGGACGTTCCAGAGGATCAGGCTGCGTGGTTTGAGACCGCCGTGGATCGCTGCGCTTTTCTAGCCTGGAACATGTCCCAGCGTGGTTCGCGCGTGCGATTCTGCACTCAGGATGTGGATTGGCAGCTTCCGGAAGAGGCCGACGTTTATACCATCTTGAAATATCTCGCGCTGGTCTTCCCCAGGCCAGGCAAGCCGCTAACTGCGTCGAACGATCGAAATGTTTTTCAGATAATATTCAGCGCTTCGCCGGACCGTCTTCCTGAAGCCGGTTGGGAGCTGAGCGGCACCAACGTCCGCCTACTGAGCCCTGACGCTGTGGGGCAGCGCCATGCGCTGCCTACTGTGCAATCCGAAAAGTAGTCCACGCGTGCGTGTCCAGATCCCGCAACGCGTCCTTCTGCCACTCGAACCCGGAGTGCTCTTTCAAATGTTGCGCGGCCTTGAAGCTGAGCCCGCACGAATGACCCATCGCGGCAGTGAACGCCATCTGATCTACCATCGATCCATTGGCCACCTTGTTCTGCACCGCGCCCGCAGGGCCGTATTCCGGCTGCCAGGGCTTTGATCCCCGCGGCGAAAGATCAATGTGGCCGCACAGCGTCCGTTCGCTCGGCTCAGTTTTTTTGTCGAACGTGTCGTAATGATCGGCTAGAAAACGCTGGGCGGCTGCGACGTCGATCTTGCCTTTGTTCTCCGCCATCAATTGGTCCCAGCGGACGTGGCGCGCGTTGGCGCTGACGCTCATGTCATTCACCGGGAAATTGCCGGCTTCATCGCGAATCAACTCCGGGTTCGCCGGGAAATTGGCGCCCACGAAATAACCATCCTTGGTACGTGCGAGCGTTACGTGCTTCAATCCCAATTCCAGGTTGGCGATTTCGTTGTTCTTATTGTCAGCTACGAGCCAAGTGTTGGCGTAGCCTCCGTTGTTGCCCTCCTTCATGATTCGGGCGAAGTCGTCGATCGATGCCGAGTACTGCATGGCTTTGCGTGCCCGGACGAATTCCGGAACACCGTTGGGATCGAATCCCTCGAAGCTGCCGATGGTGGTTTCCGTGATGGCAAGACCCGCGCTGTTCACGCCGAAATCGTC
>PMOK01000096.1 GCA_003162425.1 Bryobacterales bacterium | reverse complement strand
CAGGGTCACGACTTTTATCGGATTCGTCCTTATGAAGTACTGGAGAGCGCGCGCCACGTGGATTGGAAAGCTACCGCCCATACGGGCGACCTCCAGGTTCGCGAATTCGCCCGTGAGAAAGAGCAGGCCGTTGCGTTTTTTCTGGATCTGGACGTTCCAGAGGATCAGGCCGCCTGGTTTGAAACCGCCGTGGATCGCTGCGCTTTTCTCGCCTGGAACATGTCGCAGCGCGGTTCGCGTGTACGATTCTCCACGCAGGACGTGGATTGGCAGCTTCCCGAAGAGGCCGACGTTTATACCATCTTGAAATATCTCGCGCTGGTCTTCCCCAGGCCAGGCAAGCCGCTAACTGCGTCGAACGATCGAAATGTTTTCCAGATAATATTCAGCGCGTCGCCCGATCGTCTTCCTGAAGCCGGTTGGGAGCTGAGCGGCAGCAACGTACGCCTGCTGGGTCCGGACGCATCTGCACCATCACCGGTGACTTCGTCCTAATCCTCGTAGCGTAAGCCTCCGGCTTGCGCTCCCTAGGCAAGCCGGAGGCTTGCCCCGCTACTACTGTGCAATCCGAAAAGTAGTCCACGCGTGCGTGTCCAGATCCCGCAACGCGTCCTTCTGCCACTCGAACCCGGAGTGCTCTTTCAAATGTTGCGCGGCCTTGAAGCTCAGCCCGCACGAATGCCCCATCGCGGCAGTGAATGCCATCTGATCTACCATCGATCCATTGGCCGCCTTGTTCTGCACCGCGCCCGCCGGACCGTATTCCGGCTGCCAGGGCTTTGATCCCCGCGGCGAAAGATCAATGTGGCCGCACAGCGTCCGTTCGCTCGGCTCAGTTTTTTTGTCGAACGTGTCGTAATGATCGGCTAGAAAACGCTGGGCGGCTGCGACGTCGATCTTGCCTTTGTTCTCCGCCATCAATTGGTCCCAGCGGACGTGCCGCGCGTTGGCGCTGACACTCATGTCGTTCACTGGAAAATTGCCGGCTTCATCGCGAATCAACTCCGGATTCGCAGGGAAATTGGCGCCCACGAAATAACCATCCTTGGTACGCGCGAGCGTTACGTGCTTCAATCCCAATTCCAGGCTGGCGATTTCGTTGTTCTTGTTGTCAGCCACCAGCCAAGTGTTGGCGTACCCTCCGTTGTTGCCCTCTTTCATGATTCGGGTGAAGTCGTCGATCGACGCCGAGTACTGCATGGCTTTGCGCGCCCGGACGAATTCCGGAACACCGTTCGGATCGAATCCCTCAAAGCTGCCGATGGTGGTTTCCGTGATGGCAAGGCCGGCGCTGTTCACGCCGAAATCGTCGCCGCTGTGGATCAGACCCGGCATGCCGTCCATCAGCATGCGATGCCCTTTGGAAGGCGCGATGTCGAAGATGGCGTTCCAGCGCGAACCTTCCTTGTATTCGCTCCAGTTGTTATGCGCGATGATAATCTTGCCGTCCGTGGTGTAACTGCCCGTAGCAACAAACGCGCTGCAATGTTCGGGAATCGGGCGCAGTGCCGAAACCAGCTTGTGTTCCTTGTCGTACCAGTTCGTGTAATAGGGCGAGAGTTCGAGCCACGCGTTCAGCACCACCACATCCCAAAGATCCAGCGCGACACCCTTGGCCTTCAGCCCTTCGGCGATGCCCTTCAGCTCTTCGCGATACTGCGGCTCGACGTGCGGCCATAGCACCTTCTCAGCCGCCGCGCGGAAGAACGCATATTCTTTTTTCGAATCGTGCGTCAACCCCAGCACCACTACCTTTTGCACGTCCTCGATCTCGGGCGCGAGAAGATATCCGTGCTGAAATCCGATCTCAGACGGCGTCCCTTCCAGGTGTACATAGTTCCAACCGTTCTGCTCCGGCCGGCGAAAAGCCTTCTTCAATCGCGAATCCGTCTGTGGATCGCGAGCCGGAGGCGCCGCGGTAATCAGGAAGCTAAAAGCAAGCAATAACCCAGCAATACGTCCCATGACCAATCAGAATAGCAGGTTCTTAATTTATCTTCGGGCGATTAGTAAATGGATCAGTTTGCCTGTGGGGCAGGATGCCATCCTGNNGCGGCGGGTTGCCAACCCGCCCGTTTTGCGCCGATTTCCAATCGGTGCGCAGGTTTGCCAACCTGCCCCACACTCTGCAACTGACCCATTACCGGATACCGAGTAACATAGGTCAATATGCTAATGAAGCACCTACTGTATGCTTCCGCCTTGTCGGCGTTCCTGTCCCTGTCGGCGAGTTCCACCACGCTTCCTCCAGCCGAGTATCAGAAACTCACGCATGACATTTACAAACAACTGATCGAGATCAATACCTCTTACAGTACTGGCGCCACCACGCCGGCCGCGCAAGCGGTAGCCGAGCGGCTCAAGGCCGAAGGTTTCCAGGCGTCCGACATACAGGTGCTGGGCGCCGCTCCGCACAAGATGAACGTGGTGGTGCGCTATCACGGAACCGGTCAGCGTAAACCTCTTCTGCTGCTCGCGCATCTGGATGTAGTGGAAGCGAAGCGCTCCGATTGGTCCATGGATCCTTTCCTGCTCACCGAAAAGGACGGCTTCTTCTATGGGCGCGGAACCATCGATGACAAAGCGCAAGCCGCCATCTGGATCGCGAACCTGATTCGTTATAAGCGCGAGGGCTTCAAACCGGACCGTGACCTCATCGTCGCCCTCACGGCGGATGAAGAAGGCGGCGGTCCTTACAACGGCGTGGTCTGGCTGCTGAAAAATCATCGCGACCTCATCGACGCCGAATTCTGCCTGAACGAGGGCGGATGGGGTTACATGGCGGATGGCAAGCGCGTATCGAACAACGTGCAGGTGAGCGAGAAATACGTCGGCAACTATCGCCTGGAAGTAAAGAACAAAGGCGGCCACAGCTCGCTACCGGTTCCCGACAATGCGATCTACCGCTTGGCGGAAGCGTTGGTTCGCCTATCGAAATATAATTTTCCAGTCCAGACCAACGAGGTCACGAAAGCCTTTCTGGAACAAATGTCCAAGATTCAACCAGAGCCAGTGTCATCTCAAATGGAAGCCGCGGCTGCGGGATCGACAGACGCAATGGAAAAACTATCGGCCGGATCAACGCAACTGAACGCCACATTGCGGACCACCTGCGTAGCCACTATGCTGGACGGCGGCCATGCTCTGAACGCCCTGCCGCAAACCGCCGGTGCGATGGTGAACTGTCGCATCTTGCCGGAGATGAAACCGGAGGAGGTTCTCGCGACTTTAAAGAAAGTGGTCGCCGACGACCAAGTGTCGATTACCGTAGGGCGCGAAATGGAGGCGGGCCCGCCATCGCCGATGCGTCCCGATCTCTTCCGGGCGGCCTCTCGCATCACCGATAGCATGTGGCCGGGAGTTCTCGCCATCCCAACCATGGTGATGGGCGCCACGGACGGTCTGTATTTGCGAAGCGCCGGCATTCCCACCTACGGAATCCAAGGCATCTTCATTGACGATTTTCGTGCTCACGGCCGCGATGAGCGCGTCGGGATCAACGATTTTTATGAAGGATCGGTGTTCCTGTATGAGCTAGTAAAATCCCTTGCCGGAAACTAACCGTGGCGCACGCACTCGTGCGTGCCGCGTTCACACTCGTGTGAACGCGTGTTCGCAGGAGTGCGAACACGGCACGCAAAAGTGCGTGCGCTACAATAGGGATTCCCGCCTATGCTGAAAACGGTTCCCGACATCCTGGCCCAAATTGTCGAGCATAAGAAAGCCGAGCTCGTCCAGCGTGTGGGCGGGATCGCGCGCGCGGCTGAGGATTCTGTCGCGCACCGCCGGGATTTCTCGCATGCCATCACCAGCCGCCAGCCTGCTATCATCGCTGAAATAAAAAAAGCGTCACCCAGCGGCGGCGTACTGCAGGAGGATTTCGATCCGGTTTCAATTGCACAGGCGTACCAACAAGGTGGCGCGGCCGCGTTGTCCGTGCTCACGGACGAAAAACATTTCAAGGGCAGTTTGGCGGATCTCGAAGCGGCGCGAGCAGCGGTGAGCTTGCCGGTCTTGCGCAAGGATTTCACCATCGATAGTTACCACGTGCACCAGGCAGCCGCGCATGGTGCGGATGCGATTCTGCTGATTGCCGCCATCCTTACTGAGCATCAGATGCGGGACTTTCGCGAGCTAGCGGAGACCTACCGCATGTCCGCCTTGGTTGAAGTGCACGACGAAGAGGAGCTGAAACCGGCAATCGCTTCCGGCGCGCACATTATTGGTGTGAACAATCGCAATCTGCACACCTTCAAGGTGGATCTCACGGTTTCGCTGCGCCTGGCCGGCAAGATTCCGGACGGCATAGTCAAAGTCACTGAGAGCGGCATCCATTCCTCCACCGACGTCCAGCGTCTTCGCGCGGCCGGCTATCAGGCCTTTCTGGTGGGCGAGCATCTGATGAAATCGGGCGATCCGGAACAAGCCTTGCGGGCGCTCTTGTCATGATGGTCAAGATTTGCGGCATCACCAATCGCGACGATGCCTTGGCCGCGGTCGAAGCCGGAGCCTCCGCCATCGGATTCAATTTTTATCGTGATAGCCCCCGCTACATCTCATCCAGCGGCGCGGCCCTGATCGCCGAAAAGATTCCTGCCAACGTATGGAAGGTTGGCATCTTCGTGAACGAAGGCGCGGAAACAGTGGCCAAGATCGCGCTCAACGCCGGACTCGATGTGGCCCAATTGTACGGAACAGCGGAAGCACGCGGAATCCGTATATGGCGTGCCTGCCGAACCAACGAGGGCATCTCCTCCGGCCTAAGCGACAAGACCGTGGAAGCACTTTTGCTCGACGCACCCTCAGAAGATGACGAGGAGTACGGCGGCACTGGCCGGACCTTCGATTGGCCCCGCGCCAAAGGCGTGCCGAAAAAAATTATCATCGCCGGCGGCCTGGACGCGTCCAATGTCGCCCGCGCCATCGAAGAAGCGCAACCATGGGGCGTAGACGCATGCTCGCGCCTCGAAAAATCCCCAGGCCTAAAAGACCACGACAAAATGCGACAGTTCATACGAGCTGCGATGCAGAGCTGACCACGCATGCCCAACCAGCAACCAGCAACCAGCAACCAGCAACCAGCCACCCCAGACGCAGCCGGCCACTTCGGCCCCTACGGCGGCCGCTACGTTCCCGAAGTCCTGATGGCGCCGCTCGAGCAACTGGAGCAAGCGTATCTCGAAGCGCGTCTCGATCCCGCGTTTCAATCCGAGCTCAAGGATCTGCTCGCGAACTACGCCGGGCGCCCGACTCCTCTCTATCACGCCAAGCGGCTGAGCGAAATTTCGGGTGGCGCAAAGATTTATATCAAGCGCGAAGACCTGTTGCACACCGGCGCGCACAAGATCAACAACTGCCTGGGACAAGCGCTGCTCGCCCGGCGCATGGGCAAAAAGCGCATCGTCGCCGAAACCGGAGCTGGCCAGCACGGCGTGGCAAGCGCCACGGTTTGCGCGCTCTTTGGCCTGGAATGCATCGTCTATATGGGCGAAGAGGACATGCGTCGCCAGCGCCTCAACGTCTTCCGGATGCGGATGCTGGGCGCGAAGGTTGTCGGCGTGGCTAGCGGGAGCCGTACTTTGAAAGATGCAATTAGCGAAGCCATGCGCGACTGGGTGACCAACGTGGAAACCACGCACTATCTGCTAGGGTCCGCTTTGGGCGCGCATCCCTATCCGATGATGGTCCGCGATTTTCACCGCGTGATCGGAGAAGAGACGCGCAGGCAGATCCTGGAGCGCGAGCATCGGCTGCCGGATTCTATTTTCGCCTGCGTCGGCGGCGGCAGCAATGCCATCGGAATCTTCCATGCCTTTCTTGGCGACTCGGGCGTTCGTTTGATTGGAATTGAGGCCGGTGGGCGCGGCGCTGAACTCGGTGCGCATGCCGCGCGGTTCTCCGGCGGATCGCCCGGCGTTCTTCACGGAGCTTACAGCTATCTGTTGCAGGATACGGATGGCCAAGTATCGCTGACACATTCGGTATCGGCCGGCCTTGACTACGCTCTCGTTGGGCCAGAGCATGCCTGGCTACGCGATCAGGGCCGCACCGAGTACGTCTCTGCAACGGATCAACAGGCGCTAGAAGCCGCCCGAACGTTGGCGCATCTCGAAGGAATTATTCCCGCACTAGAATCCGCGCACGCGGTGGCCGAAGCTGTGCGCCGCGCTCCGGGCAGCAAAGATCAACTTTTCATCATCAATCTCTCCGGACGCGGCGACAAAGACACCGACATCTATCGCGAGAACCTAAAGGAGTTGGATGAGCCAGACCAGAATCGGCCGGCTCTTTGAAAGGCTGCGGACGACGGAACGCCGTCCGGCCTTGATCGCCTACATCACCGCAGGCGATCCCTCGCCCGATCGCACACCGGAGCTGGTGGCGGCACTCGAGCGTGGTGGCGCGGATCTGATCGAACTCGGCGTTCCGTTTTCCGATCCCATCGCAGATGGACCTGTGATCCAGCGCGGATCGGATCGCGCGCTGAAGGCTGGTACCAGAGTCTCCACGGTGCTGGACATAGCCGCCGAAATTCGCAAACGCTCCGAGATTCCGCTGCTGCTTTTCACCTATATGAATCCGGTGTTGCATTACGGTCTGGAATCGCTCGCACGCGATGCAGCCGCGCGTGGAATCGACGGATGTCTGCTAACCGACCTGAGCGTCGAAGAGGCCGAGCCTTATGTAGGCGCAATGCGGAACGCCGGTCTCGACACGGTCTTCCTGGCCGCGCCCACCAGCACCCAGCGCCGTCTGGAGTTAGTGGCGAAGTATTCCACCGGCTTCGTTTACCTGGTTTCAAGAACCGGCGTCACCGGGGAACGTTCTACAGTCTCCGACGCCGTGACGCCGCTGGTGAACGCTATGCGAAGAGTTACCGCGCTGCCGCTCGCGGTCGGATTCGGAATCTCCAGCGCTGACCAGGTCCGCACCGTAGGCACGCTTGCGGATGGCGTGATTGTTGGCACCGCGATCGTGCGAGTTGTGGAGCAGAACGCCGCCAGCGCCGACCTTCCCGCCAAGCTCGAAGCCCTAGCCCGCGAGCTAGCCAGTGGTTTACCATCGAAGAATCCATGAGCATGGAAGCGCTGGCCGAGTACCGCAAACGCATCGACATCCTGGATGTGAAAATCCTAGGGCTGCTGAATGAGCGGACACGTGTGGTGGAAGAGATCGGGCGAATCAAGCAGAAGCTCAAGATGCCCATCTATGAGCCCAAGCGCGAGGATCAGGTGTTCCACAACGTTACGACCCACAACCAGGGCCCTCTGAGCGCTGAAGCCGTGCAGCGAGTCTTCGAGCGAATCATCGATGAAATGCGCAATATCCAGCGCGACAAAATGCTATAACTTACCTCAGAACGAATGGCAGCACCATCACGATCAGGAATCCCGCCACCATCAGCCACGTGGGCACCCGGCCGAAATTCACGGTATAGCCCGGGCCTGTGCGCTTCTCGACGAATAGCGCCGGGTCGTTCGGGTTGTGATAGAACATTCCCCACAGCCACGATTCGTCGGAAGTGCGGTCGCCCAGAGCGTGCCCACCCACCGATACCAGACTCATGTTCTCTTTCCGCCGGAGCATCAGGACGTATGCTATGTGCACAGCTAATCCAGCGAAGATCACAGCCAGAGCCGCGCGCAACTCGATTTTCTCCACTACGTGGCCAAACGCCCCCATGTTTACCACCCAAGCCGAGAACGCCGCGAATGCTGTATTGAAGAGAATCATGTTGCGCAGCATCACTCGACGATAATTGGTCATTCCCGCGGGATTCCGCCGAGTGCCGAACCGGAATGCGATCAGCACAATGAAGGAACCAGCACAGGCGCCCACGGCGAACGAAAAAGGTTTGTCCACCAGACCGTCGATCGCCTTCCAGCGAGCCATGATCGCGCCCCATCCGGCCAAGAATGGTACCTGCCCCGTTGAATCGGGAACTAAAAACGCCAGGGCAACTCCAGCCGCTAGAATCACTGGACCGGTCAGCAACATCGGCGGATACTCAGCGCCCTTACGCGCCGGCGGCAGCAATTCCACTTCCCGCACGCCGCTCGCCGGTATGGCATGGGCGCGGATGGAATTGTGGGCTTTCGCGTAGGCGACAGCGCTTCCCACGCAGAATAGCAGCAGCGTAATCGGCCAAAGCAGCCCCATGCGGACATTCATCGACCAAAGAAACACCTGAATGTTGAACAAAGCGATGCCCACCAATAAAACCCGCCTCTGATAAAGCCGGATGATTCTGCGGGCCTCCGCAGTATCGCGGAACTCCGGCGGAACAGTGCCGCCAAACAACAGATCGCGCCTCATGAGATACGGCGCCCACCAACTCGCCAACGTAAGCAAGACCAAGATACCGCTCTCTATCCACTTCATGCATCCAATCCTTTCATTACCAAATTCAATTCCCGCCGAATATCCTCGAGACGCACACCCTCGGCCTTCAATTCGGCGATCATTTCCCGTATCCGCCGCGCAAATTGCTCGCGCTTCTGCGGATCGGCCGCTCTCTTCCGCCGCTCCAACACTTGGGCGCCGCGCCGCCGTTTCAGGTCGAGCCAGCCTTCGTCCGCCAGAATCCTGTAAGCTTCCGCAACGGTATTAAAGTGGACGCCCAGCTCGAAAGCCAGTTCCCGCACCGGCGGCAACAAGTCGCCGGCATGCAGCGCGCCATCCACCAGAAATGTTCGCAAACCGTCCACGATCTGCCGGTAGGCAGGCGTCGGATTAGCGAGGTCGATGCGGAGGCGTGGTGCTCTCTCAGCCATTGTCTAATGTACATAGACAATATACAATAGGCAACGCCGGCTTGTCAAGAACCGGCTATATCACGGTCCGCTTCCACGTGCCGCGCCGGAACCACAACACCCCCAGCAGCGCCAGCAGCGAGTCTGAAACCACTACAGCGATGAACGCTCCACGAGGTCCCAGACTAGTGTGGAAAGCCAACAGCCAAGCTACGGGAATCTGGCACACCCAGAAACAAATCAGATTCAAAACCGTAGGCGTGAACGTGTCGCCCGCGCCATTGAATGCCGCCGTCACCACCATGCCGTAGGCGTAAGAAATGTTGCCATAGCTCAGCAGTCGCAGGCCCGTGACCGCGATGGGAACCACTGCTGGATCGCTGGTGAAAAGCGCGATGATTCTCTCGGCGAATGTAATAAAGACCAGCCCCACTGCGCCCAGAAACACCATGTTGTAGAAGCCGGTGCGCCACACTGAAAGTTCCGCGCGCTCCGGCTTACCCGCGCCGAGATTTTGGCCCACCAGCGTGGCGGCTGCATTGCTCATTCCCCAGGAAGGCAAAATCGCAAAGATGATGATCCGGATGGCCAGCGTGTTGGCCGCTGCAGCCGCGCTCCCGAAGCTTGCGATGATGCGCACCACCCCGATCCAACTCGCCATTTGCACCAGGTATTGGAAAATCGCACTCAACGAAAGCCGGATCATTCGCGCCATCACGGCGAAATCCAGACGCACCTGGGGAGCACGAATCACGAAGCGGCCGCGCCCCGAAGTCAGTATCCAAAGTTGAAACATCACGCCGATGCCACGCCCGATGGTGGTGCCGACCGCTGAGCCCGTGACGCCCAGCCGTGGAAACGGACCGATTCCGAAAATCAGGCACGGATTCAAACAAATATTCACGATGTTGGCTATCCACAGCGCTCGCATGGCAACCACCGCATCGCCAGCCCCGCGAAACACCGCATTGATCAGGAACAGCAGAAAGATGGTGGCGCTGCCCCCAAAGATCATCCGCGTGTAGCCGGTGCCGATCTTCACCACGTTTTCCGTGGCTCCCATCAGGCGGAGTATGTCCGCTGCATAGAAATATCCCACCGCGGCGGCCATCGCCGAAACCACCAAGCCAACCACGATTGCCTGAACCGCCACCAGACCCGCTGCCGCTTCGTCCTTCTCGCCGATGCGCCGCGCCACCATCGCTGTGGCGCCCATGCTTAAACCCAGAGCAATCACGAATACGATAGTCAGGCAGGTCTCGGTGAGTCCAACGGTGGTGATCGCGTCTGCTCCTAAATGCGCTACCCAGAAGACGTCCACCACGCCGAACAGCGATTCCATGATCATTTCGAGCACCATCGGGACGGCCAGCAACACGATGGCGCGGCCGATGCTGCCTTCGGTGAAATCCTGGCTCGACCCCATCACCGCTTCGCGCAGAGAGGACCAGAATCCGGGGACACGCGCTTCCGTGGTGTTGCCGTTACTCATGGGAATCTGATTCAGGGAGCGAGCTAACTGTCCCTCTAGTGTAACGCGAGCCGCAACGCACCACCGCGCACACGCGTCATACTATTTCTTGTGGCTGTCTTCGACGACGAACTTGCGCAGATTGTCGCTGATCTGAACCGTGTCGCACCCGGGTCGCGGCCGGCGCAACAACTCCCCGGCGGGCAGGGAACTGCCACGCTCGACCAACTGCTGGTGTTTGCAGCGCGCCAGGGCGCTTCCGATGTGCTGTTGATCTCAGGCGTCCCCGTTTCCATGCGCGTAAACGGTGCGCTGACGCCCGCGGCCGGTCCTGCGCTTACTGCCGAAGATACGCGCAACCTGCTGCTGCCGCTGCTGGTCCCTAAGCAATACCAGGATCTGCAACAAAACAAATCAGTGGACTTGTGCTTTACGCGCGAAGGCATCGGACGCTTCCGCGCTAACGTCCATCATCAAAGAGGAACCTTGGCGGGCAGCATCCGCCTGCTCCCGGATAAAATTCCGACCATTGAATCTCTCCATCTGCCGGCCACGCTCCGCCGTTTGGCCGAATCCCGCCAGGGATTGATTCTCATCACTGGCCCCACCGGATGCGGCAAGAGTTCGACACTGGCTGCGTTAGTCGACTTGATCAATGCCCAGCGCCGCAATCACATTGTTACCATCGAGGATCCCATTGAGTTTATGCACGCCAATCGCAGCTCGATCGTCGAACAGATCGAGGTAGGAAGCGACGCTCCGGATTTCGCCAGCTCCGTGCGTGGCATCCTGCGTCAAACGCCCGACGTGATTCTGGTGGGAGAAATGCGCGATCCGGAGACAATTGCCACTGTTCTAACCGCGGCCGAGACCGGGCATCTGGTACTTTCCACGCTACATACCAACGATGCCGCGCAGTCCGTTTCACGCATTTTGGATTCGTTCCCGGCCGGTAACCAGCCGCAAATCCGCCAGCAAATCTCGCTCGCTCTGCTGGCGGTAATCGCGCAACAGTTGATCCCTTCCACGAACGATCGCGAACGCTATCCGGCGGTTGAGATCATGATCGCCACACACGCGGTGCGAAACTTGATTCGCAGAGGTGAAGACCACCAGATCCACAGCGCCATCGGCACCGGCCGCGCCGACGGAATGATCACCATGGAACAATCGCTCGCGGAACTGGTGAACGCCGGCAAAATCAGCCGCGATGCAGCGCTAGCACATTGCTTCCGTCTGGAAGAACTACGCCAGTATCTTCACGCGTAACCGTCGTCCACGCCACTCGTAGGACAAGCCTCCGGCTTGTCAAATGGGCAAGCCGGAGGCTTGCCCTACTGCTGATTCCCGCTCGCATCCGGCACACTCACCGGACGCGGCCGCTGGCTTGGATTCTGATAATTCGGGAACGGCGGCCGATGCGGCGTCAGCGGCGGATTCTTTTCCAGTTGCTCCATCGCGATCGCCACCGCGCGCTCCAGTTGCGGATCGTGCCCGGCATGCACCGCCTTCGGATCGAGATCCACTTCCACGTCCGGCGCGACACCATGGTTCTCCACATCCCACTGGCCCGACGGATTGAAGAAACCGAAATTAGGCGCCGTCACCGCGCCTCCATCCATCAATATTGGATATTGCGAGACGCCAATGAGTCCACCCCAGGTACGTTTGCCCACCAGCGTTCCGACATGTGTGTGGCGGAACATCCAGGGCATCATGTCTCCTCCCGAACCCGCCATTTCATTGGTGATCATCACCTTGGGCCCGAAGATCGCAGCCGCCGGCGTGCGGTAGATGGCGCCGTAGCGCGGACTCCACCAGCCTTCCAACGGACGGTTCAGCACATCAATCACGTAGTCGGCCGCTTGCCCGCCTGCATTGAAACGCTCGTCCATGATGACGCCCTGCTTATCCACCTGCGCGAAGTAATAACGGTTGAAGCTGGTGAATCCGCCCTGGCCAGTGTCCGGCATGTAGACGTACGCCAGCTTGCCGCCGCTCAACTGATCCACCTTGCGGCGATTTTCTTCCACCCACGCCTGATATCGCAATTGCTGTTCGCTCGCCACCGGCATCACCGTTATCTCGCGCGAGTTCGCTCCCGCGGGATCTGGACCCACGCGCAACACTACTCGCTTGTCCGCGGCCCCTTCCAGCAGCCGCGACACGTCGTCGCTCCCTTTTAGATCCTGGCCGTCCACCGCCAGCAGATAATCACCCACCGAAACGTTGATGCCTGGCTGTACCAGCGGAGCACGCAACTGCGGGTTCCAACTTTCGCCGTTGTAGATTGTCTTGAATCGGTACTTGCCGTTGACGATCTGGTAGTCGGCGCCCAATAGCCCTCCCGGCACCTTTTTGGCCTCGGGGATATTACCGCCGCCGCCGCGCAGGTGGCCGGAGGTGATTTCGCTCAGCATTTCGTGGAAAATGTAGTTGAGATCCGAGCGTGAAGAAAGCGAATCGAGATACTTCTCGAACTCCTTTTCACCATCCGCCGCGTTGACGCCATGAAGATTCGGATCGTAAAAATAGCTCTTCTCGATGCGCCATGCGTCGTGGTACATCTGCTTCCACTCGGCAACGGGATCCACCTTCACTTCCATATCGCTTAAATGCAGAACACCTTCGCCGGGTTTGAGCGGCGCCGTAGCGGACGCGATCACATATTCCGGTAGCGGCGGCGTGCTGCCTGCCCGCGGAGGGCCACCTTCGCCACCACCGCGGGACACGCGCAGCAGCATCTTTTCCCCATTCGCCGCCAGATCGAAGCCACTCACGCCGTCCGCCAACTTTTCAAGCTTGCGCGTTTTGAGCTCGAATTTCGAAAGCGTGCCGCCCGCCGGCCCGCCTGGCCCTCCTCCGCGTCCGGCTTCAACTATATAAATCACGCCTGTCTTACCGGCCGCGAGCATCTGAATTGCGCGAGGTGAAATTGGTAGCGCAACCGTGCGTTGAATCAGCTTGTCAAAATCAATACGAACCGGCTTGGGCGGCGCTTCGGCGGCAGCTTTTTCTCCGCGTCCACGTCCCTCTCCGGCAGGCTTCTCTTCGGCGCTCTTGCTGTCATCCGACTTCGCTTTTTCATCGGACTTCGCGTCGCTCCCTTTTTCCTCATCGCTCTCGGGAGCCAGCGGAGAAACAACATCATTTGGAAGCACAATCAGGTAGACACTGCGGGTCACATCGTGCAGATCGCTCGACATATCCAAGCCGCTGGATGTCGGGCCGTAGTTGGTGCTCGCCGTGAAATAGAGATACTGGCCGCCCTTGTCAAACGCGGGAAATCGCGCGTCGCTCATTCCATCCGTCACCTGCGTGCTCTTCGCGTCACTCAACGAATAAATGTCAACGGCATGCAGGCGATTGGGAAGATTCTTCACGTATGCCAGCCACTTCGAATCGGGCGACCATGCGAAGTCGCGATTGATCTCGTAGGCATAATCCGTGTCCACCTTGGTCAATTTTCCCGAGCCCACTTCCACGTCCCACAAATGCAGTTGATTATCGTTGAATGCGATGTGTTTACTGTCGGGGGACCAACGCGGATCGAAATAGAACGCGGACTTGCCCTCCAGCGCAATCTTGTGCGCGTCACCGTCGCCGTTCTGCGGCTTGATATGCAGCGCGTATTCGCCCGACTCATCCGAAAAATATGCTATCGACTTGCCATCCGGCGACCAAACCGGCGTACGATCCATCACACCGGGCGAATTTGTCAGATTGCGGATGTCGCCTTTCTCAGCGGGCGCCGTCAGGATCTCGCCATGTACTTCAAATACGGCACGGACGCCCGAGGGCGAAATTCTGGCGTTGCGAATCTCTCGCGCCACGTTTTGGAGATGCGGACGCACTTCAGCGAGATCGGCCTCGATCTCAATCGGCACGGGGCTCTCTTTCCCGCTCGCTATATCGTAGATGTGAATCTGCCCAAACTGCTCGTAAACGATTCCACCCGGGCCCGCGCTGGCCGAATTGATGTCCTTGCCTGTGTTCTTGATCAGCTCCGTGACTGCCTTGCTCTTGGGATCGTAGCTGAACAGGGTCATTTTTGCTCCATTGCGGTCCGAGAGGAAATAGATTTTGTCGCCGATCCACATGGGATAAATGTCGTTCGAATCCGTGCGTGGGAGTTTTTCGGTGCTCAAGTCGGCCAAATTCACCATCCACAAATAGCTGGCCGTGCCCCCGCGATACCGTTTCCATGCCACAAAGTTGCTAAAGCCGGTTGCAAACTGGCCGCCATCCACCGGCGCGTAAACCATGCGCTTGCCATCAGCGGAATAAGCGCCAAAAGTTGCCATCGGCAACGGCAGAACTTCGGGCAAACCGCCGTCGGGCGACACCGTGTAGAGCTGGTTGTAGCGCGAGTAGCTGAGGCGATTCGATCGGAACAGAATGCGCTTTCCATCCGGCGTCCATCCCACCACGCGATCGGCGTCCGGATGATAGGTGGCGCGCTTGGGCACGCCGCCGCTCGCCGGCATGCTGAACACATCAATATTGCCGTCGTATTCGCCCGTAAACGCGATAGTATTGCCGTCCGGCGAGAAGGCAGCCTCGGTCTCCATGCCGGCTCCAGCCGTGAGCCGCGTGGCAACGCCGCCCTGCCGCGGCACGCTCCACAGATCACCGCCGTAGGAGAATACGATCTCGGTCTTGTTCATGGCCGGTTTCTGCAGTAGATGCAGACTGGCGCCAGCCCCGAACGCAACCGGAACAGTCGCCGACAGAAAAACGAGTAGAGCGGAATACCTCATAAACAAGCCTCCGGTTGACCAGTGTATCGCACTGGCAAATAGCCGGGAACTTTTTCGCCGTTCGCGACATTACAGTTATAGACGGCCCGTTTGAATCATGATCAGCGATGAAGCTTTAATGCTGGAGTTCCAGGGTGGCTCGCGCGAGGCATTTGAGGAACTGTTTGCGCGCTACCGGGAACCGCTGTACGGCTTCTTCCATCGGCGGCTCGAAAGCAAGGAACGCGCCGACGATCTGACTCAGGAGACCTTCCTGGCGGTGATTCGCGCCACTTCACGCTACCAGCCGCGCGCTCTGGTTCGAACCTATTTATATGGGATTGCCTTGAAGTTGCTGGCCGCCGAGCGTCGTCGCGAGCGTCGAAGCGATCCAGTTCTGCAGACGGCTGCTGTGGATTCCGCACTCGACAATTCGCTCTGGGTCAGGCGGGCGCTTGAAAAACTCGACCCGTCGGAGCGCGAGATCCTGATGCTTCGTGAGTATGAGCAGCTCAGTTATTCGGAAGTCGCTGAATTGTTGCGGATACCGGTGAACACGGTTCGCTCCAGGTTGTTTCGCGCACGCATGGCCTTGAAAAATCACCTTGAGCCAGCGGAAATGAGGCCCGAACATGACTAACCACCCCATCGAGCAAGAAGAATTAATGGCATATCTCGACGGCGAACTGCCAGTGGATCGGGCAGGGCTAGCCGCAGGACACCTCGAGCATTGCCGCGAATGCCAGAGTCTCGCGGCCGATTTGCAAGGCGTCTCGCGGCGGTTGATGGAATGGCAAGTCGGCGTAGGGCAAGCCTCCGGCTTGCCAGTGCTAGCTGCCGCGCTAAAAGCACCCTCCTACCAACCCCACAAGCGTCCACGCAGAATATGGCGATGGGTGTGGGCCGTGGCAGGCACTGGAGTGGCAGCGCTGCTGGTGGTTTCGTCGGTGCAACTGAAACCGCGCTACCGATTGAACCAAATAGCGGCGGACCGCGTCAGCGGCGCGATGCAGGGCCCGCCGCGGACCGCGACAGCGGGCGATCAGCTGGTGAGCTTCAATGGGGGCGTAATGATCGCCCGCACCGCCGAGCTCACCCTAACCACCAACGAATTCGACAAAGCCCGCGCCGGTCTCGAAGAAATTCTCAAGCGCCACTCGGGCTACCTCGGCCAACTGAACGTCAACGCCCCAACCGGCGCCGCCCGCATCCTGGACGCAACCCTCCGCATCCCAGCCGATCAGCGCGACGCCGCCATCGCCGAAATCAAAAAGCTGGGTCGCGTGGAAGCAGAATCGCAAACCGGGGAAGAAGTCACCGCACAGTACGTCGATCTGGAAGCCCGCCTGTCGAACGCCCGCAATACCGAACAGCGCCTAACGGAATTGCTACGCGAACGAACAGGAAAACTGGCGGACGTGCTGGCGGTCGAGGAATCCATCAGCCGCGTCCGCGGCGAGATCGAGCAAATGGAAGCGGAAAAAAAGACGCTGACGACTCGCGTGGAATTTCTAACGCTGGTAGTGAGGGTGACGGAGGACTACCGCGCGCAACTCCACATGGCCCCGGATTCGATCCTCGGCCGCTTCCGCAACGCCGCCATCGCAGGCTACAAGTTCATGATCGAAGGCGTAGTCGGCCTGGTTCTGTTTCTGCTCAGCTATGGCCCCAGCCTTCTGATCTGGGCTGCGCTTCTATTCTTCCCCGTGCGCTTCGCCTGGAGAAAACTGCGCCGGACTTAACCCATCCACTGTGGATTCTGCGCCGTTCCATCAAATATCGTCGTAGTCTTAAACGGCTCGAACTTCCCGGTCAGCGCTGCGGTTTTCGTCTTCGCCAGCAGCGCTTCAATTTGCTGAGGACTCATCGGCTGGAACGTTTCCGCCGCATGAATGGCCTGCTCCAGACGCTCCATCGTTTCGCAGCCAGTTATTACCACGGACGTCGGAAGGCTCATCGCATAATGCAGGCACTCGATGGCCGTGACACCGCTACCGCTAGTGAACACAATGCCTTCGGCGAGCGGTTTCATCCCCAGCACTGCTATGCCTTGCTCCACCAGCTTCGGAACCACCTGGTGCGTGAAGCTCCGAAAATGCGCATCCAGTACATTCAGAGGCATCTGGCAACTATCGAAGTGAAATTTGTGCGCGCCGGCCACTTCCAGCATGCGAAGATGCACCACTGGATCCTTGTGCCCCGTGAATCCGATGTAGCGAATCTTGCCCGCCTTCTTCGCCTCCACCAATGCTTCGAGCGGTCCGTCTGCCGCAAAGAAGCGATCAGGATCTTCCATCCGGATGTTCTCGTGGTATTGCATCAGGTCGATGTGATCCGTCTCCAGCCGCTTGAGCGATTCATCAATCTGCTTCGCAGTCGACTTCCTGGTGCGTCCATCGAACTTGGTCATCAGGAACGCCTTTTGCCGGTAGCCATCGCGCAACGCCCGTCCCATACGGAGCTCGCTCTCGCCATCGTGATAGTCCCAGCAGTTGTCTAGAAAGTTGATGCCGCGATCCACGGCCGCGCGAACGATGCGGATGCCCTCGTTGGGATCGGCCGTGCTGCCGATGTGAAACCCACCAATGCCGATCGCCGAAACCTTTTCGCCGGTCTTACCTAAAGTGCGATAGATCATCCCATTTGATTTGGTTTGGGCGCCGGCGGTCAACCCGATCGCCGCCAGTGCGCCCAAAGCTTCTCTGCGGTCCATTGTATATGAGCCACCTTTCCCGCGCGACGCGATGCCTTGCTCCAATCATGATACGCGATGTGCTTCTGCTCCAGGGATCGTCCCCTCTCTCTGACTTTCTGACACGCTACCCGGCAAAGACAACACGGTTCACTCCTGTAATCACTTTGTAAAAACTTGCCGCCGATTTCCTAACTCCTTAAGCAGGCTGGACGAATCACCACCGCACTTCTGATGCTCCAAATGGACCTTCTCGTGGTCTAACCGTGACACGAGCTCAATTTGGGTTCGTCCCGCGTCTTACCACCAGTATTAAGGACAAGCATGTTTGTAAACCATCTTGATCAACCACGCCGCCCGAAATCGCACACACTCAGCCTGGTGCTCTTATTTCTCGGCATGGCGTTAGCGTTAGCGGGAAACGCGTATCAGTTCGTGCGGGGCGAACACATGAAGCGCGATCTGGCGACCATGCAGAAGAGTGCTCAAAACCAAATCGCCAAACTCAACAGCGTGTCGGCCGCCATGCTCGAAGAGAATCAGCAACGCTTCGAAGCCATTAAGAATCAGCTCCAGGAAATCGCCGCCGCCAGCTTGAGGCAATCCAGGCCGGGACCGGTTAGATCCAGCTCGCTTCGGCCTAAGCAGGCCCCGAATCGTTACACGCTCGAATTGTCCAACGTCGATGTTGCAGGCGGCCGAACATCCCCGTAAATCGTGCCTAGCAAATACGCGCGGGGACCTGCACGTTTTAGCAACGCATCGCGTCTTCCCACCAGATGCTGTCTCTTTGGACCGAACTGCGTCGCGCAGTGCGAGGCCTTTCGAAATCTCCTGCTCTCACGGCCGTCGCCATCGTTTCTCTATCGCTCGGGATCGGCGCCAACGTCACGGTTTATAGCGTTGTCCGCGAGATGATTCTGGACGATGTCAGCGCCTGGCGCCCAGATCGCTTAGCTTTCTTGGACGGCGCGAATGTCTCATACAGCATTTACCGGGACCTGCGAAGCGTCGGCGTGTTTCGGGACCTGGCGTTTCACCGGGGACTCGATGATCGGATCTGGCACTCGGCGGCGCGCAACGAAATCGCTTGGACCCTCACTACCAGCTCGAACTTTTTCGGTGTACTCGGCATCGTTGCGTCCAACGGACGGCTCTATTCGCAACGCGACGAAGCCACCGAGCTTGCAGTTCTCAGTCACAGCTTCTGGCGCAAGCGGCTGCATTCCGACGCACGCGCGATCGGCCAACCGATCGAACTAAACGGCCGGTTCTACACAGTTGCCGGCGTGCTTCCCGGCGATTATCGCAGCGTTTACGGCCATGGCGTCTCTCCTGAGGTGTATTTATCCGACGCGGGAAACGCCAATCCGCATGACCGCGTGTATCAAGCCTTCGGGCGCCTGCGTGACGGATTTTCACGCGAGCAAACGCGGCACGCACTGGTGGCGGCGCTCTCAAGACTAGGCGCCGCAGAGTCGGAGCATCGAAACATTCAGTTGCGGCCCATCAGCGGATGGAGGGCCCATCGAGCGGGAATCGCGGACGAGAGGCAATTCTTCCTGTTTTTCGCGATGCTCTTCGTTGTGGCGGGGACACTAACATTGATTGCCTGTTCGAACGTGGCCGGCCTTTTGCTAGTCCGTGCGCTGAATCGCCGCCGGGAACAGGCTATACGCAAAGCCATCGGCGCCAACCGCTTTCAGATCGCGTTGCCTCTGTTTCTCGACGGATTGGTGCTCGTGATATGCGGCGCCGCGGCCGGCCTCATTCTCGATGCCTTCCTGCGCGACAGGCTCAGTTATGTGCGCTGGCCCACCGCCTACGGTTTGTCCTTCGAGTTCCATTTCCAGAACGACCAAGGGCTGTTTCTGTACGTTTCTTTTACGGCGTTCGCGATGCTGTTATTCTCCTCACTGCTTCCGGCGATCAGAGGCTCAAATGCGGACCTGAGCTTGGCAATCAAGCAGGCTGAGCCATCGCTATCTGTTACGAGATGGAATCTGCGAAGCGGTTTCGTGATCGTGCAGGTAGCCTTGTCCATGGCGCTGCTCACGCTGGGCGCACTCTTCACCAGAAGCTTAGTGCACATTGCACTAAATGGTCCAGGATTTGACGTCACTCACACTTTAATCGCAACCATACACTCGCTCCCCGGCTCCGGAGACTTACGGCAGCAGATAGTTCGCCGGTTGGAAACGCTGCCGGGCGTTATTGCCGTTACGTCCGCCGGAATCTTGCCGCTTATGGGAGAGATTCCAGACGCGACGCTACGCCGACAGGGCGCACCGCTCTCCACAGTGCGGCACGTCTACGAACTGGGGGCGGGCGAAAAGTACTTCAACACACTCGGCATTCCCATCTTGCGTGGCCGCGATTTTGAAATCCAGGATCGCGAGCGCAAACCAGTTCCTGTGATCATCAACCAGACCCTCGCGCACGAGTTTTTCACCGAGGCCGATCCAATTGGCCACCGCTTGCTAACTGGCCTTGAAAACGCAGAGGACCTGGAGATCGTCGGTGTCGCCGCGGATTCGAAGATGCGCACTCTCGGTGAAGATAACATGCCGGCGTTTTTCAGACCGGATTTTAACGCGCAATTATTTGTTCGAGTCGCCGGAAATGCAGCTCAGTGGATAGAGCCGTTGAGGACCGCACTTACTCAAGCGGATCCCACCGCAGCGCTGCAGATCCGGCCAATGCAAGAAGCAGTTTCTGGAGCCATCTTTCCCATGCGCGTGGCATCAGGATTCGTGGGTTCTCTGAGCGCCCTCGGGTTGGTGCAGTCGCTGGTAGGCTTGTACGCATCCGTCTCCGATGCCGTCAGCCGGCGAACACGCGAAATGGGCATTCGGTCCGCACTGGGCGCCTCTCAAGCGCGAATCATTTGGGTCGCGATTCGAGATGGTCTTACGGTTCTCGGCTGTGGAGCAGTTCTGGGTCTCTCGTTGGCGCTCGCTGCAATCGTGCCGTTGGTCGATTTACTTCCCAGCGGAGTGAATCCCTGGGATTCTTCTCTGTTCTCCGCGATTGCTCTCCTGCTGCTTTCTACCGGCGCCCTCGCGGCCTGGATTCCCGCGCGTCGCGCCGCTAAAATCGACCCAACAGCCGCCTTAAGGCAGGACTAACCCGCTCTCTTTTTTACAAAGGTTTCACAATTTCCTCACCTGATTTTAGCGTCCAGGTGCGAGGATGCATGTGAAAGGCAAATAAATGAAACTCGGAATCACCACCATCGCGCTCTCAGCACTCCTGTTATCTGAGGTGGCAAACGCTGACGATAAGCACGGCCAGAACGGTTCCATCCTCGGGCAACTGCCAACCAGTCCTGAGAGGATTGTGCCAACCGTTCCGTCTAACGGCGACCAAAATCCTTACGGTGTTGCATTCGTACCCAACTTCATCGCTCCAGGCGGCCTGCTCGAGCCGGGCGACATCCTGGTCTCAAATTTCAACGGCTCTGCAAACTTTCAAGGTACAGGCACAACCATCGTTAAGATATCGAAAACCGGTCAATTATCCGTTTTCTTCCAGGGCAATCCCGGACTCGGATTGACCACGGCTTTGGGTGTACTAAGCCGCGGATTCGTCCTGGGGGGCAACTTGCCAACCACGGACAACGGATCCACAATCGGGCCAACCTCGCTGCTTGTGATAAACAAGCACGGGAAGCTTGTCAAGACTCTCTCCGATCCCACGCTTCTCGCGGGACCTTGGGATCTCACGGTGGTTGACGAAGGTTTCTTTGCCCAGATATTCGTCTCCAACGTCTTGAGCGGAACCGTCACGCGGCTGGATGTGTCCATGGACTTCGACGGCGACACGTTCACCGTGAACAGAAAAACTCAGATCGCATCCGGCTATGTACATCGCACCGATCCAGCGGCTCTAGTAGTTGGTCCCACCGGGCTCGCCTACGATCTCTTCCATGATGTGCTGTATGTTGCCTCCACGGGCGACAACGAAATTTTCGCCATCTCGCACCCCCTGTTTACAAATAAGGACAACGGCACAGGAAAGGTAATCTATCAAGACAGCACGCATCTGCACGGGCCGCTAGGCTTAGTGCTGGCGCCGAATGGGCACCTCATTACGGCCAATGGAGACGCGGTGAATCCGGGTCCGGCCGGGACCCAAAATCTGCTAGTGGAATTCACACCGTCCGGCCAGTTTGTGTCCCAGTTCCAAGTGGACCCCGGCCCTGGCGGCGGCGCCTTCGGGCTCGCGATCGGTTTCGGCTTCGAAGGATTCCGGTTCGCCGCCGTCGATGACGACGCAAACACTCTGGAGATCTTTCAACTCCCTCCAATCTTTTAGCACCTCTTACCGTAGCGCACGCACTCCTGCGTGCCGCGTTCACACTCGTGTGAACGCCTGGGATTCGGTCGTCACGGGTGTTCGCAAGAGCGCGAACACGGCACGCACGAGTGCGTGCGCTACGAGTGGGTCCCGTAGAATCAATATTTCTGGACGGGCGTCTTCAACCGAGTCGGTTGTCGGGCAATGCGAACCGGCCCGGGTTGCTACAACTTCAATTCCGGCAACCCTGCCTGCTTTAACTGAGCGTTGACCGTAGCCGCAGCCTGCTTCAACGATCTCCAGCGTTCCATCAGCGCAGCCAACGCTTTCCGCCGATCCTCCGCCGCAGCCACCACTTGCGGAGTCGGCGCCACATCCGCGCCTTGCATCAACCGCAGCAGGTTGGACAGCGCACCCTGGACACTCGCCAGAGTGTCCGGTCCACCGCCAGGAGCAAAGCGCCCACCACCACCTCGCCCGCCGCCACCCGCGATCGCCACCACTTTCTTATCGAACGCGTCCACCGCATCGGCGGTCGCACTCTGCCCGGCGCGCTCCCGCAACTGCTCCACTTGTTTGCGGAGCGCACGTGCCTCTTCAGCGCATTTCGAAGCTTCCAAAATGTCGTCGTAGAGCTGCTTGGACAATGTGAATTGTTGAGTAAGATCGGCCAGCGATGTCTGGACGCGTGGATCCATCTTCACTTCTAAAGGCTGCGTATAGCTTTTTCCGTTGACCGTAAGCTTCACCGTGTAACCGCCGGGCATCACCCATGGCGCCTCATTGGCCGCGGGCGTATCGTGATAGATGGCCTGCATCCCAAAATTCGCCCGTCCTTCACGCACCGGCGTAAAACGCATGTCCCACAGAAACCGATGCATGCCGGGAGCATTCGATAGTGGATGCGCCGGCCGCACCCAATACGCCGGAATCGCAAGCGTGTTGAGATCCACCGGTTCCACAGGATCGTCGCTCGAGTAACGGCGCACCAACTTACCCGCTCCATCCGAAACTTCGAGCGTCACCGCACCGGACGCCGACGGCCCCAACGCATAATCCAAAATCGCGCCATCTGGCGGATTCTGCCCGGCTGGCTCATCGGGCGGCAACGGAGTGTCGGTATTCATGTCCCATCGCACGCGAATCGCGGTCTCGGGCCGGAACAAAAACGCATCTGCGCTAGTCACCACCGGCGTGAGCTGTCGCAGCGGCGTGACGTCATCCAGTATCCAGAACCCGCGGCTATGCGTCGCAACAACAATGTCGTCATCTTTGATGATCAGATCGCGGATGGACGTCGCCGGCATGTTCAATCGTAACGATTGCCAGTGGTCGCCATCGTCGAACGATACGTAGACCTGGCGTTCAGTTCCTGCGTACAGCAGTCCTTTACGCTTGGGGTCCTCGCGCACCACATCCACGGGTGCGCCATCCGGGATTCCATTCACGATCTCCACCCACGTCTTGCCGCCATCACGCGTGCGCAGGATGTGCGGCCGCATGTCATCCAGCCGGAGCGTATTAATCGCAGCGTAAACGGTCTGCGCATCAAAGTGACTAGCGTCCAGAATAGAAACCTTCGCGAACGCGACCAGCTGCGGCGGCGTCACGTCCTGCCAGTGGCTCCCCCCATCCACGGTCACGTGAATCAGCCCGTCATCCGTGCCTGCCCAAATGCGATTGATGTCCAGCGGTGACGGCGCCAGCGCATAAATCACGCCGCGCTGCGTTGGCTTGGCCGTGGGTGTATCGCGATACTTCCCGATGTTCGCGGGCGCCTCCCAGGTTTTGCGCGTAAGGTCAGGACTGATCTCCTGCCAATTGCGCCCTCCGTCGCGTGTCTTCCACAGTGTATTGGCCGCGAAATAAAGTACGTGCGGATCGATAGGCGAAAACATTACCGGTGCCGTGCGGAGCGCTCGAAAATCCCCCGGCCGGATTGGCTTCGGTGCAATATTCTCCACCTGCCCGGTGCGTCGATCGAAGCGCGTCAGCTTGCCGCCATACACCATGTCCGGATCCAGCGGATCGGGCGCCGCGTAGCCGTATTCTTCCACGCCCACCGAGTGCCATTCGCGAAAAGTGATCTCGCCATCGTTGCCGCGGCTGGCCACGCACGCCGACCCGCTCTCCTGCTGTCCGCCGCAAACGCGATACGGAAACGCATTGTCGGCCGCGGCGTGATACATTTGCGCGGTCGGCTGGTTGTACCAGGAGCTCCACGTCTCACCGCCGTTGACTGTGATGATGGCGCCTTGATCGCTCACAATCAACAGAATGTTCGGATACTCCGGGTTGATCCAGATCTTTTGATAATCGTCGCCGCCCGGCGCGCCCCGAATTCCAGTCCAAGTCTTGCCCGCGTCCATGGATTTCCAAGTCACCACGCTCGCGCTATAAACTGTGTCCGGATTCTTTGGATCCACCGCGAGCATCGGGCAATCGCCGCCGCCGATTCGTGCCGCCGGCCGGGAATCGGTGGTCGCCTGCGACCAGTTCTCGCCCGCGTCATCCGATCGATAGATTGCCGTACCACGCGAAGTCGCAATGGCGGCATAAATACGCTTTGAATTGCTGGGCGCAATCGCAAGATTAGCCTGCACCACGCCTTCTTGCGGAAGGCCCTTAGTCAACTGACTCCACGTCTTGCCCCCGTCCGTGGATTTGAAAATACCTCCGCCCGTCCCGCTCCACGCCCCGTTCTCCCACGGACCCTCCCGCGCTTCCCACATCGCCGCGTAGACAATATCGGGATTCGATGGGTCCAGTTCCACATCGTTGCCGCCCGTGTTCTCATCCTTATATAGAACCTTCTCGAATGTCTGCCCGCCATCGATGGACCGAAAGATGCCGCGCTCTTCGTTAGGCCCGTAAGGATGGCCGAGCACCGCGACGAACAACCGGCTTGGATCGCGCGGATCGACAGCAATCTGCGGAATCTGCTGCCCGTTGCGAAGGCCGAGGTGCGTCCACGTCTTTCCGGCGTCCGTGGATTTGTAAATCCCGTCGCCTACCGAAAGGTCAGGACGCTGCAAACCTTCGCCGCTCCCGACGTAAATAATGTTCGGATCGGACGGCGCAATCGCGATCGCCCCAATCGATCCGGTCGGCTGATCATCAAAGATCGGCGTCCAGGTGCGCCCATAATCGTTGGTCTTCCACACGCCGCCGTTCACCGCGCCAATGTAGAAAACATTCGGCTGACCCGGCACTCCCGCCGACGCTCGCGTGCGCCCGCCTCGAAGCGGCCCGATCGATCGCCACCGCATCTCGCCGAACATCTTCGCATCGTAGGATTCGGCACATGCTATCGATGCCGCCGCCACCAGAACCAAACCCAACCGTTTCAAGTCGTTAGTCCCCTCGCCGAAGTATACCGAATGCACCGATCATTCATGCGAGCTATCCTTAGGTATGGCTGATTCGAAGAAGCCGGTTGTTGAGGACGCTTCCTCGATCCTTGACGAAGAGGACGAAGCAACGCTAGCAGCAATTGATCGTGGCATCAAGGCTGCTGATGAGGGCCGGGTTGTGCCCGCGGAAGAAGTGCGCCAGCGGATGCAACAGTGGCTTACAAACTAAGCTCACTCTAGAACACGAATTTTGTTTCGCTTCCTTGCGGTCGCGGCTCGGCCACACCCCCGAAGTGCGACGTATTCTTTCTCCGAGCCGCGCGCGGAAGCAAGCGCAACGATCGCCCCACTTTCAACGATCCTCAATCCAGATGCGCCGCCAACGTCCGCGCTTCCATATCCGCCTCCTTCTCCGGCAGCCCCGCGATGCCCGCGATCCAAGCGCCCTTCGCAAACACAAACACCGGCCGCCCCGCATCCTGGCCGAAGTATCCACCGAACGACGGCACCAGCTTCGAATCCGTAAGCGCCTTACGCCAATCCGGCAGCAGAATGGCTGCGTCCGTTGCGGTGGGTAGCTTCGCCACAAACATCTCGTATTCTTTCTTGCCCTTCTTATATCGCGCCAGCGTACCGCCCGGCATGAACGGCTTGCCCATCAATTCTTTGTCCACCACTTTTGTCTCCACCAGGTTCGCGGTGGCGAATCGTTGCGATTCATCGGAGGGTTTCGGCGCCTCAGCCTTCTTCGCTGCCTCCGCGGCAGGCTTCGGCTGCGACCCACAGGAGCTCAACAACACGGCCAAAGCAGCAAGCACAAGACGCATGATCCGCAGTATAACCCGTAGCGCACGCAATCATGCGTGCCGCGTTCACAATCTTGTGAACGCCTGAAACCGCTATCATGACAGGACAGGAGAACCGGATGCTGCCCATCGCCACTCGCGCACGATCGTCGAAACTCGCCGCTTGCGCTCTCGCCCTCGCGCTCGCCATCGCGCTGCCCGCGCAGAATGGCCATCACATCACCACGCCCCAAGAGGCGCTCGGTTTCGACATCGGCGACGATTACCATCTGGCCAACTACACGCAATTAACCGCCTGGTGGCAGAAACTCGCCACCGAGTCCGACCGTATGAAGCTGGTCGAGATCGGAAAGACTGAAGAAGGCCGCCCCGAATGGATGGTCATCCTGACTTCGCCCGAGAATCAAAAGCACCTGGCCCGCTACAAAGAAATCGCCCGCAGGCTCGCGCTCGCCGAAGGACTCACCGACGATCAGGCGCGCGCACTGGCGCACGAAGGCAAGGCCGTGGTGTGGATCGACGGCGGATTGCACGCCAGCGAAGTACTGGGCGCTCATCAGTTGATGCAGCTCGTCTACGAAATGGTGTCGCGCAACGATCCGGAAACCGTGCGCATCCTGAACGACGTTATCATTCTCGCCACCCATGCCAACCCGGATGGCATGGAGCTGGTTTCCAACTGGTACATGCGCCAGGTCGAGCCCACCAAACGTTCTCTCCAGAACATCCCGCGCCTTTGGCAGAAGTACATCGGCCACGATAACAACCGCGATTTTTACATGTCCAACATGCAGGAATCCACCAATATCAATCGCCAGCTTTTCATCGAGTGGTTTCCGCAGATCATGTACAACCACCATCAGACTGGACCGGCTGGAGCCGTGATGTTCGCGCCGCCTTTCCGCGATCCCTTCAACTACAATTTCGATCCGTTGATTCCGCCGCTGATCGAAATGGTGGGCTCAGCCATGCACAGCCGCTTCGTCGCCGAAGGCAAACCCGGCACTGTGATGCGCAGCGGCGCACCTTATTCCACCTGGTACAACGGCGGTCTGCGAACCACAACTTATTTCCACAACATGGTCGGGCTGCTCACCGAAACCATCGGGAGTCCCACGCCCTTCGAGCTTCCGTTGGTGCCTCAGCGTCAACTGCCAACGGGCGATGAACCTTTTCCTGTCCCGCCACAGACCTGGCATTTCCGGCAATCCATCGAATATTCAATGACGGCGAATCGCGCCGTTCTGGATCTCGCATCCAAATATCGCGAGGATTTTCTGTTCAATATTTACCAAATGGGCCGCAATTCCATTCAGCGCGGCAGCCAGGATTCTTGGACCGTCACGCCCAAGCGCATCGAAGCCCTGAAAGAAGCCGCTGCGAAGCAAACTGACGCGTCGTCGAAAGAAGGTCAAAAGAAGAACCCGTCTGGCGGAGAAACAGCCGCACCCGCGTTGGAAACTCCCACCGTCGCCATGGAGCGCGCGGCCGGAGCAGTTCCTGCCAAATTCTATGCGTCCGAATTGCACAATCCCGCACTGCGCGACCCGCGCGGCTACATTCTGCCATCCGATCAGCCCGATTTTCCCACCGCCACAAAATTTATCAACACCCTCATCAAGACCGGTATCACAGTCCATCGCGCCACCTCGATCTTCGACGTCGCGGGCAAACATTATCCAGCAGGTTCCTGGGTCGTCAAGACTGCGCAAGCCTTCCGCCCCCACGTTCTCGATATGTTCGAACCTCAGGATCACCCCAACGATTTCCGTTATCCCGGCGGTCCTCCCATTCCGCCTTACGATGTCACCGGATACACGCTGGCGTTCCAGATGGGCGTGAAGTTTGATCGCATCCTGGATGCTTTCGATGGTCCTTTCGAAAAAGTAAACGGTTTGCAGCACGCGCCTGCCACGGCGATTCTCGGCTCCGGTAGCGCCGGTTATCTGATCGATCACCAGCAGAACGACGCGTTCATCCTGGTGAATCGTCTGCTCAAGAATGGTGACGAAGTATACTGGCTCAAGAAATCCGTAACGCTGGCCGGCCGCGATGTCGGCGCCGGAACAATGTTCGTGCCTGCGCGCCCCGAAACCAGCGCCGTCATCCAGGAAGCTACGTCCGAGCTTGGCGTCACCGTCCAAGCCGTCGATCACCGTCCTTCCGGCGAAGCCATCAAACTCAAGCCCGTGCGTATCGGCCTATGGGATCAATACGGCGGGTCCATGACCTCAGGCTGGCTGCGCTGGATCTTCGAGCAGTTCGAATTTCCATTTGAAGTGGTCTACCCGGCCACGCTCGATCAGGGCGACCTGGCCAGCCGCTTCGACGTCCTGGTTTTCCCGAGCGGTGCGATGCCGCGCGCCGTAACCGCATTCAATCGTCAACCGACCACCGATGACACTCCCGAAGAGTATCGCAAAATGCTCGGCCGCGTCACAGCCGAAACAACCGTTCCCCAGCTTCGAAAATTCGTGGAGGCGGGCGGCTCCATCGTCACCATCGGCGATTCAACCGCGCTCGCTCAATTCTTGGGACTCCCGCTCGCCAATGGCCTTGAGGAACGAACGGCCGACGGCAAAGAGCATCCGCTTCCTCGCGAGAAATTCTACGTGCCCGGCTCCGTCTTACAGGTAAGCGTGGACAACACCAACCCCATCGCCTACGGCATGCCCTCCGTCGCGGACGTGTTCTTCGAAAACAGTCCGGTCTTCCGCATGGCGCCCGACGCCGAGTTGAAAGGTGTCAAGCCGGTCGCATGGTTCCCGAACGCGACACCCTTGCGAAGCGGTTGGGCGTGGGGACAAGGATATCTGGAAGGCACCGTGGCCGCGGCCGAAGCTCCGCTAGGCGAAGGCAAAGTGCTGCTGCTCTGCGTCGAAGCCGCATTCCGCGGCCAACCCCACGGCACCTACAAGCTGCTTTTCAACTCAATCTATTTCGGCCCATCCAAGCCAGCCACGCTAAGCCCGTAGCGCACGCACTCGTGCGCGCCGCGTTCACACTCGTGTGAACGCACTGCGGATGTCGCAAAAGTGCACGCGCGACATCAGGAACGAATAAGCACCATGGTCACCTTCGAACAAGTCCGCAAAATCGCGCTGGCACTCCAGAACGTCGAAGAGAGCACGTCCTACGGCACAGCAGCGTTCAAAACCGGCGGCAAACTCCTAGCGCGTCTGAAGGAAGATGGAGACTCACTGGTTGTCGGCACCACCTTCGAAGAACGCGATGAAATGCTAGCCGCCGACCCAGAAACCTACTACATCACCGATCATTATTTAAAGTATCCATGGGTCCTAGTCCGCCTCTCGCGAGTGTCCCAAGACGCGCTCCGAGATCTGCTCAGCAGAGCCTTGCGACTAGCCTTACCGAACCGCGCCCCCAAACGTCGACGATCCGCCCGCTGACGACAACCAGCAACCAGCAACCAGAAACCAGAAACCAGCCACGAGCCCCCAGCCCCTAGCCCCGCGCGGGCGACCGCAGGTCGCTCGCAGCAGGCAATCCCGCGAGGCCCCGCGCGCTCATCACCGCCCGCACCACCGCCCGCGCCATAACATCGGCCGCCAGCGCGCCGATCGCGCCATGATTCACCCGCGTAGAAGTTGCGCCCGTGGCAACCGCAAAGATAGTATCGCCATCCGCCAACGTATGCGCCGGATTGATCGTCCGCGCCAGCCCATCCTGCGCCATCTGCGCGATCTTGGTCATCTGAGTCTTGTCGAAAGCAACATTGGTGGCCACCACTCCGATGGTTGTATTGGCCCCCGCCGGCATCTCAACACCCCGCCCAGCTCGGATCTGTGCCATCGAATCCATAAATCCCGAGCCATCCGGCGTTCGCGCCCCCGCAATGATCTGCCCGGTTTTTGGATCCACCACATCTCCCACAGCGTTGACCGCGACGATCGCCGCCACCACTACGCCTGTCTTCGCAATCCGGATGCTCGCGGTACCAAGCCCCGATTTCATCGCCTGCTTCCCCCCGAACATCTTACCCACCGTCGCTCCCGCACCCGCACCCACATTGCCTTCCGCCACATTCCCGGACGAAGCGTTCTCGCATGCCTTGTATCCCGACTCCGCTGTCGGCCGGATCTTCGGATCGCCAATATTCAAGTCATATAGGACCGCCGCCGGCACAATCGGCACCACCACCGAACCCACGCGGAAACCCAGCCCGTGTTCCTCCAAATACCGGACCACCCCCGTCGCGGCATCCAGGCCAAACGCGCTGCCGCCCGAAAGCAGGATCGCCTGCACCTGTTGAACAGTATTGGTCGGATTAAGCAGATCGGTCTCGCGCGTGCCCGGCGCGGAGCCCCGCACATCCACACCCGCCGTCGCGCCTTTCTCGAAAATCAGAACCGTGCACCCGGTCGGCCGGCGCGAATCCGTGAAATGTCCAACCTTGACGCCTTCCACATCTGTGATGCCACCGCTCGAATTTTCCTCGGACATCGCCCGCCGCATCAGCGCGCCACCAGCCGCCCACGCCGCCACTCCCCGTCCGAATTCCCGTCTTCGCATCTGCCGCGCTCCCGTAACCAGACTCAGAATGTAGGGCAGGTTGGTAACCTGCGCGCCGATTGCCAATCGGCGCAACTGCGCGCGTTACCATTCCGCCCCACCACAAAACCGAACCGCTACTTCACACTTTACCCTGCTACTCTCATTGCTAGTGTCAAATACATCCTTTACGCTGTTGCTGCTTGCCGCATCCGCACTGGCGCAAGATCCCGCAACGCCATCCTGGAAATTCGCGGTCTCTGGCGATTCCAGAAACTGCGGCGACATCGTAATGCCCGCCATCGCCCAAGGCGTCCTGCACTCTGGCGCCGAATTCTACTGGCACCTCGGCGACTTCCGCGCCATCTACACCTTCGACGAAGACATGGTCCCGCCCGCCAAGCTGAACTTGCCCCGCAAGTCGATGTACATCGCCAGCTACCTCAGTGCCGCGTGGCCGGATTTCATCGCCCGTCAGATGGCGCCCTTCGGCGATCTCCCCGTTTTCCTCGGCATCGGAAATCATGAGACCATCCCGCCCTCCACGCGCGATGCCTGGCTCATCCAGTTCGCGGACTGGTTGGAAAGCCCGCCCATCCGCGCCCAGCGGCTAAAAGACAATCCGCAGGATCGCAAGCTCCACGCCTATTATCATTGGATCAAAGGCAACGTCGACTTTATTACGCTCGACAACGCAAGTGAAGATCAGTTCGACGCGGCTCAACTCAACTGGTTCGTCTCCCTCATCCAGCGCGATGAAGCATCGCAGGATGTCCGTGCTATCGTGGTCGGAATGCACGCCGCATTGCCCGGCAGCATCGGGCATTCGCATAGCATGGGCGATTGGGCCCAAGGCGACAAATCCGGCCGCGAAGTGTATCAGAAGCTCTGGCACGCCCAGGACTCAGCCCACAAGCGCGTCTACATTCTCGCCAGCCATTCGCACTTCTTCATGGAAGACGTTTACCAAACCGCCGATTGGAAAAACAAAGTGCTTCCCGGCTGGATTGTCGGAACCGCCGGCGCCGTCCGCTACCGCATCCCTTCCGAAGCCGGCCCCGCGCAAAAATCCCAAACCGACGTCTACGGCTACATGATCGGCACCGTATCCCCCGACGGCTCCGTTTCATTCGAATTCCAAAAACTCAGCCTCGAAGATCTCCTCACCGCCGATCACGGCAACTATCCCGAAGCTCTGGTCCGCTGGTGCTTCCACGAAAACAAACAGTGAATTGCCTCGCCTGGACAGTGCGTCCAATGCCAACTTGGGGTCGGCTGAGTCAAGGGGATATCCAGTTAAACGCTAATAAATAGTCGCGTGCATTCGCGTTAATTCGCGGCGAATAATGCCGTCATACAGGCCATCAACTTCGAAGCGAAAGCTCCAGCTTTTTCTGCAGTTCTTGAAAGCGCGGCTCGCCGTGCAGGCTGGCGAAGGCGGGATCATTGGCGAAGGCCAGAATATCCATTTCACGGTTCTCAATAGCGGCCTGCAATTGATCGAGAGCTTCCTGCTGTTTTCCCATCAGCGTGCATGTCCTGGCCACCTCATAGTGGGACGAGCGCCCGTCCTTCAAGAGACTTTTCTGAACTTCCAGAATGCTCTCGAGCATGCCATGGGAGTCGCCGGTCGCGAAGCCTTGCCGGGCCGCCGCCAAGATCGCGAGCGCCTGCGCATTCCTCGATAATTCGGCCGCTTTCCGCAATTCGAGAAGGTAGTTGGCGGAATCGCCTTGAACCAGATAAATGACCCCCAGGTAATTGTGGGCGGATTGGGATGCCGGCTCGGCCGCCTCGACCTGCTTTAAGAGCGCGATGGCTTGATCCGGCCGGCCTTGATAGTACAGGATGTATCCTTTGTCGGCCAAAATGGAGGTCGAGGTCGGGTCCAGGGCGCGGGCCCGCTCAATCTCGGCGAGAGATTCCCGATAACGGCCCATCACAATGAGCGACGTTGCATACCAGTGATGCGCCTTCTCATAATCCGGATTCAGCTCGATGGCGCGCCGGAATTCCCGTTCGCCATTCCTGGTATCGAGCGCACCGTAGAAGAGTGCAAAAGCTAATGAGCTGTGAGCTTCAGCCGACGAGTCATCGAGTTCCACCGCTTTCTTCGCCGCGGCAATGGCTCGCGGCCAAGCTTCGCTGGCAGGCATAGCGCTGTATTCCCGCAACAGGTTGTAGCAATCCGCAAGTCCGGCATAGGCCTTGGCGTAGCCGGGATCCCGGACAATTGCTTGCGTAAAGAAATCCACAGCCCGGTTGAGACTCTCTGGCGTACGCTGGTTCCAGTAATACTTGCCGCTCAGGTACAAGTCTTGCGCGGCCAGATTTGCCGCGCGATCACTGGGACGCTCGGCCGCCTTCCGGACGCTCCCGCCGGGGCGAACGAACCGCACCAGCGCGAGCCCCGCCGCTGCTATTGCCAGAAGTAGAGCGGCGATAAAGATCCAGCGCAGTTCTTGCTTCCTTGACGTCCGAGCTGCAGGGACGGGATCGGCGGCCGGCGGGGGGACAGGCGACGGATCTACAGATTCTCCGGCGGCAAAACTGATCTCGGGAAGATAGGACCCTTTGGGCATCTCAATCCGAATCGGATCCGCCCGCCCGATCGTTTCATAGTATTCGCTCAGCTTGAAGCGGAGCTGTCGGGCCTGGACGCGGACAATGGGATCGATGCGCGGATCATAGCCTGGACGGCGACCGAACACCTGCCGGCCCAGTGCGTACTCCTTCGGAGGTTCATCCCGTCCGGACAGCCGTTTGTTGACAATGAAGCGCAGAAAACTGGCCAGTTGGGATGATCGGGCGAGGGCCGGGCTGGAAAGGATGCGCTCCAGTGCGGCGGTCACTTCTGCACTGTCGGGCCGCACTCTAGTACTATTTGCCACAGAACCTAAACCATTGGAAAAAAACGAGTAAGCCTGGGTTAATTACGGTAAAAAACTTCTTTTGGCCCTGGCTAACCGGCATCATAGCACAGATCCGTATGAACCCTATCACTATTATGAACCCCATCACTATTATGGACCCCATCACTATGGTCGTATCCCCTAAAGTGTCGTGGCTTCTGGCGCCGCGAATTGTCCTTACGCTACTCGCCTTCGCCGCTCTTGGCCGCGCGGACACGATCAATGAGCCGAATGCCTGCGCGCCGACGCTGGTCACACCGTGCATGGCTGCCGACAACACGGGCCCGATCCTGATTTCCAACCCCGCGCAGCTGACCTTCCAGGTCGTGGATCTGCTAAGCAACGGTCAGTTCTTGGGTTCAAGCACCAGCGCAGATGTAAATGGGGCCCAGGGTGTCTACCTCGATGCCAAAGGCCTCTCTCTTCCGGCCAATCCGAACCCGTTCGTCTTACAGGACGCCGCCGCGACCACCGCTCTGCTCGCTTCCGGCTCGGCGCCCATCGCTCCCAATCCCGGCGGCGCTGTTGTAGTCACGAATTCGACAACGTCTTTTCTCACGGGCGCCTTTGTTGACACGCCGGTCGCAGAGCGGGTGGATCAGTTCAAGACCACCATTGAGGCCAACTTGAACGGCGGTCCGCCAGTGTTTCAAGAAACCTTCGGCCTCCCTTTCGGCGATCCCACCGTGCAAGCTGCAGTCACAGCGGCCGACGCAATCCTCACCGGGGACGGCGCAAGCTTCGGAGCACCGGTGCTGGGCCCCCATTCCACCTCACTGGTGGGCACCCAACTCACTGACGTCACCACTGGAACAAGTGCGACCGGAGCCGCTGAAGTCACAACTATGGATACGTTTGGGCCGAACTACGTCGCCGTGGGCGACAATATCTCAGACCTGTTCCTGATCCTGGCCGGACAGCTCGACATCAACGTCAACACTGAAAATTTCTACGCCACCGACCGCAACGCGATCACCACCAGCACCTATCTCACTACTCAGACCTACGACATTTCAGGCACAACAGCGGGCGCCAGCGTTCCGGAGCCCACGTTTCTGCCACTTCTATTACTCGGCTTGATCGCGCTGGTGGGTTGGAGGACGCGATTCCGATTCTGCTTATCCTGGCTTGCGGCTCGACGAATGCTCCTTACAGTCCTCGCCTTCGCCGCTCTTGGTCGCGCCGACACGATTAATGAGCCGAACGCCTGCGCGCCAACGCTGGTGACGCCGTGCATGGCTGCCGACAACACGGGCCCGATCCTGATTTCCAACCCCGCGCAGCTGACCTTCCAGGTCGTAGATCTGCTAGGCAATGGTCAGTACTGGGGCTCAAGCACCAGCACAAACCCGAATGGGGCCAATGGGATCTATGTCGACGCCAAGAGCCTTTCTCTGCCGGCCGATCCGAACTCGTTCGTTCAACAGGACGCCGCCGCTGCTACCGCTTTACTCGCCGAGGGCTCATCGGCGACCAGCGATCCCAACCCTGGTGGCGCTACTGTAGTCACCAATTCGACAATGTCTTACCTCACCAGTGCGTTCGTCGATACGCCGGTCGCAGAGCGGGTCGATCAATATAAGACCACCATTGACGCCAACTTGAACGGCGGTCCGCCAGTGTTTCAAGAAACCTTCGGCCTGCCCTTCAGCGACCCCACCGTGCAAGCGGCGGTTACGGCGGCTGATGCGATCCTCACCGGGGACGGCGCAAGCTTCGGAGCGCCGGTGCTGGGCCCCCATTCCACCTCACTGGTGGGCACCCAACTCACTGACGTCACTACTGGAACAAGCGCGACGGGAGCCGTCGAAATCTCATCCCTGGAAAGCTTTGGGCCGAACTACGTCGCCGTGGGCGACAATATCTCAGACCTGTTCCTGATCCTGGCCGGACAGCTCGACATCAACGTCAACACTGAAAATTTCTACGCCACCGACCGCAACGCGATTACTACCAGCACTTATCTGACTACTCAGACCTACGACATTTTAGGCACAACAGCGGGCGCCAGCGTTCCGGAGCCCACGTTTCTGCCACTTCTATTACTCGGCTTGATCGCGATCCTGTGGTGGCGCCGCAGGCGATTCGGATTCTCACAGCCATGACGGCCGCTGTTCCTGAGTCCGTTGCGGCCAATACATCTCGCGCCACAATCTCCAAACGCGCGCGTTGGTGGCCGGCGATCCTGTTCGCCGTTCTCCTGTTGCTGATTGTCGGCGTACGGTTTGCTCAACCGATTGAGGATGGCGACATCTTCTGGCACATGATCTACGGTTCCCAGATGGTGGAGCACGGCTCACTGCGTGTGGACCACTCGCTGTTCTCCTGGACGCCGGCTTCGAATGAAATGATCTACTGCGCCTGGACCGGAGAGCTGCTGTTCCTGGCGGTCTGGAAGGCGTTCGGTATCGCCGGACTATTCGCGCTTCGATACGCGGCTGTTCTGGGCGTGCTCGCGCTGCTGGCACTCTACGCTCGCCGCCGCGGATTGCTCGCGCGGCCGGAAACGTGGGTGGTGCTGCTGGTCACCATCCTGGCGAGTGTTGTAGCCACGCTCCCTAAGCCGGAGATGCTTTCGCTGGTACTTTGGAACGCGCTGGTCTTCTGCTGGTTCAACCTGTTGAACGCGCGGGAGCGGGGACAAAATCTCCTGCCGTGGATCTACGCCATGCCGTGCATCGTGCTGGTCTGGGTCAACACCCACGGCGCCTTCATTCTCGCCGCGCCACTCATCTTGATTGCCACGATCGCTGCATTTTTTATTCTGCCCAAGCGGGAAGCATGGCACATGGCGATCGGATCGGCGCTGTGCGGGCTTGCCACGGCGGTGAATCCTTATGGCCTGCGTTATCCGCTGCAGCTTCTCCACTCCCCGCTGGGATTGACGGACCGTCCCGACATTGCCTGGAATAACGCGTACCAACCCACCATCGGGGCCGCCGGCGCGTATCTCCATTTGCCGGAATTTCTGGTCTGGATGACCTTATGCATCCTTGCGGCCTGCGCGCTGCGACGCCGTGGATGGGTTGTCGTGGCCTTGCTGTTCCTGGCATACACGCCTCTCTATTTGCTTTATGTGCGCTCCACGTTTCTGCTGCCTGCCATCTTCGGATACGGGTTCCTCTACCTGGTCCGCGATGCTCGGTGGCCCCGGCTGATCCCAGCGCTCGCCTCTATTCTTTTCCTATTCTTCGGCGGGCGCTCGATTGAGCAGGCTGTCCACAGGCCGGAATCGGGAGCCTGGATGGGCTTCGGCATTGCGTACTCGCAGCCTGTGGACGAAGCGGAGTTTCTGGCGCGCGGGAATTATGGTCCTCGCATTTACAACACTTACAACGCCGGCGGGTATCTGATGTGGAGACTGTTTCCCCGCTACAAGGTGATGGTGGATGCTCGCAGCTTCCCGTACGTGGCATGGTTCGATGAGCTGAAGCAATTCACGCGAACCCAGGATCCCAAAGAGTTTCAGGCGTTCCTCAACCGCCACCCCGGCGATGTCGCCCTGGTCGACTTTCAAGAGGACGGTGTCTGGCGCTCCTTCCTGAAGATGCCCAATTGGCGGCCTGCGTTCTACGGTCCGGCGGCCGCAGTCTTCGTGCATAAAGATGAGTCCAGGGGACGAGCGGAGGCGGCAGCCAGTCTTCGGCACCTGCGGAACGGGAGAGACGGAGCGCGGATCTTCGATTTCGCCACCGCGGTGGGTGACTACGGCACCGCCTGGAGTCTGCTGGATCAGATGCAGGGGCCGCTACGCCGCCAGGTGGACTCGGCTGACCTGGAACGAATGGTCAGTTATCGCGCGGGTCACGAGGCGCTGCGCGCGGGCGACTACTCGCGCGCCTGGGATTGCTTTGAGTCGTCATTTCGCCATCACGCTTTCGAGGGACAGGACAATACGGTCCTTCTGTTGTTGCGCGCGCTGCTGAAAGTCGGCCCAGGCGATCCGCGTGCCACGACTCTTCGCGCGGGCTTATCGCGACTGACGATGTAGGACTAAGCACGTTATTCATGAAGGAGTGAATCCAATGGCTCTTCGATATTTCCGGTGCACACTATTCGCGAGCTTGGCCTGTGCGATTGCAACCGCAGCACCGAAACCCGATCCCGGTTTGCGAGGCATGCAGTTACCTCTGGTCTTCGAGGCCAATCGCGGTCAAACTGATCCTGGGGTGCGTTTCCTCGCCCGTGGAAGCGGCTACAGCTTACTTCTGCGGGACGACGGCGCCGTGCTCCGCCTGCCGTCCTCCGAGCTGCGCATGCGCCTGGCCGGCTCCCAGCGCGCCAGAGCGATCGAGGCGCTCGATCCACAGCCCGGCACCAGCAACTACTTCCTGAGCAACGATGCGGCCAAGTGGCACACCGGCATTCCACAATCCGGCCGCGTCCAATATCGCCAAGTCTACAAGGGTATCGACTTGGTGTTCAAGAGCGCCACGAGCAACCGCTTCGAGTACGATTTCGTAGTCGCTCCAGGCGCCGATCCATCGAAGATCGGCGTGCGTTTCGAGGGCGCGCAGTCCATTGAATCCGACGGGGACGGAGGAGTCGTACTTCACACATCGTCGGGTGAGATCCGCCAACCTCGCCCGCGCATCTACCAGGAGCTTGAATCCGGCCGCAGAGAGGTTGCGGGCCGGATGACGCTCGGTAAGGGCAACATCATACGCTTCGGCCTTGGCGATTACGATCACACCCGCACGCTCATCATCGACCCCGTCGTGTTCCAATTCCTGGTGGGCTCGACCGACGACCGCTTCGGGTCCATCGCGAGAGATAGCGCCGGCTATGTTTACGTCACCGGATACACCGCCTCCCAAGACTTTCCCAAGACCCAACTTTTCGGCACGCCCGGCGAGCCCGCATTCCATGTGTTCGTCACCAAGCTCAGCGCGGACCTCCAGACGGTTTATTATTCGGCGATCATCGGAGGAAACCAAACCGACTGGGGATACGGTATTCAGGTGGATGGCGCGGGAAGTGCCTATGTGGTGGGAACCACCACTTCGAGCAACTTCCCTACGGTGCATGCCGCCCAGGCCAACTACGGCAACAAAAGGGTAGCTCAACCCAGCAGCGCATTCATTCTGAAGCTGGATCCCAAAGGCGACGCGCTGGTATACAGCACGTTTCTGGGTGGAGAAGGTGTCGACGGGGGGACTGCTATCAGCATCGATGGAACTGGCGCAGCATACGCCACCGGGAGCGCGACGTCGCCTGACTTCCCCGTCACTCCCGGCGCAATCCATCTCGGTCCGAAACTAGTTGTAAGCGGATCAACGGGAATTTACCAGAATTCGGTGTGGGTCGCCAAGCTGAGTCCGGATGGTGGTACTTTCGACTATGTCGCTATTTACGGCGGAAGTCAGGAGGCCATACCAACATCAATCGCGGTTGACAGCCAAGGCAATGCATATGCTGCCGGAGAGGTGGCCACGATCGGCCCCTCAGACTTTCCCATCGTGGGCAACGTGGTTCAGCCCACCCGGCTTGGAAGCAATGGGTGCACGAACTGCGCTAACGGCTTCGTTTCCAAACTGAACCCATCCGGCGCGGCCTTCGTTTTCTCTACCTATTTCGGAGGTTCAAAGAGCGATTTCATCAACGGACTGGCTCTGGACGATGCAGGCAACATTTATATTGTCGGCAATACCAGTTCCCCGGATTTGCCGGTCACGGCGGGAGTGCTCGGCCCCACGTTCATTGCGAGCAGCAATGCGTTCGTGGCCGCTCTCGACAACTCGGCGAGCACCGTGCTGGCCTGCTCGTACCTGGGAGGCACCACCGCAGCCAACGCGAACGCGATCCTTGTTCGCGCCCCGGGCGTGATTGGAATTGTGGGCGGTGCGACGAACGACTTTGTAGGTTTCCCATTGGTGAAAAACAGAATAGGAGGCGTCTACATCGAAGTGGATCCGCTCTTCCAGAAGGTGATCAACACCTACGCGCCCGCGGCTTTCTCGGCCGCATACACGGCCGCTGCCGCGGCTCCCGATGGCTCGGTGGCCATGGGCTCAAGTACACAGATAATTTTCGCCGCTAGCGGATTAGAGGTCAGCAGCAGCAGGTATGACGTCATCCTGCTGGTGGATCCGGCGCCACAAGCGGCGCCGCCGCCAGTGGTCCCGACCATTGGCAGCGTAGTGAGTGCAACTTCGTTCGGCGGCTTCGCGGCTGTCGCGCCGGGGTCTTTTATCGAGATCTACGGATTGAATCTCGCGCCCGACACACGCGGGTGGACTAAGGCCGATTTCACCGGCAATCAAGCGCCGACGTCGCTCGATGGCGTCGAGGTTAGCATCGCCGGTCAAAACGCATTCGTTAATTACATCGTGGCTAATCCGGGCCAAGTGAATGTGCAGTTGCCCTCCAACATTCCCACGGGCCCGCAGCAGATCACGGTGACGAACAAGCTTGGAACCAGTGCGCCGTTCAACGTCACGGTGAACGCTACCGAACCGGGACTGCTGGCGCCAGCATCATTCCAGGTCGGCGGGAAACAATACGTGGTGGCTTTTCTTTCGGATAATGTAACGTACGTTCTTCCGGCCGGGGCGATCGCGGGCCTTCCTTCGCGTCCAGCCAAGCCTGGAGAGACGATTGTCATGTACGGCAACGGATTCGGGCCGGTGACGCCGGACATTCCGGGCGGTCAGTTGGTCACGCAAAACAACCAGCTCACGCTGCCGTTGGAGGTTATGTTTGGCGACAAACCGGCGCAGTTAGCCTACTTCGGGTTATCGCCGGGCTTGGTGGGAGTGTATCAGTTCGACGTCGTGGTTCCCGCGATCCCGAACAACGATCTGGTGCCGCTGAGCTTCAAGTTGGGTGGAGTGGCTGGCACCCAGACGCTTTATACCGCCGTACATCAGTAATAGGTCGCGAATAAACGCAAATAATCAAACGCGGAATAGAACGCTTTCACTTTTGAAAATCCCCGTCGCCACGAAGTAGCCGATGGCGGCGTAGGCTAGATTCGCGACGAATGCGACGGCGTAAGCTACGCGCGAGAATTCGCCCAGGAAGATCTCCTTGATGATCTGGCACACATTAAAGATCGGGATCAACGCCAGTGCCGGCGTCAGCTCCAGGCCGGGCAGCACGCCCACCACGGCGGGAAATGCGGCCAGCATGACGATGGGCGTCAGATAGCTCTGGCCTTCCTTGTAGCTCTTGGGCACCCAACTCACTGACGTCACTACTGGAACAAGCGCGACGGGAGCCGTTGAAATCACATCCATGGAAAGGTTTGGGCCGAACTACATCGCCGTGGGCGATAACATCGGAGACCTGTTCCAGATCCTGTCCGGACAGCTCGATGTTCACATCAACAGTGAAATCTTCTACGCCACCGACCGCAACGCGATCACCACCAGCACTTATCTGACTACTCAGACTTACGATATTTCCGGCACAACAGCGGGCGCCAGCGTTCCAGAACCCTCATTGGCGCCACTTCTATTACTCGGCCTGATCGCGATCCTGTGGTGGCGCCGCAGGCGATTCGGATTCTCACAGCCATGACGGCCGCTGTTCCAGAATCCGTTGACGCTACCTTTCGTTCCAAACTCGCACGTTCCTGGGTGGCGATACTATTCGCCGTTCTCCTGTTGCTAATTGTCGGTCGTACGGTTTGCTCAACCGATTGAGGATGGCGACATCTTCTGGCACATGATCTACGGTTCCCAGATGGTGGAGCACGGCCCACTGCGTGTGGGCCACTCGCTGTTCTCCTGGACGCCGGCTTCGAATGAAATGATCTACTGCGCCTGGACCGGGGAGCTGCTGTTCCTGGCGGTCTGAAAGGCGTTCGGTATCGCCGGCGCGTCTACATTCTCGCCAGCCATTCGCATTTTTTCATGGAAGACGTTTACCAAACTGCCGATTGGAAAAATAAAGTGCTTCCCGGCTGGATTGTCGGAACCGCCGGCGCCGTCCCCTACCGCATCCCTTCCGAAGCCGGCCCCGCGCAAAAAGCCCAAACCGACGTCCACGGCTACATGATCGGCACCGTCTCCGCCGACGGCTCCGTTTCATTCGAATTCCAAAAACTCAGCCTCGAAGATCTCATCACCGCCGGTCACGGCACGTTTTCCGAGCCGCTCATCCGCTGGTGCTACCCGAGAACAAACAGTAGAGTAAGCAGCTCACTCAATGCACCGGCAGCAGCACCGAGTTGCTGGACGTGCTTCCCATCGTGATCACCACCGGTTGATTGCCGGATTTGAGCCCGGCCGGAACTTGAGCGTTGATCTGATATAGCCCCACGAACCCCGGCGCCAGACCGCTGAAGCTGACCGGCGCATTCGACCCGCCAATCATCACCACCGGCTTCGCCGTCGTCTCCTGTCCTTTGCCCGCCGCACCATCCGCCGGCGCCGAGGAAACCGCGCCCAGGCCGGTGCAATATATCAGCACTGTCTCACCCGCAACCGCCGGATCGGCAGTATCCGCCAATTGAAAATTAGCATGCAGAATCGCTGCGAAAACCAAGCCACCGGCACTGTAATTGAAGATGCCGGGATGCGCCGCCAAAACGGGAACCGCGACGGTTGGGCCAGTCGACATATTGTTGACTATCGCGACATTGGCGGTCGTCCCAGACACTTCAAAAGGAACCTGAAAGTTAATCTGCTGCTGGCCGTTCACATTGTCCACCGCGAACAATGGCGCGGCCGAGCCGTTCACCTTCACCGTGACGTTCTGAAAAGCCCTCGGAAGCGGCAACCCCGACGTCAGGTTGATTCCCAAGCTCGACGTCAGATCGGTTCCGAAAATCGTCGCAATCTCGCCAGGCGCGATTCCAGCAGCAACAAAACTGGCGCCATTCACCACCGCATTGATCGTGGGTTGGGCAACGGAAATCTTCGTCGGGACCAGAGTCAGCAGCACGATATCGCCCGCGCCACCAGGCCCTGTCAGCGTGCCTGGTGGAGGCAGCGTTCCATTGAAGTTTCCCGCCAGCACCAAATTCCCCGTCGCCGGATCCGTGGCCACCCCTGCGCTCAAAAAATTGGGAATTGAGCCATAAGTGCGCGCCTCCAACAAATTAAACGAAGCGTCGAACTGCAGCGTGAAAGGAGCATCGTTCGGCGACTTCGGGGCCGGATTGCCGGACGTGTCACCAGCCAGCGCGCCACCCAGATCACCTAACACGTAGAAACCACCCGCCCGCTCGATCAGCACCGCCATCGGATTTGCCGTTGGATACGGGGGCTGACCATAGCCCGTGATAGCCACGGTGGTTGAAAAAACTAATTTCGTCCCTGTCGGATCTAGCACCGTCAGGAACAATCCGGGCGGCGAAGTTGTCACCGTCACCGGAAAATTGGTGGAAATCGTGTTACCGGCGACATAAGCGTTGCCGGCACTATCGATCGCGATTGCGTTAGCTCCGTCTATCAGGTTCCCTTCCAAATAAGTGAAGTACAGCAAACCGCTGGCCTCAGGGTTGAGTTTGGCGACGAAAGCATGGAAGCAGGTAGGTGGGTCAGGGCACCCTTGTTCGTTCAATTGTGGCTGATAACCAGGCACCCCCTGCGTCGGGAAATCCGCGGAGAGCGTGGAACCCGTGATAAAAGCGTCGCCGGCGGCATCCACGGCGATGCCAGTAGGAGTGTCTTGCATGTTGCCGGCCAGATAGGTGCCGTAGAAGAGCTGGCCCGACGCGGCCAGCTTGAGCACGAAAATATCACCCAAGCAAAGAGCCCCGGTCATGCAATTACCCGGCGCTTGCGGCTGCAGCACATTGGGGGTGATGGGCACGGCGCCAGCGATTGTCGACCCCAGCGCGTAAACGTTCTGTCCCCCGTCCACTGCGATTGCCGTAACGCCTGTACCACCATACAATTCGCTCGCCGAACCACCTGTTGAAGTGGAATACAAAATTGTTGAGCCGCTCGCGTCCAGCTTCACTACGAAGCCGGCGCCGTAGCAACTGGCAGTGTTACAGAGATTGGCATTGATCGGGTGTACCAGCGGGAAGTCTGACTCGCCAGTATACCCGCCCAAGTAAACATTCCCCGTTGAGTCCAGTGCGATCGCGGTCGCACCGGTTCCCTCTGGTTGGAAGCCAGCCAGCACCATTGTGCCTCCGAAGTAGGTCTCAAAGAGAATGGTGGCGCCGGTCGGATCCAACTTAACAATGCCGGCGTATGAAAGCTGTGTCACGCCCTTGGGAGGTGGCGTAGGCCCGGGAAAATCCGGCGAGCTGGTCGTAATTGCAAGGTACCGGTTTCCTGCCGCATCGATAGCCACTCCGCCGACGGAATCCAAGGCTGTTCCGCCAAACCCCAACACCTGCGTCAGCATCGGATCGATCACCAGTTCGCGGTTCCGATCATAAGCCGCAACCTCGAACCCGATGCGATTCCGCCCCAGCAGCCGGTAACGCCCGCTCACCCGCTGGCGCACGCCGCCGATCTGCTGATAAACCTGCGGCGCGCCTTGATGCACCTCACCGAACGCCGTGCGGACCACCAGTTCCCCGGAAGCATCAATCTCGATCGACCGCGCTCCTCGATAAGCCAACCGGATACGCGCCGGGTCGGTACCCGCCCGCACCACCAGGTCGTATTCCAGCCGCTGCTGATTGCCGTAATAAATCAGGTGAACGCCGGGATATACCTCACCGCAATCCACCTTGGCAAAGTGCGGAACTTCCCTCCGCCAGCGCGACGCATCGTTGCCGATGAAATAATTGCTGTGGCCGGGCAGCGGATCCAGACCGCGCGGCGCGCGTTCATGGCCGCCTTCCAATGTCACGTGCAGTCCGCCGCCATCCCCGCGCGGCACAATGTCCGCGCCGTACCTGGTCACTACGACGTTATATCCGTCCCCGCGCGACCAGTATCCGCTCCCATCCGCCAGCGGCTCAAATACAATCGGCAGCGGAGCCGCCACTGCCGTTAATCCCGCGAGAACTCCGATCAGGTACACCCGCTCCAGCATTTCCATATTGCTTTCTGGACCAGCAGCCAGTGTACATCCAACCGGGCCTCACTCGCCGGAGCCCCCCTCCCAGACCTGAAAATCATTGCAGCCTGCGACGATTTGTGGNNCCGACGCCCCCGTCGGCTTGCTGGGTTTGGATGAATCTGATTTCACTGGCGAGGAGCGGGTCCAGGGGGACCGGCGCAGACCAGCGGGTCTGTCCCACGACTGCATCTGGATCCCCAGTTTTGGGAAAACTAAGTGACATTGGGCGCTCTCGCCTGCCAACAAACCGTACCTTCTATATCGACACCCCCGGTAAATATTTCGTCAACGCGTGCAACAAAGCAAACCGCCGCGCCACAACAAGCCGTGTAAACTCATTCACTTCCCAACATCTTCCATATGGCCCCACCCTTGCTAATTAACTTTTCGTAACGGGATTTTCGTGTACCGAAAGGAGCGTCACAACTATGCGCCTCAGCTTCCGCTTGATCCTTTCCCTCATCTTCGCCGTTACCGTCGTGTCCGTCCTCTTCGCCCTCTACCAGGTCCAAGCGGACCGCCGCGCCCGCCGCAATGAACTCGAGAAACGCGCCCAGCTCATGGCCGAAAGTCTCCAGGAGACCGTCCAGCCACTCGTCGCCAAAGGCGCGCACGGCAACCTGCAACGTCTAGTCGAACGCTTCGGCAATCGCGAGCGCTTGGAAGGCGTCGCCATCTACAATCCCGACGGCCATCCCGTTGTCATGACTTCCAACCTCGCCGCGCGTTTGGATTCGCACTTGCCCGCCCTCAATAAGACTGTGTTCCAAGGAAATGGTTGGGGCGAGTTCTTCAACGTCGACCAAACCAAAATGCACGTGTATGCAGTCCCCATCCATAGCGGCGACTCCGCAACCTGGGCGCTGGCCGTCTTTCACGACGCCTCCTACATCGATGCGCATAACAGCAAGATCTGGCGCGACACATTTAAAAACGTTCTCGTGCAGATGCTGTTGATCTCAACCATCACGTTACTCATCGTCCGTTGGACCATGGAGCGGCCCATCAAACGCCTGGCGCAATGGCTGCAGGATCTTCGAGCTGGAAGCGCCGCGCCGCATCCCGATCTTCCCTCGAGCGACGTATTCAAACCGCTCACCCTTGAAGTAACGCATCTCGCCGATAGCCTCAAAATCGCTCGCGCCTCGGCCGTGGAGGAAGCCCGTCTCCGCGAAACCGCCAATTCGCTTTGGACGGCCGAGCGGTTGCGCGTCTATCAGCAGGAAGCGCTCGAAGAAAGCCGCTTGTTTGTGGTCTCCAACCGCGAGCCCTATGAGCACGTGTTTCGCGGCAGCTCCATCGAAACCGTCGTGCCCGCCAGCGGCTTGGTCACCGCCATGGAGCCCATCCTGCGCGCCTGCGATGGCACCTGGATCGCCTCGGGCGCCGGCGACGCCGATCACGAAACTGTTGACGAACACGATCGCCTACGCGTCCCGCCCGAAGAGCCTCAGTACACTCTCCGCCGCGTTTGGCTCACTCGCGAAGAAGAAGAAAGGTACTACTATGGTTTTGCCAACGAAGGCATCTGGCCTCTTTGCCACATCGCTCACACGCGCCCCGTTTTCCGCGTCGAGGATTGGGAGGCCTATCAGGAAGTCAACCGCAAGTTCGCCCGCGCGGTGCTCGACGAAGTCGCGGGCCAGGATCACCCCATCGTTCTGGTGCAGGATTATCACTTCGCCCTCCTGCCCAAGCTCATCAAGGAACAACGCCCGGATGTCCGAGTCGCCATTTTCTGGCACATCCCCTGGCCCAATCCGGAAGCCTTCGGCATCTGCCCCTGGCAGCGCGAATTATTGGAAGGCCTGCTGGGCGCGGACCTGATCGGTTTCCATATTCAATCGCACTGCAACAATTTTCTCGAAACCATCGATCGCACCCTCGAATCGCGCATCGAATGGGAGCGCTTCGCCGTAAACCGCGGCGGCCACAACACCGTGGTACGCCCATTTCCCATCAGCGTCGATTTCAAGGAAGATCCGCTATTCCACGCCAACGGGTCCGGCGAATCCGAATTGCTGCGTCAGGAACGCTACCGGCTGCAAAAACAATTGGGAGTCCAGGCGGATTACCTCGGAATTGGCGTGGATCGCCTCGACTACACCAAAGGCATTCCCGAGCGCTTCCGCGGCATCGAGCGCTTTCTCGACCGCTATCCTTCTTATATAGGGCGCTTCACGTTCGTCCAGGTCGGCGCTCCCAGCCGAACGCATATCGGCCGTTATCAGGACCTCATCCACGAAGTGGAAGGCGAAGCCGGTCGCATCAACCACCGCTTTGAATCCAAACACTGGAAACCCATCGTCTTCCTCAAGCGCCACCACAACCATGCGGAGATTGAGCCGTTCTATCGCGTCTCCGACCTGTGCCTGGTTACGTCTCTGCACGATGGAATGAATCTGGTGGCCAAGGAATACGTCGCCAGCCGCAACGACGAAGGCGGCGCCCTGATTCTCAGCCTCTTCACCGGCGCGAGCCGCGAATTGTTGGATGCACTCATCGTGAATCCCTACGACACCGAGCAACTTGCCGAAGCTATCCATTACGCGCTCGACATGGACCCACGCCAGCGCAGGGAGCGTATGCGTCGCATGCGGCGCGTGGTGAAGCAGCACAACATTTATCGCTGGGCCGCCAACCTCATCGGAGCGGTTTCCGAAATCCGCGTCGAACAACCGCAAGGAGTCAAATGCCAGCCGGCCTAAGATCCACCGAGCCCCTCTGGGAACATCTCCCCGAGATTGCTTCTGCGCTCCGTGCCGCTCCCGAAATTCTCTTGTTCCTGGATTTCGATGGCACTCTCGCGCCCATCGTCGAAGATCCCAGCCTCGCCAGCATGCCGGCCGCAACTCACCAGGCTCTTGCCCGGCTCGCGTCCGATCCCCGGTTTTCGCTCGCCATCATCAGCGGCCGCGCGCTCTCCGATCTCCGTCTCCGCGTGGATCTCGAAAATTTAATCTACGCCGGCAATCACGGACTCGAAATCAGCGGCAACGGCGTGGAATTCATCGAACCGACAGCCGCTGAACATCTCAAAGCGCTGGGTGAGCTGTCGCGGCACCTGCGCGCGCGCCTGCACGATATCCCCGGCGTGGAAGTAGAAAACAAAATCCTTTCCGCCAGCGTCCACTTCCGCAGAGCCCCAGCCGGCAGTCTCCCCGAAATCCGTCAGATCGTCAACGACGCTGTGATTTTCGATGGCAATCCTTTCCACGTGACAGAAGGGCGAAAAGTTCTGGAAATCCGCCCCAGCGTGGACTGGGACAAAGGCATGGCCGTCCGCTGGATTCAGCAAGCGTCCGCCCATCCCAACGCGCTTCCAATTTATATCGGTGACGACTCCACCGATGAAGACGCCTTCCTGGCCCTCCCCCAAGGCATCACCGTCAGCGTCGGCAAATGCCGCGAAACTTCCGCCCAATATTTCCTGGAACGCCAGGAATTAGTCCCAGAATTCCTCCTCTGGCTCTCCGAATTACCTTCTCTACCCTGACCCTCTGCGTATTTCAACCCCTCTTACCAACCGCCGCTTACCGTGGGCCTGCTGGCCCACCAAAGGTCATGAAGACGCGCCCGTAGCGCACGCACTCCTGCGTGCCGCGTTCACACTCGTGTGAACGCCTGGGATTCGGTCGCCAGCGGACTGGTGTGACCACACTCAAGTTTCCACCCCATCTGCCGAATAGATAGTGATGGCCCGAAGTATCCTTCTCCTATTGCTGCTCGCCGCTACCTCCCCAGCCTCCGACCCCGGACGCATCGTCGAAAGCGTCCTGCCGGCTCTCGCCTACGGCCCATCCTGCTGGTCCAGCCTCGATCTACACAACCTCGGCGACCGCGTAGTCACTGTCGAAGTCGAAGCGCATCGCGCCACTGGCGCGCTGGTCCCGCTCGTTGGCCACCCCGGCGTAGTTTTTAACTTGAATCCAGGCCAAAGCATCAGCCACCGTTTGGAAATCCAGGAGGAAACCGGCGATGCCTGGGTGAAAGTCCGGGAGCAGGTTCCATCTCAGCGGCTTTGGCCAGTGGTGGCCGTCTCCGGTACCAGTGAATGCGCCATCCACAACCAGTTGCGCACCACGGCCCGCGAAGTCGCATATCCCACCCGAAATCCATGGTTCTCCGACGACGTCTCGGAGATCCCGAGCAACGTAATCTCGGTGGTGAACACTTCGGAGCGCGCAGCCAAAGTCTCGCTCTGCTATTCGGCGGGCAACCTCTATTCCGTTCCCGGAAAATCACTCGCGCCCATCTGTTCGCAATCCTTCGAAGTCCAGATGCCGCCCTTCGGCGCGCGCCAGTTCCCGGTAGCCCGCGATGGAAATTCCTATTTCTCCCTGAAGACCGACGGCAGCGCCATCGTCCTCCAAATGCTGCACCCGTTAGCCACCGGCGTGAAAATCTACACAGTAGATTCCACCATCAAATTCCAACAGTAATCGCACGTGGCACACCGCCCGCCCTAACGCTGCGATTCCGGTGGCGCCATGTGGTTCGCGCGATAGTACACCACCAGCTGGCCGAAATGCTCGGTGCTGTGCTCGATCGCGGTGATCCAGATGTAGGAATGGTGGACCACATGCCTCCCGGTCTCCCACCCAAATTGCGTCGTTTTGTCCAACCCCGCGTCGCCCTGCTGCGCGATCACCGCAGCCCCATCTGCCACTGCCTGCTCCATCAGCTTCACCACCTCGGCTTTCGTCTTGTAAACGTCTCGCGACGGATTATGCATGTCCTTGCCGAAGTCGGGCCCGATCTTCGATCCCGAAACCCTGCCTATAAGGTCGTAATCCACGGCGGCGACGTGTAGAAGATTCTCCGCAAAGGTGCGCTCGTCTCTCTGCACCTTGAAATCGTACTGCGCAGCCAGCGCAATCGAACACCGTTTCATCCGTGAACTCTTTTGCGGCGAATCAGAGAGCGCAGACGAAAAATCAGATCGCTCAGCATACCGGATCTCCTACGCGGTTCCAAGCACCTGAGCCATCGCGGCCGCGAGCTTTACCCAGGCGTCTCTCTCTACTTCAAGCTGTCGCCGTCCGCTCTTGGTCAGCTCGTAATATTTGGCGCGCCGGTTGTTATCCGAAGTCCCCCAGTGAGCCTTGATCCATCCCCGCCGCTCCAGCCGGTGCAGCGCGGGATAAAGCGAGCCCTGCTGAATGCGCAGCACATCGCTTGAAATCTGCTGCACGCGCTCCGATATCGCCCAGCCATGCTGCGGCTCAAGCACCAGCGTTTGCAGAATGAGCAGATCCAAAGTGCCTTGCGGAAGTTCGATACGTTGCGTTGTGGACATGCCTCCCTTTCACTTCTACAGGAAGAATACACGATCTCTTGTCGAAGCGCAAGAGGAAGCACGAACCGGGGTGCCTGCGCTCGTGGCGCACGCACTTCTGCGTGCCGCGTTCACACTCTTGTGAATGCCTGGGATTCGGTTCTTCAAAGATGCCTCATGTCTAGAGAGCGTTACCGAACCGCGACCGTGAGGGAGTCGGTGCTCGCGCCGATTCTGACGATAGTCATCCAATTTTCACCACAAGTTGTTACTCTGGTAGTCGGTTTAACGCTCGTCACTTTGTTTGACGAAGCGGAACGGTTTGGTTTGTCAGGGGCCGTCGCATGCTTCTTCCGGTCGCTGGCCTGCTTAGCTCCGGTCACCTCAACAGGAAGGAACAACGATGGTCAAATTTCCAAATCGAGTCTTGCTCGTCGGCTTTGGAGCGGTGGCGCGTTGCACGCTGCCCATCTTAGTCAAGCACCTCAATATCGATCCCAAGCGCATCACCACCATAGAATTTGATCCCAACGACGCCGCTCTCGATCCCTGGCTCGAACAGGGCATGACTTTCGTCAAGGATCGCGTCACGCCCCAGAACCTCGGTAGCTTGCTCGGACAGCACGTCTCGGCCGGCGACCTTCTCATCGACCTCGCCTGGAATATTGATTGTTGCGAAATCGTGCAATGGTGTCACAACCGCGGTGTTCTGTATGTGAACACCTCAGTCGAGCTTTGGGATCCCTACGCTGGATCCGAGAACAAGCACCCCACCGAGCGAACCCTCTACTGGCGCCACATGAATCTGCGGCGCATGATCTCCACCTGGAGCGAACCCGGACCCACCGCCGTCCTCGAACATGGCGCCAATCCCGGCCTCATCAGCCATTTCACCAAGCACGCGCTCCTGGACATCGCCCAGCGAGCGCTCGCGGAAAACAAATTCAGCGGCGCTCAGCGGGAACAGGTCGCTCACCATGCCAAGGCGCAGAACTTTAACCATCTGGCCCATCACCTCGGCGTCAAGGTCGTTCATTGCAGCGAGCGCGACACCCAGATCACGGACCAGCCCAAACAGGTGAACGAGTTCGTCAACACCTGGAGCGTCGAGGGTTTTCGCGAGGAAGGCACCACCACCGCCGAGATGGGCTGGGGCACTCACGAAAACGAGCTGCCCCCGCTCGCCTTCGAGCATCCCAGCGGTCCCAAGAGCCAGATCTGCCTCGCGCGCATGGGCATCAACACTTTCGTTGCCACCTGGGTGCCACCGAATCACGACATCCTCGGCATGATCGTGCGCCATGGTGAGGCCTTCACTATCACTGAGAAGCTCACCGTTTGGGAAGACGGCAAGGCCATCTACCGCCCCACCGTCCACTACGCTTATTGTCCGTGCGACTCGGCCGTTGCCTCGCTCCACGAGCTGCGCGGCTACGATTACCGCTTGCAACCGCGCATCCGCATTATGACCGACGAGATCACCAGCGGAGCCGACATTCTGGGCGCGCTAGTGATGGGGCACCCGTATCAATCCTGGTGGTGCGGAACCGATCTCGATATCGAAGAATCGCGCCGCTTAGTTCCGCACCAGAACGCGACGACGATGCAGGTGGCCATCTCCGTCGTCGCCGCCTGTATGTGGATGGTCGAAAATCCCAACCGCGGAGTGTGCGTGCCCGACGATTTGCCCCACGATTATGTCCTCGGCATCAGCAAGCCCTACCTTGGCAGGTTCGTTTCCGTCGCCTCGGATTGGACTCCGCTCAAGCACTACTCCAACTTCTTTAGCGGTTACAACAAGCCACAGCTCGACCTCTCCGACCCGTGGCAGTTCAAGAATTTCCTGATCACCGAAGGTGACGGCATTTGACAGCATGCACCAAAAGACACTGCTTCAACTGGCCCGCAAGCACGGCACGCCGCTCGTTGTCGTCGATCATAAAGTGCTTCGAAATAATTACGCGCAATTCCGGAAATACCTGCCGCGTGTGCAGGTCTACTATGCGGTGAAAGCGAACAGCGACCCTGCCATCGTGCAGACCTTCTACGATGCCGGGGCCAGTTTCGACGTCGCCAGCGTGGCCGAATTTCTGAACGTTCACGAAAAAATCAAGCATCTTCCCGCGAAACAGCGCCAGGATTTCATCTGGGATCGCATCATTTACGCGAATCCCATCAAAGCCATTGAAACACTCCAGCGCCTGGATCCCTACAAGCCGCTGGTCACCTACGATAACCACGAAGAAGTCATCAAGATCGCCCGCTACGCGCCGCACTCTGGGCTAGTGCTGCGATTAAACGTCCCCAACACCGGATCCATCGTGGAGCTATCTAGCAAGTTCGGCGCCTTTCCCGGCGAGGCTGTGGATCTGATCGCCTTCGCTCACAATAACAATCTCGTGGTCGAAGGCCTGAGCTTCCACGTCGGCAGCCAGTGCACTAACCCAAAAAACTACAGCCAAGCGTTGCAACTGGCCGCGGGCGTTTTCTCAGAAGCCAAGATGCGTGGCTTCGATCTCAAGCTCCTCGACATCGGCGGTGGTTTTCCTGCCCATTACGATGACACCGTCCCGCCCTTCCGGAGAGTCGCCAAAATGATCAACGCCGAGTTGGACCGGCTGTTCCCCCAACCCATCGAGATCCTTGCTGAGCCTGGCCGTTTCCTGGTCGCCTCCGCCGCCACTGCCATCGCCCAGATCATCGGCAAAGCCGTCCGCGCCGGCAAGCTCTGTTACTACATTAATGACGGTGTCTATCACACCTACAGCGGCGTCATCTTTGACCACACCCAATACCGCATGAAGAGTTTCAAGAAAGGCCCCACTCAGATCTGCTCGGTCTTTGGCCCCACCTGCGACGCCCTCGATACTATCAGCCTAGCCGAGCAGCTTCCCGACGTCGAAATGGGCGACCTGCTCTACTCCGAAAACATAGGCGCCTATTCCGCCGCCAGCAGCACGTCCTTCAATGGCTTCCCGCCCGCCAAAGTCGTCCACGTCAACCAGTAAATCTCTAGTGGGCTGTTGTACTACTAGACCTGAAAATCTTTGCAGCCTGTGACCACCTGTGGGGCGGACCCCCTGGT
>PMOK01000171.1:26547-83509 GCA_003162425.1 Bryobacterales bacterium | reverse complement strand
GCGCTTTCGCCTGCCAACTCTGCCGATCCGGGATTTTTCTCAGTTACGGTCGCCTTTCGGTTCAAAAGCCCCTCCGAAGGCGAATCCTACACCGCGCGCAACACAGCGCCCAACCGCATGAGAACACACCGCTACGAGAGGGGCATGCGGGATAAGAGCGGCGTCCTCTAATGGAAAATAATGTGCGAATCCGGAACCGCGGTAGGTACCGCCGCATCAGATGAGGTGAAGGAACGAAAAGGAAGAAATGTCCCACTTCACATATCTCTGTAACGGTGTCCTCACGTTCGCACTAGCTTGGCCCGCGATCGCCGGTTCCTCCGCTCCAGGAATCGATAACTTCCACCAAGTGGATTCGCATTTATATCGCGGAGCGCAGCCCACTGAAGAAGGGTTTACATACTTGGCGAAGGTTGGCGTGAAGACCGTGATTGACTTGCGCGAAACCGATGGACGGGCTCGAAGAGAAGAACAAGTTGTTACCGCTGCCGGGATGAAGTACATCAACGTTCCGATGACCGGCCTGACCCCACCCACGAAAGCCGAGATCACCAGGGTATTGGACATCCTCGAAAACGACCCTGCCGGCGCCGTCTTTGTGCACTGCAAGCGTGGAGCCGACCGCACTGGCGCCGTAATCGCCTCCTATCGCATCGATCACGATGGCTGGGACAACGCTCGCGCTCTAATGGAAGCCAAGGCCGATGGTATGAGCTTCTTCCAACTTCCGCGTCAGGACTATATCCGCACCTTCCAAGCTCGCGCCTTTCAAGCTCTGAAGCCGGAGGCGAAAGCCACTGCCGCGGCAGGCGGCGCTATAGATCTACACGCCGCATCTGGGTCTGTTGTGGCACAGTGATGGAGTGAGCCGAAGTTTCCCACTGGTCTTCGTCAGCCTGAGCGCTGCCGTTTTAAGTGCGGCGTCCGGCCCGCGCGAATCGATTGATCCGGCTTTCCAACGAATCCCATTCGATCAGTGGCTCGGCGAACACGGCCAGGCACCCTTCCGCTGGACGGTAGCGGTTCCCCACGGCGAGCTCTCGTTTCACCAGAGGCTCATGGCGCGACTGGATGTGAAAGTGGATGGCCGGGGCCTGGAGAGCCGTCGCGGCGATGGCGAACTGGTGTTTTTTTACCAGATTAAGGACCGCGACGGAACAAGATATCAGGACCACACTGCCATCCAACTCAGCAAACTGGATGAGAACATCAAAGCCGCCGACCTGGAGGTCACCCAGCGCGCATTCCTTGTGCCGGGAGATTACCGGCTTGCCGTGGGCGTGCTCGATACCGCTACGGGCGAGCACAGCGCCAGCCAGTCGCAGTTTCGCATTGCGTCGCCTCACAATTTCCTTCCGGACGCGTGGCATGATCTGGCGCCAGTTGAATTCATCGGCAACCAGGAACCGCCCGACGGTTGGTTTCTACCCGGCATTCATGGGCGATTGCAGTGGGCCGCCTCTGTCCATTCACCGGCCAGAATCAATGTCGTTCTCAACGTGGCGCCCTCGGTACCGGTGCCAGGATCGCGTCGAACCCAGAGCGGCTCTCTGGCAGCTTTGCTTCCCACGCTGAAAGTAATCTCGCAGACGGGATCGCCAGCTCTTTCCGAGCACGTCGAGTTGCTCGACCTCGCACGCCGCCGTGCCGCCTTCCAGCAGGACCAGGTGCACGACCTGGATTGGCCGCGCCTGAAGGCATCCTTAGAGGAAGCGAGTACGGCTTCTATCGACGTTCACTCGCTCACCGAGCGGCATCACGACGCTCAATTCTTCGTCTCCCGGGTACGCAGTCTGCTGCGCGCCTCCGAAAAGCAGCCTTGCGTTCTGTTGGTGCTCACTAATCCTGTGGCCTTCGAGTCCGGAGAGAACCTGGAGCCTGTTTCGACGGAAGCCTTGCCCGCTTGCGGTGTCTTCTATATTCGCTATCACGAGCCCGTGCCGAGAGTCTCTCCCTTCGACCAACAGATGGGAGGACGAGGCTGGGGTTCGCGTAGAGGTGGTGGTCCCATACGCAATCGGCCTCCGCAGGAAGTGGTCGACCAGTTGGAGGCTACGCTCAAGCCACTAGGTCCGAGAGTGTTCGATGTCGCAACGCCGGAAGAAATGACCAAAGCCCTCGGCGAGATAGAGAAATCGCTTCTGGCAATGGATGGACAATCTTCGCGCTAACGCGCTTTCACATGTACCTGACAGCGGCGAACGTTCTCCACTATTTGTTGGACAAGCGATTTGCAGATTCGGCGGATGTTGTTTCGGGAAAGTTCGCAGTCCGCGGTCTGAGCCGCCGGAATCACAACTTCCGTGTGACTTCCGGAACGCGCGAGTATCTTGTGAAACAGGTCAGAAAGTGGGACGCGGAAGGCCGCGCAAGCCTGGAGCGGGAAGCTGCGGTGTACTGGCAGGCCCGCACCAATCCGAGCCTCGCGCCAGTTGCGGAACTGGCTCCCCGATCGCATGCCTGGGATCCTCCGAATGCGGTCCTGATTCTTGAGTATCTTCCTGAACACGCCGAATTGTACGACCTGCCAGATCGCTTCGCGCCCGAACTGGCGCGCCTGGCCGGACAAGCGATGGGAACCTTCCACCGCGCGATGCAGGCAGAAGAGCACCTCTCATTATTCCCGGCCGAGTTGCCGGCACAGTTGTCCATGCACGAAACGAAAGAAGAAGATCTGGCTGATGAAAGTCCAGGCCGGCGCGAGTTCGTTGGGGCGGTGAAGAAATATCCGGAGTTCGGCCGGGCGCTGGATCAATTGCGCGCGGACTGGCGGCCGGAGACGGTGATCCAGGGCGATTGGAAGCTCGATAACTGTCTGGTTTCTCCCGGGCGCGATCGCCTGCGTGTAGTGGATTGGGAATTTGCCGGTTGGGGCGATCCGGTGTGGGACTTGGCGACATTGCTGCAGTCCTATTGGAACTTTTGGGTGCTCTGGCCATCGCGCTACCGGATCGAAGAGATTCAACCTGCTCTTCGAGCCACCCTGGTTGGCTACGCGCGGCCAGATATCGCCGAACGGGCCATCCGCTTTGCTGGGGCACGGATGCTGCAGACCGCATTTGAGCATTTGGATAAGGCAGAACGAATGACCGCGGAAGCGATCCGGCTGATGCAGGCCAGTCTGAACATTCTGACCCGTCCTGAGCGGGCTCGCGGGCAACTTTTGGGGATAGCGTGACGATCCAAGAAGAATTGAAAGCAATTCTGGCAGCGGACCTGGGCGCGCAGGATGATCCCGCGAAACTCGCAGTTGTCCTTTATAACCGCTGTTACACGGTGTCGATTGTCGATTACCCGGAAATGCACCGACTCCTTGACGGTCGCGGTTCGGTAACACCCTCTGACGATTTAACGCCAGTGCTCGAAGCCGCCAATCGATCCCGCGCGAGTTGGGACGAAGGCTGGAAGATCGATCAGATGCTCAGCGATGGACGAATCCTGGCGCGCAAAGGGGCCGTGGCGCGCGCATTCCTGCCAGGCGAGTACGTGACGTATCGCGGCATCGGTTCCGGCCCCAAAACCGACGCGATGGTGAACATTTTTGTCCCACCAGGGTCCGCGGAGCTGCAGCCAGGTTACTACTACGCTTTCGGCGGAACGGTAAGCGAGTTCGAGGAAGGCGAACAGACCGTTCGCTTCTTCTGGAATATCACAGCAGATGGTGCACCGCGCTTGATGGAAGCGATTACGCAACAATTCAACCGATTTCAAATACCGTTTCGGTTCAAATGTCAGACTCGATCCTCGGATTATCCCAGGCGGGACGCCGCGGTGTTGTATCTGCACTCCCGCTACTATCCGATTGCCGCGCTCGTGGTGGAGGCGATTCACGCGCAACTTTCGCCGTGGCTCAATCCGGGCACGCCTCTGTTCGCAAAGCGCCTGGCGGACGGCTTGGCGTTCGCCGAAGATCCGGGAGAGAGCTTCGGAGAAAATCGCTCGAAACTTCTGGCGCCGGCCATGGTCGCCGCACGTGGAAAATCGGCGGATGAACGCATGGCGGAAGTGCGAAGGCAATTTGAGCAGCGCAGCCTGTCGCTCGATCAGCCTTGGCTCAGTCCGGGTTCGGTGGATCGCTACCCGTTCCCTTTTCCGGTGCTATGAATCCGGCTTACCTCGAGATCGCGGAAAGAATCGGCGCAAGGCTTTGCCGCGATGCGATATGGTACCAGGGTAGAACCAACTGGACGTCGGATTTTTTGGATGGCGAGGCCGTCGCGCACGGGGCGTTGGGGCCTGAGCTGTACAGCGGGACGAGCGGCATCGGGCTGTTTTTGTGGCGCCTGGCCGAGGTAACCGGCGAACGCATCTTTCGGGTTACGGCGGAAGCAGCGCTGCGCCAGGCTCTAGATAGAATGCCGGTTTCCGGATGCGGCTTCTACTCTGGTGGACTAGGAATCTTTTATGCGGCGGCCGAAATCCGGCAGGAGTTCGACGAAGACATCGTGCTTCGCCAAGCCGAGCCGAACCCGATGCAACTGGATTTAATCGACGGCAGCGCGGGCGCGATTGCGGTACTGCTCAACCTGCATGCACGAACTCGAAGCACGCCGTTGCTTGAAGCAGCGGTGAGGCATGCCGATCTCTTGCTTCGCGAAGCTTCACGAACCGAAGATGGCTGGAGTTGGAGGACCATCCGAGCTTCGCAAAACCTGACTGGATTTTCGCACGGCGCTTCAGGAATCGCCTGGGCATTGATCGAGCTTCACCGAGTGACCGGAGAACATCGGTTTCGAGAAGCCGCGCTTGAGGCTTTTCGATACGAGCGAAATTGCTTCAACCCGGCGGAACAGAATTGGCCGGACTTTCGCGGTGAGCAGGCCAGCTATCCAGTCTTCTGGTGCCACGGAGCCGCCGGGATCGGACTATGCCGTCTGCGTGCGTGGCAGATATTAGGCCACTCGGATTTGCTCGCCGAAGCTCAAGTCGCACTCCAAACGGTGGAGCGGCACTCGGCGGCTTTGGCCAATTTCTCGCTCTGCCATGGACGGGCCGGCAACGCGGATGTGCTGATTTCTGCGTCTCAAGTACTAGAAGAAGAAAGCTGGCTGCGCTCGGCGGAAGCGATCGCGCAGGAAGGCTTGGAGCGCTTCGAGCGGCGGCGGGTGCCGTGGCCGTGCGGGCTGCCAGAGGCGAACGAAACTCCGGATCTCATGCTGGGCCTGGCCGGGATCGGTTATTTCTATTTGCGGCTCGCCGATCCCGCACGAATTCCGAGTGTGCTGCACTTAGTAGGACAAGCCTCCGGCTTGTCCGGACAAGTCGGAGACTTGTCCTACGGGGAAGGGGAGATTTCGAAATGACGCGACTGTTCTGGCTTCTGATGGCTTCTTCCGCACTGTTCGCGCAACCCGCGAAGTTGCTTCATGCGCAAGCTTCGTCAACCATCGACTACACACCTACCGCCGACGGTTTCGGCACCATCGAGATCCGCAACGTATCCTACGAAGTTGTAACCAATGTTCCCGGACGCGCCCCGGCCGATCGCCTGCTGCTGCGCAAAATCAACCGCTCCAAGGAGGTTCTGGGCGACATTGGGATGGAGGCCAATGTCTCGCTCGAAGCCTGGCGCCTGGGTGACGATCTGCGCCAGAGATCCTTATACACCCTGAACGTTGAGGGAAACGAAGCTAACACCAAGGACAACGCGCTTTTTGTGGTGTCGCGCGGCCTGGAAGAAGTGGAATGGTGGTCCGTGTACAAACTCGGCAACGGCCAACATCTGTTTGATACATACGTGCCGCTCGAGAGCTTCTCCATTTCAAGGGAAACCGTAACCACGCGCTACGTTGGGCTGGAAGTGCCGCCGGACGACACCAAAGATGCGCGCCTGAAGCAGCCGAATGTCATCGGCGTGTTAACGTACGCCTCCGATTCCCGCGTGATGCACGAAATTTTGCTGACCTCCGACGATCGCCAACAGGCCCGGCTTCTGCGATCGTTCGCCGACGTTACACGAACGCTTTCCGTAACGCTGAACCCATCCCCAACCATCCGGATATCGTTCACGCAAGACTTCCCGTCATCGCCAAACCCGCTTGAAGTGGTTATTCCAGTGAAGGGCGACGATCTGGATCTCAAGAACGCGCAACTGCCGGCGAAGTTGCACGCGGCGGTTTGGAAAAGATAAGAACACGTTTCTGGTTTCTGGTTTCTGGTTCGCTCGCCCGCGCCGATCGATATTGTGTCAACATAAGATTGACTCCCCCGCCTGAACCAGAAACCAGGAACCAGCAACCAGAAACGCGAGCGGTAGCGAGCCATGGATTTCGTCGAGCAGCTTAAGTCTTCGGTCGACATCGTCAAGACCATCCAGGGCTACGGCGTGAAACTGAAACGCATGGGTAGCACCGGCCGGTACCTGGGCCTGTGTCCATTCCACTCCGAGAAGACGCCCTCGTTCAACGTGAACGCCACCATGCAGCGCTACAAATGCTTCGGCTGCGGCGTGGGTGGCGATGTGCTCAATTTCGTCATGGAGCTGGAGCGCATCAGCTTCTTTGAAGCGCTCAAGCTACTGGCTGAAACCAACGGCATCGCAATGCCGAAGCGGGAGTATTCGGATCCGGATTCCAAGCTGCGCGGAGCTCTGTTTGAGATGCACGAGATCGCCGCGAGCACTTTTCACGCCAATCTCAAAGGTCCGGCTGGTACTGAAGCGCGAAACTACCTGGCCAGCCGCAGCGTCACACCGGAGCAGATAGAAGAATTCGGACTGGGTGTTTCAGAAGCATCGGGTCAACAGCTAACACGGCGCTTCGAGGGACGTTTCGCTGCCGAGACCTTGGAAGCATCCGGGTTGGTGCTGAAGCGGCAGGATGGCAGCGGATTCTTCGACCGGTTTCGCGGTAGATTGATGTTTCCGATTCACAATGAATCCGGTAAAGTGATTGGCTTCGGTGGCCGCGCCATGAAATCCGGCGATGATCCGAAGTACTTGAATTCACCCGAAACGTCGCTTTACCGGAAAAGCTACGTTCTGTACAATCTCCACCGCGCTAAGGATGCGGTACACAAGTCCGCCTGTTCGATCCTGGTCGAAGGATACATGGACGTCATCGGCGTCTATTCAGCCGGCGTGCACAACGTGGTGGCGAGCTGTGGCACTGCTCTCACCAATACCCAAGTGCGGGTGCTCAAGCGTCACTCCGACCGGATTGTTGTGAATTTCGACCCTGACACCGCAGGCGCCAATGCGGCGGAAAAATCCATCCAAATGCTGTTGGACGAGGGTATGCACGTGCGTGTCCTCGAACTCGAAGGCGATCTGGACCCGGATGAATACGTGAAAGAAGTTGGCGCCGAGGCCTACAGGAACCGGCTGGAGAAAGCTCCCGCGTACTTCCATTGGCTGGCCGACCGCGCCCGGAAGAAATTCGACATGCGTAACGTGGAAGGGCGCCTGGAAGGATTCAAATTCGTGGCGCCCTCCATCCAACGCATCTCGGACCGCCTGGAACGCTTCGCAGTGGCCAACGATGTAGCCGACTATTTGGGCGTGGATGAGAAGCTGGTCCGCGACTATTTCGCTAAGGGTTCTGAAGAGCGGCGCCAGGTGAGTCACTCGCCTCAGGTCCCTCCCTACGAGCGTCTGTTGCTCAATTCCCTGCTGGTCAGTCAAGCGGCGCGCGACGCCGTTATCCCTCCATTAAGCGAGATGATAGTAGTAGATCGTTTCGTTACCAAAAACGTGTTTAGGGCTTTATTTGGGCTCCATACGGACAGTACCGAGTTTCGTCTCTCGGACTTGGAAGGGCGGCTTTCCGACGCCGACCGGGACCTATTGTCGTCGGTAGTTTTTGCCGATGAAGTGCTTGAGGAGGAGAAGGCTACCGAGCAGGCGTTGGCCTGTCTACGCAGCCTCAAAGCGCAAGACCCGAAATCCGAAGTGGCTGCGTTGCGCGCCCGGATCAAAACCGCCGAGCGAGATGGCAATCTCGACGAAGTCATGCGGCTGGCTCAGGAACTCGATCGCCGGTCTCGCCGTGAGCAGTCACATCAATTATGAGATTCACCTGGCCTAAGAGCGTTCAAGCGATGTTGTACACTAAATGGAATCAGGGCTACGAATCGCTGGGTTAATGGGGTACCAGTGGCTACCGATGAAAAGTACGGGCGGCTGAAGCAACTCATGGAAGTGGGCAAGGAAAAAGGTTTCGTTCTCTACGACGAAGTGAATGAGCTGCTGGCCGAGGATTTTCCCTCCTCCGGCCGCGAGTTCGAAGATCTACTCTCCGACCTTGACAGCGCTGGCGTCGAGATCCTGGAAGAGCCCAAGCTCGACTTCGAGAAAAAAGAAGAACCAGACGATTTAGCCGATCTGGAGCTGGCCCAGGACGCCGGTGACAAAACGAATGACCCGGTTCGCATGTACCTGCGCGAAATGGGTACAGTCCCCCTCCTCACGCGCGAAGGCGAGATCGAGCTTGCCAAACGCAACGAGCGCGGCCAATGGGCGGTCCGCAAAGCGCTCTCGCGTTCTCCTCTGGTTATCCGCGAAATCATCCAGTTGGGAGATGACCTGCGGCACGGCGTCAATTCCGTCAAGGACATTTTGGTTCTGCCGGAATTCGTGATCACCGATGAGGACTTCACCGTCCAGCATGACGATCTGGTGGCCAAGATCGACGAGATTGAAAAGTATTACAAGAAGACGCAGCAGCACCGGCAGAAGCTGCAAGCCGTCTCGCGGCAGATGAAGCCGAAGCAGCACCGCAGCCTCCGCTACGCCTTGGCGCGGAACATGGTTGAGATTTCGCGCATCATTCGCGACATCGCCTTCAGCATCGGCGTCCGCCGCAGCTTGGCCGGCCGGCTGCGCCGCGCCGTGGATGAACTAAAGCCGCTCGAGCGCGAGATCGCCCGGATACAGCGTAAGCTCGAAGAGCCCGCGCATGGCAGCGGGCCTACGCGCGATCTGCGCAAAGAACTCCGGCAGTCGAGCCAGCGCATCCAACAGCTCGAAGAAGAATGCGGAGCAAGTTCCACCGAGCTTCGGCGCACGCTCCAGATTGTCGAGCGCGGCGAGCAGGAAGCCGAGTCCGCCAAGAAGCAGTTGATCGAGGCGAACCTGCGTTTGGTGGTCTCCATAGCTAAGCGCTACACCAATCGCGGGCTGCAATTCCTGGACCTGATCCAGGAAGGCAACATCGGACTGATGAAAGCGGTGGACAAATTCGATTACCGGCGCGGCTACAAATTTTCCACTTACGCCACCTGGTGGGTGCGGCAGGCTATCACGCGCGCCATCGCGGATCAGGCGCGCACCATTCGCATCCCGGTGCACATGATCGAGACCATCAACAAACTGGTGCGCACGCAACGCCAGCTTCAACAGGAACTGGGCCGCGAGCCTACCACCGAAGAGTTGTCGGTAAAAATGGAGCTGCCGGTGGGCAAGGTGCGGAAGGTCCTGCGTATCGCCCAAGAGCCGATTTCGCTCGAAACTCCCGTGGGCGAGGAAGAAGAATCTCATCTGGGCGATTTCATCGTGGACCGGCGCGTGGTTTCGCCGTCAGAAGCGGTTATCAACCTGAACTTGCGCGAACAGACCGCGGAAGTCTTGAAAACTCTCAGCCCGCGCGAGGAAAAGATCATCAAGATGCGATTCGGGCTGCAGGATGGAAGCGAGCACACACTCGAAGAAGTCGGCCAACACTTCGCCGTCACTCGCGAGCGCATTCGCCAGATCGAAGCCAAGGCCCTCCGCAAACTGCGTCATCCCAGCCGCAGCCACAGGTTGCGCGCGTTTCTCGACACCAGTCTTCACGAATAGATCTCGCGTACCCGTTCGACGATGCTCTCAGGCACCAGGTGTTCCCAGGGTTCGCCTCGGGCGATCCGTTCCCGCACTTCAGTGGACGAAACCTGGTCGTGCCCAGGCGTCATGGCGAGCGGATGTATACGGCGTTCAAATTCAGGTGGGGGCACGAAATCGCCGCTCCGCGACGCCACCAGCAGCTCAAACTGATTCAGCATCTCCTCGACCACGCCCGCCCGTCCATAATCCCAGGTAAGGACGCGTTCGGCGGCATCGCGCCCGCAGAGGAAGTAGAGGCGCGTCGCCTCCCCGAATTCCGCCTGGCACTCCCGTGCAATATCGATTAACAATCCCTGCTCGGTGATGGCGATCGATCTGGGCATGGTCATGTCCAGCGATCCCAGCATTTCGATCCGCTCCTCGAGCGTGGCTCCGAAGTATTCTTTGTGAGGAAAAGCGCGGGGCACCACGCAAAGGATCTCGTCGACGTGAGCGCGTGAGGCAGCCGCCAACGCCAGGTGCGCCACCGTGGGCGGATTAAAACCGCCTGCTAGTACTCCGAGGCGTCGAGGTCTAGTGCGCGATCGGTGATAGAACTGCACTTACTTATCAGTATAGATTCCGGTTCAGGATGCCCTTTAGGTGCAGTGATTTAGCAACGTAAGGCCCGTACCTAGGGTTAGGTAGGGTGAGTCCCCGACAGATCCAGAAGCACTTTCCGCCTACAGTTAGTATATGTTGTGCTGGATCTGTCCCGATTGCGGGCGCGACTGTTCGCCAGCCGTACGGGAATGCCCCTCCTGTACGCAGGGGCAGGCCGGGGTTACCAACGGAGGATTTTCCGTCACCAACGGTGTCTTGTCTATGGTGGAGCAGCTTCGGGCCGTTCCTGCAGTTCCATTGCTCGCTGCCGCGCCGGAGCAGTACCTGCTCTTTGGCTTGACCAACGGACACTCGTCAGTGGCCACGGAGACTGCTGTAATAGCCGAGGAAGACCCCGCCATTCCGGCAGGTGAAACGATCGATTCTCTGGTGCGTCCGCTGGTGGAATCGGCAAAGGCTGCTCCAGTCGAGGCAGCACCAGTTGAGGCTCCTCCGGCCGAGGCTGCTCCAGCTCCGCCCATTGCACTCTTGAACCTACCCACTGCGGAGCCACCAACGGAACCTGCGGCGCTTCCCGCACACCCCACATTCGTTGAGTTGGCCGTACCCCTCGCTCCTCCTGAGATGAGCGCGGCGCTGGTCGAGTCCAGAAACCCGGTGGCCGTGCCGCCGCCTGCCTCGAAGCCGCCGACGGCAGCTAAGCCCAACCCGTTCCTGGCGCGGGTGGCCCAAATCGCTGAGCTTCGGATCGCGGCCAGATCCCTTGCCAAAACCGCTGCCCCAGTTGAATCTCAGAACTTGCCAACTCCCGAAGCGCCCGCTGTGGCGCCGCTGCCGAAGACGGAACCCGTAGGGCTTTCTGCACCTGCTATCAAATTGGTGGAGCTGGCCATTCCACCGAATCCTCCATCGAGAAATGCACCCCGCATTGAACCTGCGAAGCTGGCCACCGCGCAACCACCCACGCGAACCGCGCCACCCGTGGCAGAGCCGGCACTGTTCCCAGCGCCAGCCCCAAAAATGGTGAGGCGCTCGCCCACTGCGGCGCCCTCGATGAAAACCGCGCCGCGCATCCGCGCTGGAACACTCGCTGCCGTGCTATCACCGCTCGCCGCGGCCGCGCCTCGAGTCTCGGAATCAGGACCGTTCCGAGCAGCGAACCTGCAATTTCCCAAGCTGGCAATCGTACCCGAACCGTTCTGTGCTGCGGCCGGATTCGCGGACCAATCTGAGGCGCTGTCCGAAGCATTCCAACTTCAAGCCGAGGCCGTCCTTGATGAGATCAAGTTGGGGTTGGATGCGGATGAATCGAAAATCCATGCGATCGTCGTCACATTTCAAGCCCGCCCGAAGCTTGCGCTGCTGCCTGCTCCGAGCGACATTCTTGCTGCGCCCGCGCCGCCGGACTTGCAATGGGTGAAAACACCGCGCCCGGTGCTCCCGGCCCGCAAAACGTCCGATCGGAAGTGCGATTCGGCCACCGCGCCTCCACAAAAATTACCGCTTGCCGGGCCATGCCTGCCACCAGAGTTGCGCAACTTCCTCGAAGCGCCTCACGCCGAGCACGATCGCTCAAGAAAAGGGATCGGACTGCCGGGCTGGATCACAAGTCTGGTGATTGCCACTAGTTTGTTCCTGGTTGTGGCAGTTATGATGCAATATTTGGTGACCAAGCGCGAGGCAAAGGCAGCGGTTGCTCCGACGCCCAACCAAGTGGTAGCCAGCGCTCCGGCCACCCCTGCGTTCGAACAGCACCCGTTCGCCAGGTTCGTGGAGGTCACGGGTCTCAGAGTAGTGGCCGATCTCAATCACAGGTCGCAGGTGCAATATATTGTGGTCAATCACTCCGCCAGTCAGATTTCGGACATGACGATCCGCATAGCGGTCAGATCATCCACCGACCCGGCCGGCGCCGCGCCGCTGTTCACCGTTTCGGCCGTGGTACCGTCTTTGGGGCCGCATCAGTCCAAAGAGATTCGCACAGACCTGGATTCCCAGTTGCGCTCCTCGGCGATTCCGGATTGGGAGTATCTGCGCACTGACGTTCAAGTGGGGACGCAGAATTGATCACCGGCTCCCTACCGAGCCGCGAGCGTTAGCGACCGGTGCCTTCCAGCGCTGACTTTTGCTCTGCGGTCAGCTTGCACCGCGCTGGCGTTGGGACGAAAACTCCAAGATGCCGCAAATTCAACCGCGCGTTGAACTGGCAGGGGTCCAGAGCCAGCGCGCGTTCGAAATCCTGCATGGCCGCGTCTCTTTGATTGAGGCCAAGCAAGGCCGCTCCACGGTTGTTGAACGCATCCGCGCTCCGAGGAGTCAGAGCCAGCGTCCGGCCGAACTCCACTAGCGCCTGCCCAGGGTTTCCCAGGCTTAGGTAGACCCTCCCTTCTTCAGAAGGAATCTGCGGATCATCCGGCGCCATGCGCTGCGCTTGCTCCAAAATTTCGAGAGCGCGATTGGGTTCAACCGCCCGCGCGAGCTGGATTCTCGGCCGCACTTTCGCCGGCGACTTTTGAACGGCATCGGCCCACAGAGATTCCTCCGTTTGCCACGCAGCCGTTCGAACAAAACTGAAGAATACAAGCGCGAACATTGCAGCAGCAAGATAAACCGGCCGCGCGCGCTCCAGCAACACACCGATCGAGGCCGCGAATCCGATCATCGGCAGGTACATTCGATAATCCGCTGCCAGATCGTTGGCCGGAAAGATGGACGAGCTGGGAAGCAACAGGACCAACCCGCCAATGAACCAGACTCCGGCTCGCGATCGATTCCGTAAGCGCCATGCGAGCCAGGCCAAGCCGAGCACCGCGATCCAAGCCAGTGCACCCAACCACAGGGGAGGAACCGGAATATCGGGATCCACCGTGAATCCCCACGGAAGCACCAACATACGGAAGTAGCGCAGAATCACCCGGCCTTCCGTCAGCAAATACGTTTGCCAGCTAACTGCGGCCTGCGCACCGGCGCCTGAACCTGGAGTGGTTTTCGCCGCAAGCAGCACGCGAAGTCCGGCCGCGAACGAAAGCGCGAACATGGCAGTGATCGGCCACAGCTCTTTCGATTTGCGGGAGAGCGGCAACGAGAGCAGCAGCAGGAACACGGGAAACGCGACACATTCTTCCTTGGCGAGCAACGCGGAGCCAAAGCATGCCACGGCCCACCAGCCACGCCCTCGTGTCCAGCTTCGAAGCGCGGCGAGACAAAGAACCGTCGCCAGCAGTGTGCTCCGCGCAAAAATGTAGTTCACCGGTTCAGCCTGAAACGGATGCACGGCGAAGATCGCGGTGGCGATGAGTCTCGCGTTGAGCGGAAGGAGCCGGCCCAGCGCGTCCCACAGAAGCAGGATCGCGGCGAGATGCAGAGCCAGGTTGACCGCGTGATAGCCCGCCGGATTTCCGTCACCCAACCAGTGGTTGATCCAGAACGTCAGGTAAGTGAGAGGCCGTATCTCGAGCGGCCGCCAGAGTTCGCCCGCCAGCAGCGAATAATCGTCGAAATGAAACGAGCCCCACAGGCATCCGCCAAATGCGATGATAGCGGCGAGGCATAGCAGGAGATTTTGGCGAGAAGAGATAATACCAGTGTTGCAAAAAAGGCCACGCCGCCCAAGCTGGTTCCCCGCCCCAAGACGGCGGCCGAACGTTCAGCTCGACTGGCCAAGATCATCAAGCTGCTGGATGAGATGTATCCCAACCCGAAAGTCCCGCTCCTCCATCGCAACGCGTGGGAGCTTTTGGTAGCCACCATCCTATCGGCGCAATGCACCGACAAACGCGTCAATGAAGTGACGCCGGGCCTTTTCGCTAAATACCCAACCATCACCGATTTTGCCAACGCAAATCAGGCGGAGCTGGGGAAAGACATCCGCTCCACGGGATTCTTCAACAACAAGTCGAAATCTCTGATCGGCGCCGCGCGCAAGATTCTCGCGGATTTCGGTGGTCAAGTTCCCAAGACCATGGAAGAGTTGCTCACGGTCCCCGGCGCGGCCCGGAAAACAGCGAACGTGGTGCTGGGTGGTTACTACGGAATCCCGGCGGGCGTAGTAGTGGACACGCATGTCCAGCGCCTTTCGCGGCGGCTGGATCTAACCAAACAAACCAATCCAGTCAAGATCGAGCAGGATCTGATGAAGATCATCCCCAAGGAGAAATGGATCGCCTTCCCGCTCCAGCTAATCTTCCACGGCCGTGCCCTATGCATCGCAAGAAAACCACGCTGCGTGGAGTGCAAACTTGACCCGATCTGTTACGCCAAGGATAAGTTCCTCAGTTGAGAGGTTCTTCGGTTCTTCGGTTCCTCGGTTCTTCGGTTCCTCGGTTCGCTGTCACGACCGCTCATGCGCAACCGTGCAACCGAATTAACCGAACTGAAGAACCGAAGAACCGAGGAACCGGAGAACTGAATATCTACAAGTTCCTCATGAGGAACTTGCAGATATGAAACCCGTCGATAAACTTGAATGGCGTCTCGCCCAGCGTGTAGTGGCCGCACGGCAGAACCACTACCTTGTGATCCACTCCCAGCTCACGCACTCTGGTGACGATGTCCTTGGACAATTGCGGCAGAAAGGTGGAATCGTAAGCCGCGTAGATGAACAACGACTTGTGTTTCCGCGACGCGAATTTTTCCAAATAGCTGATCGGGCTGATGGCCCTCCAAGCTTCGCGCAGCCGATCCAGGTCCAGATGTTCTTCCAGGCTCTTCCGCACGTGTTGCGTGGAAAGCCCGGTCCAGACCACATCGGCAACATACGTTGAGCAATGATTGAAAACGTTCACCGCAATGCGCGGATCATGGGCGCTCGCAAGACATGCGTAGGAGGATCCCAGGCTGGTGCCAACGATGCCCAGGCGTTCGAAGCCCTGTTCCTCCAGCCAGTCAAAGCAGCAGCGGACATCGATCACCGCCTGGCGCGTGGCGTCAATAGTGCGGCACACGTTGGCGGACATGGCGTAATCGGCGCGCTGTAGCTCGGGAGGCATTCGATAGTCGTGGTACGGCAGGCTGAGCCGAAGACTGGAAATACCCAGCCGCTGAAGTCCGCGACAAAGCCCGTAGTGCGCGTCGGCGGGGCAATTCCAATGCGGCAGCACCACCACGGCCCTCTTGCGATCTTGCGCCGGAAACCACTTGGCGTGGACCACGTTGTTCTCCGGATACGGCGACGCCACCGGTGAGTGAAAACGTAACATGCCGTCGTCCAGCCGGAAGTCGCGTGGGCGTTCGTAGCCGAAGAATTCATCGCTATCCAGCAGCGCGGCCTGATTCAGCTTGAAGAGGTAATCCTCGGGCCTCTCCCCGTTCTTGGGATGCCGTTGGGCGCTGGGCCAATGCCGCGTCCAGTCGAGTCCCCATTCGAAATGACGAACCACGCGATTGGTGGCGCGGTTGCACAATCGGTCTTCCCAGGAACGTATCCAGCGTTCGTATGCTTTCGTCATTGCCGTTCTTTCTCAGAATAGCGTACGACGACTCTACTTTCACGAAATCTCACCCAAGCTTTATGCCTTCGTGTTCCTTGGGAATCCGTTACGGAACACTCTAATCCCTAGCAAGACGAATGAGAGCGAAATAGCCGCCATGATCACAATACCGATAGAGAAACCCTCTTCGATGCGTGCCTGAACATCCCAAGACAAATTCTCCAATCCGGAGGTTATGGCGGGAACGATCCTCGTACTCCAACTGATTATGGTTTCGACCGTAGCCCATCAGTGGTTGAGGCCAATGGCACAATCGTATCATTCTTAGCCCTGGGTAGCGGGCCAGTAACGAGAAACCAGAAACGAGAACTGTTACCCTGAAATTTAATGAGCGACAGCATTACAATAACCCTGCCCGATGGCAGCCAGAAGCCCGCTCCGGCCGGGAGCCGTCCCCTGGATATCGCCAAGTCCATTGGCCAGCGCCTTGCCGATGACGCGGTGGTGGCGCGCGTGAACGGCGAAATGTGGGATCTCACACGCCCGCTCGAAGGCGACGCGAAGCTCGAGATCCTCACGTCCAGAAATCCTGAGGCACTCAATGTCTACCGGCACTCCACGGCGCACCTCTTGGCGGCCGCCGTGCTCGAACTGTTTCCGGAGACCAAGCTCGGCATCGGTCCGCCCACCGACACCGGTTTCTACTACGATTTCCAGCGCGAAACCCCATTCACTCCCGAGGACTTGGAAAAAATCGAAGCACGCATGTGGGAACTGCAAGCCAAAGACCTGCCCTTCGAGCGACAGTTGACGCCGAAGCAAGTTGGTCTTCAAAAATACGCAGATGACTGGATGAAGAAAGAGCTCATCTCCGAAAAAGCCGACGATATCTTCTCCGAATACACGCTGGGCCCGCAGTTCATCGATTTTTGCCGCGGCCCGCACGTGCCTTCCACCTCTCGGATCAAGTCGTTCAAATTGCTTTCCGTCGCCGGCGCTTACTGGAAAGGCGACGAGCACAATCCGAAACTGCAGCGCATCTACGGAACCGCTTTTTTCAGCAAGAAAGATCAAGACGCGCATCTGGCGCGCCTGGAAGAGGCCAAGAAGCGCGACCATCGGAAGCTCGGCCAGGAGCTCGACCTCTTCAGCATCCAGGAACTGGCTGGCCCGGGTCTGATTTTCTTCCATCCCAAGGGCGGCGCGATCCGCAAGATCATTGAGGATTGGATGCGCGACCAGTATCTGGCGCGCGGCTATTCGCTGGTTTATACGCCGCACGTAATGCGCCGCGAGCTGTGGAAGACCTCCGGGCACGCCAATTTTTACAGCGAGAACATGTTCAAGCCCATGGAGCTGGATGATGCCGAATACCAGCTCAAGCCCATGAACTGCCCCGGTCATATCCTGATCTACGCGGACAAACTGCGGAGTTATCGTGACCTGCCGGTGCGTCTCGGCGAGCTCGGCACCGTTTACCGCTATGAACGGTCGGGAGTGTTGCACGGGTTGTTGCGTGTCCGCGGATTCACCCAGGATGACGCGCACATTTTCTGCACGCCCGAGCAAATCGAAGACGAAATTGTGAACTGCCTGCAGTTCGCCATCGACGTGCTTGCAACATTTGGATTTGACGACTACGAAGCTGAGCTTTCCACCTGGGATGGCGGCGCCAGTGGAAAATATGACGGCGCACCCGATCAGTGGCAGCTCGCCGAGAACGCTTTGAAGCGCGCGGCTGACCGGCTCAATGTCAAAATCAAACTGATTCCCGATGAGGCGGCCTTCTACGGCCCCAAAATCGATATGAAGCTGGTGGACGCTATCGGCAGATTGTGGCAGCTCTCCACCATCCAGTTCGATTTCACGCTCCCGCGCCGCTTCAATCTGGAATACATCGCCGACGACGGCAAGAAACATCAGCCGCTGATGGTACACCGCGCTCTGTACGGATCCATCGAGCGCTTCTTCGGAATTCTGATTGAACACTACGCCGGAGCATTTCCAGTGTGGTTGGCTCCGGTGCAAACCATCGTGCTGCCCATCACGGACCGGCATCTGGGTTACGCACAAAAAGTGAAGGATCGCCTGGCGGTGGAAGGCCTGCGCGTCACCCTGGACGAGCGCAGTGAAAAAGTCAATCTCAAGATTCGCGACGCCCAATTGCAGAAAATTCCCTACATGTTGGTGGTGGGCGACCGTGAAGCAGAGAACGGCACCGTTTCAGTCCGCAATCGGAAACACGGCGATCAAGGATCGCAAAGCGTGGATGAATTTCTAGCCAACATCCGCAAGCTGATCGACACCAAAGCCCGGACCGAGTAGCTGGAGTTTCCGCCTTTCTGGCATGTGTGGGGTAGCGCCATGCGCTGCCTTTATGAGATTCCCTTGCACGAACGTCAGTAACCGAATCGTCCTAGCGACACTTCAGGTTTTTATCGCCCCTTCGTCCCAATCGCTGCCCGGAGCGTCACTCTTAACAGGTGAGCACACTTGGGTTGGTTACTGGCGGGCGTCTTCCTGTTCGCGGCCTTCGGCAATCTGGCTATCGCGATGGGCTGGTACTTTCGCCGAAAAAGAAGGGTCGCTTATTCCGTGCCTCGGCGGCCTAGCCGGACTTGCCGCATGCTTCACGCCTCCGTTTCAGACGCTTCGCCACTGGTGGTGGATTCCTTTGGTCGCGGATTTCGGCACGGCCTTTCTCATCATCTTGACGGCCTCATTCATAGTCCGCTGGCTCTATAGTCAGGTGTTCCGTGGAGGTCTAGATTGACTCCCTTCTGCTTAACTTGAGTATCAGAATGTGGGTGGTTTTCTTGATCCGTGCCGGAGATGAAGTACTTCTACAAGACGCCTGTCGTTGTGGATTTGATAATAAACCTGAATCGGACTGTGTATCAGCTTGCGCACGGGCGATCCGCTATGGATGACACCGCCTCTACGAGGAAAACGACTAAGCAACTCCACATGATCGAGTACAGCACTTCCAAAGCGAGTAGCGGTGTCGGCGTTATCATCTGCAATAACGCCGATGATCTCGGCCAAGTCCCTTAGCGCTCTTTTGGTGTAGAGGATGCGGTAGTCCACTGGGCCATGAGCTTGCGGACTTCCTCCGCAGGCACGGTGCGACCAGCCTCAGCATCGTGGATTCCTTCGTTGATAGCGGACAAGGTTTCTTCGTCTTCGCCATTCAGGATACTTTCCGGTTCTTCGAAGCTGAATTTCTTAACCTCAGCCATGCTTCGACGATACTCCCTCTTGAGCTTCTTAGCAAACTTCTGTTACTATACCGACCAGACGGTATACTCATGGCCTCGACCCCAGCTACGTCCGACACCCGCGCCATCATCCTCGACACCGCTCAGCAATTGATCGCCAGCGAGGGTCTGCAAGCCCTTACGCTAGATCGTGTTGCGCGCGACGCGGGCTTGAGCAAGGGCGGCCTGCTCTACCATTTTTCAAGCAAAGAACAATTGATCGAGGCCCTGGTCAACCGCGTGATTTCGCGGCTGGACGCCGAGACTGCTCAAGCATCCGCCAGCGGACCGCGCGCCTTGATCGAGGCCAGGCTGGACGGGAATCGTGACGTTCTGACGGTGCTCATCGCGGGATTGGTCACCAATCCAGCGCTGCTCGATCGTTTGCGAGAGCAGTATCAGGCTCGCCAACGAATTATCGAACGGAATGCCGAGCCTGCCACCATCGCTCATCTCGCCGCCGAGGGCCTAGCCTTTTGCGAGCAGCTCGGACTCATTACTCTCTCCCCGCAGAAACGCGCTTCCATTGTGGATCAGATTATCAATTTGACGGAGCGAACAGATATGCGAGAACAGCCCGCTTTTTTTGAACCGGCGCCACCACCACGACCCGCCATTCTCCAGGTTTCCGCGCGCGCGGAACTTCGCAATATGGCGAAACGGGCCGCCGAAGCGGCTCAATCATCCGCCGCAGCATTGACGCGCTTGCAGGATTCGGCTGGCTTCTGGCGCGGCGATCTAACCGCCGACACAACGCTCGAATCCGATTTCGTTTTGCTGAATCTTTGGTTGTACCCGGCCGACGATCGCGGATGGAACCCGCCGTCGCGCGCCCGAATCGACAGAGCGTTGGCCACGGTCCTGGATCGGCAATTGCCGGATGGTGGATGGAACATCTACGCGGGCGGGCCGTCAGAGCTGAATGCCACCGCGCGAGCCTACGTTGCGTTGCGGCTGGGCGGATTCGATCGCGAGCACGCCGCCCTGCTGCGCGCCTGCGACCGTGTCCTCGCCCTGGGCGGCCTGCAAGAAGCCAATAGTTATACCAAGATCAACTTGAGCCTCTTTGGACTTTTCCCCCGGCAATACGCGCCCAGCGTGCCGCCGGAGCTGGTCGCCATTCCTGGAAATCTGCTTTACGAAATGTCTTCCTGGACGCGCGCGATCATCGTTCCTCTCTCCATCGTTCAGGCCAGCGGTGTTCGACGTCCCGCACCGCCCGGTCTCACACTGGATGAACTTTACGCGCCCGGAGTGAAGCTGCGGCTACCGAAAAAGAATCTGCTGTCGGTTTTATTCAATCAAGCCGATCGCGTGATCAAGTTATGGGAGCGGCGCGGTGTCAAGGACATTCGCGCTAAAGCGATTCGCGAAGCCGAGAAATGGATGATCGAGCGCACGCATTTCTCCGGAGGGCTGGGCGCCATTTATCCTTCCATCATGTATTCGATCATGGCCATGGACGCCCTGGGGTATGAGCGCGATCATCCGGATTTCCTGGAAGCAGTTCAGCAATTCGAAGCGCTCATCCTCGAGACCGAAGACCGTTTGGAGTTTCAACCAGCAGTTTCGCCGATTTGGGACACGGCTATTGCATTGTTCGCTCTCGGTGAGCTGGGCGCAACGGAACCCGAGTCCGCGCGGCGCGCCGCCGATTGGCTGCTCGACAAGGAAATCCGGCGCAAAGGCGATTGGTGTGTAAAGCGGCCGGCTCTGCAGCCAGGCGGATGGGCTTTCGAATTCGCTAACGAGTTTTATCCCGATATTGACGACACGGCCATGGTGCTGCTCGCTCTGGAACATGCCACGGCATCCGATCCGGAGCGCCAGGCACGGGTCGAGCGGCGAGCCATCCAGTGGCTGCTCGGCATGCAGTCGTCTGATGGAGGTTGGGCCGCCTTCGATGTCGACAACAACTGGCAGGTGCTCAACAAAGTTCCGTTCGCCGATCACAATGCCATGCTCGATCCAACCTGCCCGGACATAACAGGCCGGGTGATGGAAGCGCTGTGCCGGCGGGGGATGACTTACAACGATCCGGCCATCTCGCGCGCCGTCAGCTATCTGATCGCGCATCAGAAAGAAGATGGAAGCTGGTACGGACGCTGGGGCGTGAATCATGTGTACGGAACGTTCCTGGCGTTACGAGGATTGCACGCAAGCTCAACGCCGGCAGCGCACTCAGCTATCGAGAAAGCCGTTCATTGGCTGCGTTCGATCCAGAACCAGGACGGAGGCTGGGGCGAAAGCTGCGCCAGCTACGATAAGCACGGCTTCGTCGCCGAGACCAGCACGCCGTCGCAAACGGCTTGGGGGTTGCTAGGGCTTGACGCTGCGGGAGACAACGGGTCGCCTGCGGTCGAACGGGGGATCGAGTGGCTGCTCGATCATCAGAACTCCGCTGGAGACTGGGACGAGCAACTGTGTACCGGCACCGGTTTTCCGAACGTATTCTATTTAAACTTCCACCTGTACCGGCACTATTTCCCGCTGTTGGCGCTGGCTGTTTGGCAAGCAAAAATGCAGTGACCGGTCTACGCGCCTTGCAATTTCATCCGCCGTATCAGCAAACTGAGAAAAATTATGCCTCCGGCCAACGCCGTGTACTTGGGTTCCGGGACAGTTGAAGTCGCGTCAAACTGAATAATCCCCGAATCGGGCGCCCAACCTGTATCCTGACGAAAAATGTCGACGCCGGCTGTGCCACCGTCCGTGTAGAACCCGGCATAGCTGGTATTCCAATAGGCTGTATCCGGCAACGGATTGCTGCCGACCGTTGGCGGGACTTCTGACAGCGCAAAGTTCAGGCTCTCGTATGGTCCAGGAACCCCAGTCGGGTTATAGCCGTGGTCAGTGGTGTTGTAAGCCAAGCCGTAAATGATGCTGTCTGGAACTGTCGTCCCACTAAAATCAAAAGTCACGGTCGAATTAGACCCCGTATAGCATTTACCATCGCTTCCCAAGTAATCATTGTTACTGCCTGGGGCGCAGGTGCCGGGAGTTGGTTCCGGCCGCCAAGGGATGAATGCGCTTATTGTTTGGGTCGCAATCACAGAGCCCACTGTGTCCCCGGCTCCGACGTTATATAAGTTCAGCGTAAGCGGAAGACTGAAACCGGTTGACGTTCCGAGTTTTTCCCATTCAGACTCATAAGCCCAGTTCGACATTACGACTGAGACGTCGGTCAGATTTCGGCTGGTGCCGTCAAACTGTATAAGGTCACCGAATTCCTGCGTGGATGTTGCTTCGTACCCCAGGCTTGGACTGTTCGGCGGCAACGGCGCCGGAACGGTTGAGTAAATAACAGCGTCGGCCCATGCCGATGTCGCAGTTGCAATAACGCACACAATTAGCGTTCGGTTCATTCTCACTCCTCCTAAATTTTACGGGTTAGATGTCCGCAACAGGCGAGGGGACACAACTCACAGGCGTGGACTAGATTATAGCTTGAAATGCGGTGAGAGTATACTTATTCACGAATTTTCGGCTCAATTACCAGCGTTTCCTTAGCTTCCACTTTGCCGAATTGCATCTGAAAACTCCGGCCGGCGTAGTAAGCGTCCCACTGGTCTTTGTAATGCCACGAAAGAAATTGTCCTGACTCACCGATGGTGATGTTGTTGAGCGAATGCTCCCAATCCGCCAGATCCGCCACGAATCGCATGGATGGTCCCAAACGGATCGTGGTCTGTTTGATGGTAGTGGATGAGCCGCTCATTTCGATCGGCCCCACGTTGAAATAGGCGCCCAGCAATGGCAACTCGCCTCCCACCGGATGCTTGATGGTCAGCTCATTCGACTTCCCATAGTCCCACCGATTCACGTTGCCGCCTTGCGCCTTCCGGCCTTCTTCAAAAGCGCCGGAGAGTGCGCGAATCAGCGCTTCATTCTTATCCTGAAACCAGCCGCGCGCATCACCCTCCAGGATCTTCTCCACCACGGCCGGCGCCATCTGCGGGCTGTATAGATCGGCCTTGCCCGGCGCTGCTCGCTCGGCCACCATCTTTCGCAATTGCTGATATACCAGCGTGATCAGAAGCGGCGCCGGCGTCTGTTTCTCCATCTGCCCGTTCCAGGATCGAAGCAGCGCCACGCAGCTTTTCAACTCTTCCCCGCCCGGTTTGCGCCGATCGTAAGCGGCCACAATCTGGCGCGCAAGAAAATGTGAGAAAGCGGAGTACACATCCTTCTCTACGCCCAGCATCTCGCCAGGCTTCCAGCTTTCATGAGCAGTCAGCAGGCTTCGTATTTCAAGTGACCGAAAAGGCGAAGCGAAATCGCCGTGCACGCGATACGGATAATCTTTGGGAAACGGATTCTGATTGGCAGTGATGATCCAGCCTTGCGGAGGATTGTAGAAGGCCGGCAATTGATCGAACGGGATGAAGCCTTCCCACTCGTAGTCTCCGGAACTTCCATCTACCGGAACGTCGCCGTCGTAATTCTTCCGGATGGGCAGCTTGCCGGTGGCGTGGTAGCCGATGTTGCCATCCACGTCGGCATACACAAAATTCTGGCCCGGCCCAGCGAATCGGGCGATGGCGGCAGTGAACTCCTGCCAATTGCGCGCGCGATTCACATCCAGAAACGGGAACTGGAACGACCCGGGCTCAGCGGCCGACCAACGCAGAGCGAGGAAACGCCCCTGCTCGGCCACTGTGACGGGTCCATGCCTCGTCACCCATTGCTGGAACTCTTCGGGCTTGGCGCCCTTCACCGGGATGCGCTCAGTCTCCAGACGAGCGCGCTCTATTTGTCCATGAAAAACATATTGGCCGCTGCGGGGATCGAACCTCTCCATGTAGAGATCCTGAACATCGAAGCCAAGATTAGTCACTCCCCACGCGATTCGCTCGTTGTGACCGATGATAACGGCTGGTACGCCAGGCAGCGAAACGCCAGTCACATTTAGATCGGGAGCCTGAAGGTGCACCTGATACCACGTGGACGGCAGCGAAAATTCCAGATGCGGATCGTTCGCCAGAATCGGTTTGCCGCTGGCGGTGTGCTTGCCGGAGATGGCCCAGGCGTTCGAACCCGGTTGGAACTCCGTGCCCGCCCAAGTTGGGAACAAAAAGTTGACCTTGGCCGCGTCGCCACCCGCCAGCATGGCCTGTTTCTGCAATTCTTCTTTCCACGTGGTGGTCAGATTCCGATGCATTTGAAGCCCGCACAGGATGCTGTCCACCACATGCCATGGCCGCGGATCGTAACGGAGCAGCGTGAATTCGAGCGGAAGCCGGCCGCGATGCGTTTCGATGAAATAATTCACGCCGCGCGCGTATGCGGCCAACACCGCGCGATCCGCTTCAGGCAGCGTTCGGGATTGTTCTTCGGCGATGCGACGCATCCTTAGGCGCCGGGCTTCGCGGTCCAGTTCCAAAGTGCGCGGCCCAATCAGCTCGGATAATTCCCCGGCGGCTAGGCGGCGCAGAGCATCCATCTGCCACAAGCGGTCCTGCGCGGTGACATACCCTTGCAAAAAAATCGCATCTTCCCAATTTGCCGCGGAGATGTGAGGAACGCCCAGTGCGTCCCGGACCACGATGGCACGTGCGGAAACGGGCGCCAAAATCTGCCCCGATGTCTGCGCCAACGGGCGATAAGCGATCCAATACAGAGCCAATAAACCGAGCACCAGCAAAACCGCTATGCTCAAGTTAATGTACTTCAGGACTCTTCCATGGGGCACTTGGAAGATTCTACCGTACCCAGGCCTTCTGAATTCTCTCCGCCGCCCGCTTTCCGCTCTTCGTAGGACAAGCCTCCGGCTTGTCAAGCAAGTCGGAGACTTGCTCCACGGCTGATGCCCTATCGTTTCATCATCCTCATCGCAGTGTTGGCTCTGAACGGTTTCTTCGCCGCCGCTGAAGTCGCGCTGGTCTCCGTGCGCAAGAGCCGGCTGCGCGCCATGGCAGCGGAAGGACAAGTCGGGGCGCAAGCCGCACTCAATTTGCTTGCAAATCCTGCGCGGCTCCTTTCGGTCACCCAAGTGGGCGTGACGCTGGCCAGCCTTGGATTAGGGTGGGCCGGTGAAGGCACCGTCTATCACCTCTTTCTTTCGATGCTAGAGCCGTTTCTGACGCCGCGCTTCAGCCCCGTGCTGCACGCGGCAAGTTTCGGCACCGCGTTCCTGCTGATCAGTTATGCGCATGTGGTATTCGGAGAAGTGGTGCCGAAGAATCTGGCCATCGAAAAAGCCGACCGGCTGGCTGTTCTGGTGGCTCCCGTGCTCTTGATCTTCGATCGTGTGGCAACGCCGTTTATTATCGTCGCCGAGCGATCAGCCGCCGTCCTGTCCCATTGGATCGGCCTCCGCGGCAGCCACACCGGAGGCGGCCACTCCGCGGAGGAGCTGAAGTTCATCGTTAGCTCCAGCCGGCGCGAGGGGCATCTGCATCGCTTCGAGGAGGACGCCATTCAAGCGCTGCTGGAGCTGCAGAATTACTACGTGCGCGAGATCATGGTGCCGCGCAACGACATCGTATCGGTCTCAGTGGATGCCAGTCTGGATCAGGTGTTGCGCCGCATGCGCGAGAACCAGTATTCGCGCCTGCCGGTTTACCAGGGTCATCCCGAGCACATCATCGGCTATGTCCATTACAAGGACATGCTGCGCATCGCCGAAGAGCGGAGGGTGGCTGCCGAAAGGAAACATGTCCTGCGCCCGTTTCATCTCTCGCGCGTGCTGCGCAAGCCGCTAGTGGTTCCGGAGACCAAGCCGCTGAACGATCTGATCGACGAGTTCCGCAACACGCATAAACACATGGCCATGGTGGTAGATGAGTTCGGTACCATCGTCGGACTGGTAACGCTGGAAGACGCACTCGAACAGATTCTCGGTGAGATCGGTGACGAGCACGACGTCAAACGGCCCAAGCCCTCCGCCGAAGCCCCACTCATTGAGGTGGAAGGCGCCACCACCATTCGCGACTTGGACACGCAATACGGATTGGAATTACCCGGCGACGCGGGATTTGAAACGCTGGCCGGATTCCTGCTGTTTCAACTGGGCTACATTCCGAAACCGGGCGAAGTATTGGAATACGGCGGCCGAAAATTCACTATCACCGAAATGGATCACAACCGCATCGCGCGGGTCCGCATTGAGCGGGCGCCGGCCCCCGCGGTGGAAGCATCAACGAAGCTGACCGGTCCCGAAGGCAAGTCGGAGACTTGCCCTACGTAGGACAAGCCTCCGGCTTGTCTGAACTACGGAACGAAAGAACTGAGCAACAAAGGTAACGTATCGAAGTTGACCTTACTGTTAACAACCGCCCTCTGGAATCCTGAATTCTGCATCGACATCGCGATTCGCCGCGAATAAAAGAAAACCGCCTTCAGCTTGAACTCGCCGCCGTAGGTCACAGGAAACCACAACCCTTCGTCGAATTTCTTGTAGGTGACCTTGAACCCGAGTTGCTGCACATTGGTTCCGAAAATTACTTTCACCCATCCAGGAATATTGAACGCCAGCCTCGAAGTAACCAGAACCGGCTGGAACTCGTTGCGATCCACCAACACCTCACCGGCCCACTGTCCATTGTCATCATCGTCGTAAAGGCTGGGTTTCTTCTTCGGCTGGAACGTAATCCGGTAAACCTGAGTGCCGCGATAGTCTTCGGTTCCTTCCAGCGTGAACTTATATTTCGGCTGCTCCTTGGATGTCAGAGGAAAACAATCGTGGTCCACTCCGTCGCGCGATCCCTTATCGTTGCCGAAGTCCTCCAACAGACCCTTCGCGAAAGCCGCATCGATATCGATGCCCTTATGCTCAAATCCGGATTCGTCGAACTCGATCTCCTTACCATGGGCCGCGTACTTTCCGCGGAAGAGCGTTTGCTCGCGCGTTATGCCCTTGGGCGTCGGAGTGACGGTGTACTCAGCATATTCTTCCCGGGCGAACTTCCCGTTGGGTCGATGCAACCGCACCATCACATTCTGGTGATACACGAAAGCCGTGCGCATCTCCTGATCGCGATCCTGGTTCAATGCTACGCGTAACATAATACCTTCAGCAGTGGTGGGCGGTACGGCCGCAAGCAGGAACCACAAAGGTACGATGATCATTTCGCCTTCTTCTCCTTGTCTTTGTCCTTATCTTTCTCTTTTTCCACTTTGCTCCCGATATCTTTCGGGATTCCGAAAGTGCCGCCCAGCTTGCTCAAGCCATCCATATCGATTGGCCCGTCGATGTAAACTACCGTCAGCTCCTTCGCTTCGGCGACAATCACTGCCAGCCCGCTAATTACATCCTCGTTCTCCTGGCGCAGCAGGACCTCGGCGTTATCGCGCCCCCGCACTTGCACGATCTTTTTCCATTTCGGGTCGCGCAACTGGCTGCGGATCGGCTCCAGATCGGATGCCTGGTATTCCCCCACCTTGTCGAACTCGAAGTTCCGGACATAGACGCCCTTCAAGCTGGCTACCAGTTTCTTGATCTGCGCCTGATCCGGATCGTCGCTCGAAAGAAGGCGGCTGCCCATTCGCAGCAAGCTTCCACTCAGGTCGACGGTCACCACTTCCGAGGCCTTATCGGCCAGCTTGTCCAAGCTGTCCAATTTCACCGACTGTCCGCAAACCACGGCCGGCGCCAGGGCGAACAGAAAAATGAGGCGGCGATTGATCACAGCGAGCCCTGCACTCTCTTATGAATTCGCTGCAGCTTGGCGGAGGTAATGTGCATGGCCTGGATCAGTTGGGCACGCGCCGCCTGGCCCTGTTGCTCGATCTTGCGGCGATGTTCCACCTCCAGCCCTAACGCTCCCAGACATAGCGACGCTGCAATTCCGGCCGCGGCCCACGACCGCCAACTCACCCATGCTAGAGGCCTCTTCGGCTGAGTAGCGCGAGCCACTACACGCGCCGCAAAATCCGCCGATGGATCTTTTCGCTCCAATGCTCGCCGAAGTTGATCTTCGAAATCCGTCATAATTCTCCCTCCCGCTTCGCGAACGACAATTTGCGGCGTAACAACGCCAGCGATCTTTGCAGATGGCTCTTTACTGTCGCCACCGGCATATCCAGCACATCCGCGATCTCGGCCGGCTCCAACCCCTCCTGGTAGCGCATGATCACCACGAGCCTCGGAGTTTCGGCCAATTTCCCCAGCAACTGCTCGATGTAACGCTTCAACACCGGGTCCGCAGCCGGCATCCAGGTGAACGGCTCAGGCGCCTCCTCCAGACTCACGTGATTGCGTAACTTCCGCCGGCGTGACTGATCGATGCAGCGGCGGCTGGCCACCTTGCGAAGCCAGTGGATGCGGTGCTCCCTGGATTCGATCTCGTCCCAATGCTTATACAGTTCCAGAAAAACTTCCTGGGCCAATTCCTCAGCCACCGCATGGTCCTGGAGGAAATGGTAAGCCACGCTGAAAACCATGGATTGATGCTCATGGACTGCGGCCTCAAACGCGCGACTTCGATCCGCTTCCGCAACGGCTTGGGGAATGCCGACCTCCTGGGCCAAACTTCCGATCACTGATCCCTCACAATAGGATACGCGCACAGGACCTCTTCGGGATGCAGAAAAATTCGTCCGTAAGTGAAAGATGGGCCTATAGATGGCCTCTGGCCGCGGACCGGCAACTGCGATACAATCGGACGATAAAATGTTGCAAGTGTCAACCTGCAATACGCGCCTGGACGACGTTCTGGCTCTCGACCGCCGAGCTTCCGAGACACCGGACGCGACTGCTTTGTTGGCTCCCGGCCGCTCTCCTCTGACCTATCGCCAACTTTGGGGTCATGTCCAAACCTCACGAAACGCGCTCGCGAGCCTGGGCATCGGGCCCGGAGAGGTCACGGCCCTGGTTTTTCCGAGCGGCCCGGAGTTGATCACCGCTTTTCTGGCGTTGGCAAGCAACGGGGCTTGCGCGCCGCTGGACCCGGCCCTGACTGAGAGCGAGTTCCGTTTCTGCCTTAGCCGTCTGCGAGCCCGAACGCTGATCGTCCCCGATGATTCACCAGGACCGGCGGCTCGCGCGGCACGATCCCTAGGCATGCGGGTTCTGACAATCCACGTGCCACCGGACCAGCCCGCAGGCGTTTTCGAGTTGCGGGATACAGGCGAATCGGCTATCGCTCCGGGTCGCGAGACCGATGCCGCGCTGCTGCTCTTCACCTCCGCCACCACCGATTCGCCAAAGCTCGTTCCTCTGACGTGGTGGAACCTCCAAGCGATGACGATGCACGACTCGCGAGCGCTCCAGTTGACCGCAGCGGACCGGCTATTGGGCCTCATGCCGTTGTTTCATCTACACGGTCTGGCCACAGTGCTGGCGCAACTCGCGTGCGGCGGCAGCGTCGTCTGCACTCCCGGGTTTGATCCAGCCAGCTTTCCGGCCTGGCTCACGGAATTGCGCCCTACCTGGTTTACTTCGAGCCCTCCTCTGAACCGCGCCATCCTCCGAGTGGCGCGTCAGCAGCCCGAGGTTTTTCGCGATGTTCCTCTGCGCTTCATTCGCAGCGCCACCGCGGCATCGGAGCCACAGCTTCTCACTCTGCTGGAGGAAGCCACCGGTGTTCCGGTGCTCAACGGTTATGGCCTGACTGAGACCGGCGGAGTGGCTCGCAATACATGCGACCATCGTAAGCTCGGATCGGTGGGCCGTTCCAGCGGGCTGGAGCTCGCGATTACAGATCCATCCGGGAACATTCTGGCTCCCGAATGTGAAGGCGAGATTGTTGTGCGCGGACCCTCCGTCGCGTCCGGCTACATCGATAACCCGGAAGCCAATCAATCTGCCTTCCGCAGTGGCTGGTTTCGCACAGGCGATACCGGCCGCCTGGACCGGGAAGGTTTCCTGTTCATTACCGGCCGGCTCAAGGAAATGATCAACCGGGGCGGCAAGAAAGTCGCCCCGCAAGACGTGGAAGCAGTTTTAATCGGGCATCCGGCGGTGGCCGATGCCGCAGCCTGCGCTATTCCACACGCAACGCTCGGGGAGGATGTTGCCGCGGCAGTGGTGCTGCGGCCGGGAGCCTCCGCGTCGGAATCTGAGCTTCGCCAGTTCGCAGCCGCCCACCTCGCCCCGTTCAAGGTACCCCGCCGGATTGTGCTGATTGACTCCATTCCGCGCACTTCCACCGGGAAACCAAAGCGAGGAGTGCTCGCTGAACAATTGCGGAGCCCGTTGCGCCGCACGTCAGCAGCCCGCGTGCTTGAACCCGTCGAGAGCGTACTTATCGACATCTGGCGTCGAATTCTGGGTGTCGAACAGATCGAGGTCTTCGACGACTTCTTCGCTCTAGGAGGTGATTCTTTAGCTGCCGCAGTCATGCTAACCGAAGCGCAGCGAGTGCTCCGCGCGAGCACCGAGCTGCTGGCCAGGATCGATTTCTTCGATACCCCGACCATCCAAACGCTGGCCCGAATTGTTGTTGAGTGCGGCGCGACAGACCAGCAACCAGACGCCGCGCCCAATCGGATCCTCGCGCTCCGCACCACCGGATCGCGCGTGCCGTTTTTCTGTTTTCCAGCCAGCGCGCAAGATCCATATTACTTGCGGCACTTCTCAAAAAGCCTGGATGCCGAGCAGCCGTTTTTTGTGGTTTGCCACGCCGACCCCATCCGCGACAAACGTCTTCTCTCGGTGGAAGATCTCGCAAGCTCTTCGGTGGAAGCCATCCGGAGCCAGTGCCCGGAGGGCCCGTATATCTTGGGCGGCCATTGTTACGGGGGAGTAGTGGCGTTCGAAGCAGCCCTTCAATTAATGTCGCAGGGCCAGCAAGTCGACTGTTTGGTGCTTTTCGACGCCGCCACGCCTGGCTATCCTAAGGTTCACAAGCAGTGGCGACGCTACGTCACCAAGGCGCGCGAGTTGGCGTTAGCGCTGCGGCCGGGCAAGATCGCGACGACGCTCACGGCGATGCGCCAGCATGTCTACACGCTAGGGCGCATATTTGCGCGCCGCCGCAAGGGCAGCGCGAGCCGCGTCTTGACTGCGATCGGGTCGGATGTTTTGGTAACGGGGCGGGAAGAAAAAACATTAAATGGAATGGCGATGTGGGAATACACGCCTCGGGAATTTCCCGCGCCCATCATTCATTTCATTGCAGCCGATCAGCCGGTGAGCACCGAAGTTCTGAGCGATCCGCGCCTGGGTTGGAGTGATTTTGCGCGAGCAGGCCTGTCTGTCTGTCACGTGAGAGGAGATCACAACACTTTATTATTGGCGCCGGAGAACACGGCACAACTCGCCGATCATCTTGCTGAGTTGCTGCCCCGGCGGGCCTTGGCGAAAGTGGCCGCCGGATGAGGAACCTCTATCATGATCAACGGTAAACCGCGCGATCCCGCCAGACTCATCGCCTATTTAGGCGGGATGGCTGCTCCCTCACCGAACCCCCGGCCTTTGATCGGCGTTCTGGAAGGGACCGGCATCGGACACGAGGTCATCGGCTCCGCATTGCAGGTGCTGGCTGCGATCGGACATGTCACCGGTATCAACTTCGAAGTACGGCGCGGCTCGCTGATCGGCGAAGATGCTTTAACGCACTTTGGCCAATGGCTTCCTGAAGAAGTAGTGGAGTTCTGCTCTGAAGTTTTTCGCCTGGGGGGAGCAATCCTCAGCGGACCGGGCGGCGGTCGGTACGTCTATGATCTCCGCCGGCGATTCGATTTGTTTTCGAAGTTCGTTCCCATCAAGCCATGGCCGGAGCTGGCGGGCGCCGGGAGAATGGTTCCGCAATATTTGCAGGAAGTCGACATTCTGCTGATCCGGGATAACATTGGCGGAGTCTACCAGGGCGAAGGGAACGAGCGAATCACCGGACGGGGTAAAGTGGCCGAGCACTCTTTCAGCTACAGCGAGTGGGAAATCCAACGCATAGTGGAAGTGGCCGCGCGCGCCTCCGCTGACAGGCGTGGCAGTTTACACGTCATCATCAAGGACGGCGGCATCCCCGGCATGAGCGCGCTGTGGCGTGAGATAGGCACGGCGGCTGCTCGAAAACACGGCGTCGAAGCAGCATTCATGAACGTGGACCTGGTTGCCTACGAATTAATTCAGAACGCGGCGCGATTCGACGTAATCGTCGCACCGAATCTCTTTGGTGACATTCTTGCCGACATCGCAGGAGTATTGGTTTCCTCCCGCGGAGTCACTTTCTCCGGCAACTTCAACTCCGAAGGTCACGGTGTTTTCCAAACGAATCATGGCAGCGCGCACGATATCGCCGGGACTGATGCCGCAAATCCGGCTGGCCAGATTCTATCGCTGACCATGCTGCTGCGCGAGAGTCTCGGGTTGCATCAGGCAGCGGAGATCATAGAGGCATCGCTTGCGGAAGTCTGGCGCCAGGGATTTCGGACCGCCGATTTGGCTGAGCCCGGCTGCGAAATCCTGGGCACTAAAGCCATAACCGAGCGATTTGTGCAACAGATTCTCCGAGCGTCGGAAGTCAAGTCTTCTCATGAAACCTGCGCTGCTGCTGGTTGATCTTCAGAACGACTATCTGGCCACGCCCGATCTTCAGCCGACCGCGGACGCCTTGATCGCGCACGCTGCCTTGCTTCTGGCTGAGTGCCGCCGGTCGGAGATTCCAGTGATACACATTTGGACCACCGTGCATCGCGAGGATGATCGGCGTCTGCCGCACTGGCGCAAGGAAAATCGTTGGCAATGCGTGGCCGGAACAAGTGGACACGCCACGCCCGAGCCGTTGCAGCCGCGGAGCGACGAAACGGTGGTCCACAAATCTGGATTCAACGCATTCGCCGATGGCGAGCTGGACGCCGCTCTGAAACGCTTGGGATGCGATACGGTAATCCTGGCTGGAATGCATCTGCACACCTGCGTTCGCGTGGCCGCGATGGAATGCCTGGAGCGAGGCTATCAGGTATGCATTGCCGAAGACGCCGTTGCGAGCAACGATCCGATTCATGCGGCTTCCACCCGCCGATGGCTCGAAGCACGTGGGGCAGGCGCTTTCGCCGGCCAACCGACTCTTTCACACCGATCGCCGCGCTGCATCGAACAGATACTATTCGAGGTCCCGCTCGCAGGCGCGCAAGAAATAGCATCGGAAGCTGCCGCGGCTCAGGAAGGTTGGCAGCAATGGCGACCGACCTCGCCGGATTCGCGATGGGAAATTCTGGACCGAGTCGCAAATGCGCTGGATGCGGCAGCGCCCGAACTCGCGCACCAAATGGCGATTGAGATCGGGAAACCGATCACGCACGGCCTGGAAGAAGTTCGCCGGGGCGCCGCGAATGTCCGTGACGTGATCCGTCGCGCCCGCGAATTTGCACTTTCGACACGCGAGGGAGACACCATGGTTCGCTATCAACCCTTGGGTGTCGTGGCTCTCATTTCTCCTTGGAACAATCCAGTAGCGATTCCGGTGGGGAAAATCGCGCCGGCTCTGGCTTATGGAAACACCGTAGTTTGGAAGCCCGCACCGGCGGCCACTCACATTTCGGAAAATGTCCTAAAATTGCTGCACCAAGCCGGCGTCCCTGCCGATGCAGTTCGCCTGGTTTCGGGCGACCACACAACAGCCCACGCACTAGCGTCCAGCGACAACGTCGATGCCGTCACGCTCACCGGATCACTCACCGCGGGCTATTCGATGCAGGAAATTTGCGCGCGCCGCATGGTCCCGCTGCAAGCCGAGTTGAACGGCAACAACGCCGCCATTGTTTGGGATGACACGGATTTGGTGCAGGCGTCAAAGCAAATCGCCTGGGGGGCTTTCGGATTCGCAGGGCAGCGCTGCACGGCCAATCGCCGCGTCATCGTATCCCGAGCGCAGTTCCCTGCCCTTTTGAAAGAACTGAAAGCGGCGGCCGAACGGCTGGTGTGGGGCGACCCGCTAGATCAAGCTACCGACATCGGCCCTGTCATCACCGTGTCCAAGCGTGACGAGACAATCGCGTTATTGAACCGCGCGCGGTCAGACCAATCCATTCACGCCGTGGAAGCTCTGCATGCAAGCCGTGCTCAAGAGCCGTGGGTGAACGCCGGTGCTTATGCGCAGCCCGCCATCATCTGCTGTGATCGGGCAGATCATCCGCTAGTTCAAGAGGAGACCATGAGCCCGCTCCTGGTGGTTCAGCGGGCCGAGACCTTCGAGCATGCGATGGCTCTGTGCAATGGGACGCGGTACGGTTTAGCCGCCGCGCTTTTCAGCAACGCACGCGAAATACAGGAAAGATTCCTTCGAGAAGCCCACGCCGGCATCCTCAAGATCAATACGTCCACGGCGGGCGCGGATGTCTCCCTACCGTTTGGCGGCTGGAAGGCGTCAGGGCTGGGCCCACCTGAGCATGGAGAGGCGGACCGGCTGTTTTACACGCGCATCCAGTCGGTTTACGGCGCAGGCGGTTAACAGAATCCGTGCCCCTTCGTCCTTCCACATAGCAGGTATCATGTGGAGAGCGTTATCGCACTCTTTGCGCCAGTAGAGCGGCCGGAACAGCCGGGGCGTTCGCTAGTCGAGCAGGCCCGCCAGGGCAGCCGTGCCGCATTCGGGCAACTTTACCAGCAGTATTCTCGCATGGTCCATGGCCTGCTGCTCGCGCGCGTGCCGCATTCGGAAGTGGAGGATATGGTGCAGGATGTCTTCCTGCTGGCTCTGCGGCGGTTGCAAAGCTTGCGGGATGAGAACGCGTTCGGTGGCTGGCTGGCCATGATCGCGCGCCATCAGGCCATCGATTACCACCGGCGAGCGCCAAAAATCACCGAACTCAAAGAGAACATGCTCCAGGAGAAACCGCCGGAACCCGAAGCTCTGGAAGTGCTCGACACCATCCGCAGCCTGCCCGATGCTTATCGCGAAACGCTGATCCTGCGGCTGGTGGAAGGGCTGAGCGGACCCGAAATCGCGGTACAGACGGGCCTTTCGCCGGATTCGGTCCGCGTGAATCTACATCGCGGCATGAAAATGTTGCGCGAAAAAATGGAAGGGAGGGCCGCCACATGAACGAAGACTACTTATGGGACAAATCAGGCGAGCCTGATCCTGAAGTTCAGCGGCTGGAGAATTTGCTCGCCCCACTCGGGCACAAGTTGGACAAGACTCCCGTCTTGTCCCTCCCCAAGCCCATCCGCGTGCCCTATCTGCTCGCTATCGCAGCTTCGTTGTTGGTATTGTGCGGAGCGGTTTGGGTAGCGTGGCAGCGGACGCGGCCTGCCTGGCAGGTAGCTACCGTTAGTGGAACGCCATCACTGAAGCGGTTAGCCAAGGGTGAATCGATCAGCACGGATTCGCAATCACAGGCGCGTTTGAATCTGAATGATGTTGGCGAGGTGGAAGTTGAGCCCAATACCAGGCTCTCCGTGCTCGCCATCCGACCCGATGAGCAAAGGCTCGCGCTCTACCATGGCACCATTCACGCATTGATCTGGGCGCCGCCCGGGCGATTCATCGTGAATACGCCCTCGGCGCAAACCGTGGATCTCGGTTGCCAGTACACGCTAAAGGTGGACGCGGACGGAGTTGGACTGGTGGAAGTAAGCGTGGGATGGGTGGCGTTTGAAAATGAAGGCCGCGAATCGTTTATACCTGCGGGCGCGGCCTGTATCACGCGTCCCGGCAAAGGCCCCGGCATACCTTATTATCAGGACGCCTCTAGTGAATTGATCGACGCGTTGCATCGCTTCGACGCGAATGCGGATCAGTCGGCCGTCGCCGTGATCCTCGATAAAGCGCGCACGCGCGATGCAATCAGCTTATGGCATCTGTTGCGCCGCGTCCAACCGGACGATCGCGGGCGCGTCTACGACCGCCTGGCGCAATTCATCACCGTGCCTGCCAGCGTAACACGGGAAGGTGTGTTGGCGGCCAATCTGCAGATGATCGATTCTCTGTGGAACACGCTCGACCTCGGCAACACCAGTTGGTGGCGGATGTGGAAAAGCCGTGGGCCAAAGTAAGCGGGTTGCGTCATAATGGGCAGAGGAACGATAGAATGTCGACCCGCAAACCCACCAGGAGCACGAAAACGAAGAAGGACATTCGATCACTGAAAGGGATCATCCGGTCTCCTAACAAAAAGCCTGTCTCAATCAAAGAAATGAACAAAGCGATCGCAGAGGGTTTTTCGGAAATGTAGCGCTCGTGTTCGCGCCGATGCCGAGGACACCGCTACTTCCCAGCCAGCAGTCCCCGCTCGCGGAACCAGTTCGCCAGCAACGTCGGCCACATCGAAAGCGCGGGATCGGCTAGCGCCAGGCCTACACCGTGCGGTCCTCGCTCGAAGATGTGCATTTCAGCCGGGACTCCCGCCTTTCGGAGAGCAAGATAAAATAGGACGCTGTTCTCTGCCGGCACGCCTTTGTCTTCGTTAGTGTGGAATAAGAAGGTCGGTGGCGTTCGCGGAGTCACCTGTAGTTCGTTCGAAAGATTCTCCACCAGCTTCGCGTCGGGATGCTCACCGAGCAAGTTCTTGAGTGAGCCTTGGTGGGTGTATAGCGTGGTGAACGAAATCACAGGGTAACCAAGCACCAGGAAATCCGGGCGGCTGCTGACATGTTCGATGGGATCAGACGCTCCGGAGTCTCCCGCATCAAAATGCGTTCCGGCCGTGGACGCCAGGTGGCCGCCGGCGGAAAACCCCATGATGCCGATCCGATCCGGCGCAACTCCGAACTGCGTTGCCTGCGCGCGAACCAGCCGAATGGCCCGTTGCGCATCGCCAAGCTCGATCGGATGATGATACCGGGGCCCCAAGCGATATTTCAAAACGAACGCGGCGATTCCGAGCGAGTTGAGCCAGTTTGCCACCTGCCGGCCTTCGTGATTGTCCGCCAGCATCCCGTAGCCGCCGCCAGGACACACCACAACGGCCGTCCGCGAAACTGATTTTTCCCACGGCAGAAAAACGGTTAGCGTGGGCTTGTCAGAGTCGTCGTTACCCAACGCTCCCGGAGCGCCATTGGGCCACAGAGGAACGGTTGCAGGTTCCTGGGCGAGCATCAGGCTCGCGAATACTAAGCAAACAAGTGACGCACGGATCATCGTTTTCCAGAACTCGGGTATGGTTTATCGTAGCCCTTGCTGTCCCACCACAGAATACGATTTAAGACCGCTTGATTAATGTCGTCCGGCTTCGCCCAGTTCATCGCAAGGGACTGCCGAGCGGCCCAGAGCGGACGCCCGCTAAGCGCCTTTAACGGCGGGTTCATTTCGTCCAAAACAATTTTAGGTGTAAGGGTCTGATAGGTACTCAGATCACGTTCATTCGTGAAAATGCTGTGCATGGCGCGGGCGTTCGCAAGGAATTGGGTGCGCTGCGGGATCCCGAAAATCTCCGTGATGGTGCGCACCAGGCTGGTTTGATTGTAGTGGTTTGAATCCACAACGGCGCGGCGGATCATGGGTCCGATGGCGAGCGCCACTGTGCGATGCCCATCCACATGATCGAAGCCGTCCTGCGCGTCGTCTTCAACCGCCAGGATCAAGCTCTTGGCCCAGAACCGGCTCTTTGAGACCGCTTCTACAATGCGGCCCAACGCCAGATCATCATCGGCCACCATGGCGCGCGGCGTCGGCGAGCCGGGCTTCGTCCCATTGGTGTGATCGTTATTCAAGGTGATCACCAGAAGGTTCGGCAGCTTGCCCGTTTTCTCAAACTCAGTGAGTTCGCGCAGCAACTCTTCGGCGCGGATCTGATCGGGAATGTTCACCGAATCGTCCGGATACCGCGCGTCCATGTATGGCTGAAGTGCCGGCACGCCACTGACGGAGCCAACCGCATTCTGCCACTTGGCCTCCTTGTAGAGATTCCAATAAGAGGTCCAACTCAACTCCTCGCTTTCGGTAATGTCCACAGCTTTCTGGCGAGCCGCGTCCCATTTCGCCGGAAGACAGAACTCGCCGTAGATGCGTACGTCGAGCGGCTTGGTAGCCGATTGCCAGAACATTCCGAGTGGCGAGACCGTGAGCGCGTCGGCCATGTTCCAGGCATAGCCGCGTGGCGATGCGGCGAAGGCGCGTTCGACATAGTCGCTCACAAAGGCTTGCATCAGCCACTGGTGGCCATCGAAGCTGATAGCGCCGCCGGTGTAGAAGTTGTCCAGCAGCACGTACTTTTCGGCCAGCGCGTGATGGTTGGGCGAAATGTCGCGCCCATACATCACCAACTTCGGATCACCGTTGGCTTGAGGCAGATCGCCGAGCACCTGATCGTAGGTGCGATTCTCTTTCACGATGAAAAACACGTGCTCGATCCCGAGCGACGCCAGATTCGCGATCCCTCCCGAGCTTTCAAACTTCGGGCTATTTGCCGCCTCTACCTCGCGTGTGCCGGATTCGATTTGAGAAGGAAGAGGCGCTGGAATCTTGAGCAGAGATCCTTCGTAGGCCGTGGATCGAAAATGGCCCGGGGTGACGCCAGTCGCCGTATTTCCAGTTCCCTTGATGTTCACCACGCGCAGCGCGCCATCTTGATCGAGCGCGATGGACGACGGGAACCATCCCGCTGGAACAGAGCCTTCCAACTTCCAATCGCTTTCGTGACGTTCCACCACGGCAATCGCATTGTTGCCTCCGCAAGCAACGTACATCCGGCGGCCGTCGGAGGAGAACACCACCGCATCCGGAAGGCTGCCGACCGTTGTGGCCGGATAGGCTGGGATCTTCAGTTCTTTTGAAGCGAGAGTTCGGGTATCGATCAGCGAAATTGAATCGGAGTGCGCATTGGCGACGGCGAGTATCGATTCGTCCGGGCTCAGCGCCATGACTGAGGGCGCCAGACCAACGGCCACGTCCGATAGCTTGCCGCTCTCCAGATTGATCACGCTTACGGTTCCCGTTGCGGAAGATCCGGTGGCGGGATCGCTGACAATCGCTTGGCCGCTGGATGGCGCTACCGAATCGTGCGCCTCCGCATGCCGTCCACCCCGGTTCGATACGAATACCCGGCGGGATTGCCGCGCCGCAGCCACGCCGAACGGAGCAGTGCCAACCGGGATCAAGCGCTTCACCTGTTTTTCTTTGGCGTCGATCACCGCTACGGAATCCTTCAGGCTGAGCGCGACGTAGGCCGTGTTCCCGTCGGCGGAGAACGCGATGCCGCAGGGCACCGCATGGCCATCCAACTTGATACGTTCAATGTCTTCCACAGCGCCGGTTTCTGAAAGTTTGAGGATCAGTATATTGTCCGGACCGTTTGCGGAGGTTTCGCTGGCCCACACTTCGCGATCTCCAGGCCGAAATGCAATTCCGATGTACGACGTGGCGCGAGACCGGACTTCGCCGACCTCGGCGCCGGAGGCAGCGTCCACCAGCAGCACCCCGCGCCAGTTGAGAACAGCCAGCAGATGTTTCCGCGAATCCATGGCGACGTCCACGGGCCGGCCTTTGATCAACGTCTGCTCGCCCCACGGGCGCAACAGTTGATTGGTGGGCAGCAGATAAAATCCGCCGGGCTGCTTGCCGAGTGACACTGTGCTCTTGAGTAGGGGAAATAGCACCGGCTCCGTTGCGATCAGCGCGGCCGCGGCGAAAACCGAAAAGAGGACGATGGTCTTGCTACGCATGTTGAAGCCAAAGTACCACAGTTGGACAGAACTGCAGCTCTAATTTACTTGTAATTAAGCCTTCATGGCCTCGCCGATCTGTCACAAAGCATGCGGACCGGACGTATCAGGTAATAAAGGAAATGGAGGGAAGGCGGTAGATGGATGGCTGCGCGATCTCTGTCATTCGGCCGAAAGAAATCCAGCGACAGGAGCAACCGAATGCGATCGCGAAACCCAAGCAACTGGAGGTAGTAAGGTCTGCGGCCCGCGGGCGTGCTGCCGGGCGCATCGAACAAAGTTGCCTGGATATGCCGCGCCAGGCTGGATGCTGTAGCATCCCACTCGAAAGGCCCGAGCACAGCCTGAGAAACTTCGACGCCCGCCATTCGTTGCGCGAGCAGCACGCCGACGGCGAGTGTTCGCCATAACCCCGACCGTTTGGCTTCCCGGATGACCTCTTTCCAATCCAGGTCGGGGAACGTGGTCAGCAATTGCGCGACGTCACAGATCCAGATCAGGCGCGACCACGCATGCTTGGCGCCGTGCATGCAAAGCATCAGCAGTGTGATCTCGGGATCGATATTGGGAACTTCGGCGCCCGCCAGGATCGCGATTCGCCGCCGCGGCCACACCCAATCCATGCCGAGATCACGTCTGAACCTCGAATACGTAAGCTCGAATCTCCAACGGAGTTCAATCACCATTCCGTCCGCCGGCCGCTCGAAATGGTATTCGTAAAGGTGCGGATCGGCCGGCTCTCCGTTCGCGCGTACCGGCGTTGTGAGTTCGCAGCCCATTTCCAGCAGAACGGCTGTGGCTCGCAGCAGGTGCCGGTAATGGATAAGCAGGTCCACATCGCCGGCCGGACGTGTCGTGAGGTCGCCGTAGATGGACGCTCCCAACACGACCCCCTTAAACGGCATGGCGGGAATCCCCTCGCGATCGAGCACGTGGAGCAGGCCAATCAATTCCTTTGCATTCGCCAGGTTGTGGAAAACGTTGCGGTGGTATTCGGCTCGCAGTTGCTCTTGCACTGCTGGCGGGACTACCGGGGCCATGTCTACGAGCCGCGAGAATAGCATCGGCGAGACGCGGTGTTCCCGAGCCAGATGGAGCAGCGAGTCCCAATCGCGAACGTTCTCCGCGAGCCGCGCGGTCCGCTGGGCATCGGCAGGCCGCTGGACAATGGCGCGCAACAGTTCCGAAGATGCGAGATCAGCCGGCATCAGTCCAGCCAGTGGGAGGAAGGCGTGCCCCACGAATGTCGCGAGCTGTTGATTCGCACAGTAAGAATTTCCATTGGGTCCTGGTTAGTTTACAACCCAACGCGAATGGATGCAACTTGCATTACATGCCCTGCGTTACATGCCCTTTGGTCCCATTGACAGCCGAGGAGGAGGGGGTTATAGTCGCTCATCGATCTGGTTTTGGCGGTACGTTCTATGCATACCAGAGCGACTGAAAAGGAGAAGCCATGCAAGTAGAGCGCACGAGTACAAACGATCTGTTGGTGGATAAACTTCCCGACGGCTCCAAACTCATTGTCGACCGCAAGAACGAGACGGTTTTCGCCTTGAACGCAACGGCTGGCGCCGCCTGGGACGCGTGCAGCGGTCCCACAACACTTTCCAAAGTAGCGGAAGACATGCAGCGTTCGCTTGATCCAAGCGTGACCGAGGAGCTCGCCCTGCAATCGATTCTGCAACTGCGGGAGAAGAAGCTGGTGACGACATCCGGGGCGCCTTCTGGGGCGACTTCCGGGGCGACCAGGCGCCAGGTCTTCGCAACGTTGAGCGCTATCGCCTTACCGGTGGTCGTTTCCTTAACGATGGCGGAGCAGCGGGCGCACGCGCAAAGTGCAGGGTCGGGCGGTGGCGGGAACCCACCCCCCGCCACCACCGCCAGCGCCACCACCCCCGGCCCTACAAACTAACTGACACCAGGGCATTGGAGTGGGTTCTCTGTCTAAGATGTCCGGCGAGGGAACGCCTGGAATCGAGTATTTCCTCGGTGTTCTAGATCAGATACCGCCCTCGTCGGATGCCTTCGGACACGCCAGCCGGATCCTCGACTCCCATTTGCTGCAGCCGGCGAACGGGACGCCCAAAGCTAGTCCCGCTGGGCCTGAGCGGTTTCTCACGATCGCCATGGCCACGTACGACGAATACGACGCAGCGTTCTTTACGGTGCAGTCCATTCGTATGTACCATCCGGAGATCGCCGGCGAGACCGCCATTCTGGTCCTCGACAACCACCCCACAGGGCCATGTGCGGCGGCATTAAAATCCCTCGAGGAGAATGTGCAGGGATACCGGTACGTCCCTTACGATCGCTTCACGGGTACGACGGTCAAGGATTTCCTGTTTCGGGAAGCCAATAGCGAATTTGTACTGGTGATGGATTCGCATGTCCTATTCCCGCCCGGATCCCTGGCCAAACTAGTCGCCTTCCTCAAGACCCAGCGCCATTCCAGCGACCTATTCCAGGGCCCACTGATTTCGAACGACCAGAGCCTGCAAGGCACGCACTTCAACCCGATTTGGTCGCGGGGAATGCACGGCCAATGGGGCATTGACCAACGCGCCGCCGATCCGGATGCACCGCCTTTTGAGATTCCCATGCAAGGCATGGGTGTATTTGCGTGCCGTAAGGAGGCATGGCCGGGCTTCAATCCCCGATTCCAGGGCTTCTGCGTCGAAGAAGGATACCTCCACGACAAGATCCGCCGCAATGGCGGTAAAGTGATGTGCCTGCCCTTCTTGCGCTGGCTGCACCGATTTCGACCAGGCGGCGTACCGTATGCACTCAACTGGGCAGACCGTGTACGAAATTACCTGATCGCCTACGACGAGCTTGGACTGGACAATGCACCCGTGCGGGAGCATTTTGAATCGCTCCTGGGCGCTGAAGCGGCCCGTCCACTCTTCGAGGCGGCCCAGCGGGAGATCGCCGGCCCATATTACGGCTTCGACGCCATTTTTGCCATCGATGGAGATCCCGCTCGATATCAGGAACTGGTGGGCGCGCGGATACGCCGCGCCGCTGCTCCTGAGACGCTGTGTAAACCCGAAATCGGCCGGGTTCTGGCCCATCGGAGCATCCTGGCTGAGGCAGTACAGCAAGACCTGCGTAGGATCCTCATTCTGGAAGGCGATCCTGTGCGCGAAATCGCCTATGAATCCGCGGACTTTGAGCGCGTCCTGGCAGAGCTCCCGGATACGCCAACAAAGATTGCGCTGTGGCTGCGCAAGGGGGGCGCCCTCAAAGCTCACGGTTTCGGAGTTCGCGCTTTCGGCTGTAATATCCGAGTGGAAACGGCGTGTCTGGAAGCGCGCACCATCCTGGAACGCTACGTTCTGCCTTCATTGCCCAGAATGGATAGCGCTGACCAGCCTGATATGTTGGTTCGCGTCGCTCGAGTTGGGGAACAGCTTCAGTTGTCGGTTGACGATGTGGTGGTGGCATCGGCTGGCCGCGCGATCGACCTGGTGCCGGCCCTCGTGCGCGTGGTGGACGAGGCCGTGATCCAACGCCTGACTGGATTGCGCGCCGTGCATGCGGGTACTGTGGTATTGGGCGGGCGGGCCTTGCTGCTGCCGGGCGCCTCGCATGCGGGAAAATCGTCTTTGGTCGCCGAACTCTTGCGGCGAGGCGCCACTTACTTCTCCGATGAGTATGCGCTGATCGATTCCCAGGGGCGTGTGCACCCCTATCCACGGCCACTGCTACTCCGGAATGGCTGCCCCGAGCAGTTCCCGGTGCTTGCGGGGGAATGCAATGCTCCGGTAGGGGATGCGCCAGCGCCGGTTGGCTGGATTCTGTCGCTTGATTACCAGCCCGCCCGCACCTGGGCCATCGAGGCCGTCCCTCAAAGCGAGGGCCTACTCACTCTATTGCGGAATACACCTCATGTTTTGGCGGATTCCCCCGATATAGTCGAGTCATTCCAACGCGCAGTCGGGGGTGCCACCTGTTACACCGGGTGCCGTACCGAGGCTATTGACGCTGCCGACGAGATACTGCGGTTAGTTGGCCGCCCTTCATGACACAAACGCAACTGGCAAAACACAGCGGCTGTTGCGTCAGCCTGGTGCAGCAGGCATGAGCGACAAACAAACGGCGGCGGCGGGTTTGGCTTCGAACAGTGCGCCAGGGCCGGCCGCGGGCCGGCGCGCGGTCGTGTGTTTCGTCGAAGACCGGCCCGGGCTGGTGCAGCAGGCCCTCTGGCTGCGCCGTTCATGGGTGTTTGCGGCGAGCGCGGACACGGATCTCGTGATGTTCGGCCCGCCCGGCGCGCTTGACCAGCTGCCCGACGACGTGGTCAAGATCGTACAGAGGCCGGTTGCCGATGAACCGCAGTGGCAGGATTACCGCTTCGTAAACTCGCTCGCCTGCCTGAACGCGGCCGGCTCGGACGCTCTCGACCGTTACAGCCATCTCTTGAGGACCGACGTCGACACCTTCCTCACCCCAGCCTGGAACGAGTTTCGTCCGCTGGGCTTCACCTGCGGGCACGGTGGCTACTCGAATACCGACATCGTGCGTCGCAGGATCGAGGCCATCTCCGCCGACCGCGGCTTGACGTATCTCGGCCTGAGGAATGTTGGCTCGACGTGGTACGGCCCGACGAGGCTGGTTCGCGAGGCGAGTGCACTGGCTGAAACGCTGACGCTCCACATCCTCGAGGAGCACTTCGCGTCAGGACCGGGTGTCTGGCCGTGCTGGTATCGGGGCGTGGCGTCGATGTACGCAGGAGAGATCGCAGTCAACCATTGCGCTCCCGAGGCGATCAAGACGGACCTGCTCGACGTGGCCAGTACTTCGCCGCTGCCGATCGATCACGTCCCGCACATCCATTGCTGGCATACAAGCGAGAAGTTCTCGAAGTTCGTGTTCGCAGATTGCGGCTACACCGTTTCAGACTTCGTCGACCTCGACCTTCGCCTCGTGCCCGACTACTGCCTGGCGACGGCCCAGCTATCCCTGGCCGATCGATTCCACGCCTAGCATCGACAACACGCGGTGTTCCCGAGCCAGATGGAGCAGCGAGTCCCAATCGCGAACGTTCTCCGCGAGCCGCGCGATCCGCTGGGCATTGGCAGGCCCGTATTATGGCTTCGACGCCATTTTTGCCATCGATGGAGATCCCGCTCGATACCGGGAATTGGTCGGGGCGCCCGTCCGCCGCGTCGCGGCTCCCCAAACGGCGTGGAATCCCGAAATCGGCCGGGTTCTGGCCCATCGGAGCATCCTGGCTGAGGCAGTGCAGCAAGACCTGCGCAGGATCCTGGTTCTGGAAGGCGATCCGGTGCGTGAAATCGCCTATGAATCCGCGGACTTTGAGCGCGTCCTGGCAGAGCTCCCGGATACGCCAACAAAGATTGCGCTGTGGCTGCGCAAACAAGGGAGCCTTGAAGCTCACGGTTTTGGAGTTCGCGCTTTCGGCTGTAATATCTGAGTGGAGACGCGATGTCTAGAAGCGCACAGCATCCTGGAACGCTACGTTCTCCCTTCATTGCCCAGAATGGATAGCGCTGACCAGCCCGATATCTTGGTTCGCGTCGCTCGAGTTGGCGAACTGCTTCAGTTGTCGGTTGACGATGTGGTGGTGGCATCGGCTTGCCGCGCGATCGACTTGGTACCGGCCCTCATAAGGGTGCTAGATGAGGCCGTGATCCAACGCCTGACAACGCTGCGTGCCGTGCATGCGGGTACTGTTGTACTCGGCGGGCGGGCCTTGCTGCTGCCTGGCGCCACGCACGCGGGAAAATCGTCGCTGGTGGCCGAACTGTTGCGGCGAGGCGCCACTTACTTCTCCGATGAGTATGCGCTGATCGATTCCGATGGGCGCGTGCACCCCTATCCACGGCCATTGCTCCTCCGGAATGGCTGCCCCGAACAAGTGCCGGTGCTGGCGGCCGAGTGCAATGCTCCGGTAGGCGATGCGCCTGCACCCGTTGGGTGGATTCTCTCGCTTGAGTATCAGCCCGCGGGCACTTGGAGTATCGAGGCGGTCCCTCAGGGCGAAGGCCTGTTGACTCTCTTGCGGAATACACCCCATGTCCTGGCGGATTCGCCGGAAATGGTGGGGGCATTCCAACGTGCAGTTGCCGGCGCCACCTGTTACGCCGGTCGTCGTACCGAGGCCAAAGACGCTGCCGGCGAGATACTGCGGCTGGTGGGCCGCTCCGGTTGACTTGCGGCTAACCAATTCCTTACGCTTGCGGACTGGAGGCCTTCATGCGCCGCACCTTTTTATTGGTCGTCCTGGCGATTCCCATCGCAGCCGAACTCACGTATCAGAAACCGGCTCAGGAAATTCTGGACATTCTGAACGCGCCCGTTCCGCCGGTGCTCGGCGTGAATCCACCGCGAACCCACGCGACGCTGTGCTGCGGCTGGCCGGGTTGCGCATCAATCCTCGCGCGAACGGCCTGCATATCGCGCCCAACAGCATCTCGATCACGCTGGTCAGGCTTTCCGATGGCGCAAAGATTTCGGCGTCACTACCGCGAATGCGGCGCCGAGGAATCGCGCGTACCCAAAATTGCGCGCTGCCCGGAAGTGGCTTCGATGCCGGTTCTCCGGATTCGCTACCGCTCAGGCCGCATGATCGGCGTCGCAATGTCCTCCCCCTGCTCGGTATCGCCGTCCGCGGGACCGTGCCAGATAGAACCGCCATACGTACAGACATAAATCATGCCGGGATTCTGGGGATCGGGGAACACTCGCTGGCCCCACTTGAAGTTGTATCCGTTGACGCGACTCCACGTTTCACCCCGATTGACGGACTTCCAGACTGAAGATTCGAAGCCCGTCGCGTACAACAAACCCGGTTTCCGCGGATCGACTGTAACGTCAAAAACGTGCTGATCTTTTTCAAGCACGTTCTTCCAACTCTTGCCGGCATCGGTTGAAACAAAGATGCCACCTCCCGTGTCGCCCGCTCCGCCCGGACGTCCCCATGCGGCCAGGTAAAGCCGGTTCGGATCCTCCGGATCAATGGCCATGCCGTTCGGCGCATTCGATCCCACCGGCAACGGGATCCGCTGCCAATGCTCGGCTCCATCCGGCGAACGATAGAGAGCGCCGTCGAGGGGAGTCCCAATGCTCGCATCGCCGGCGCGCCGCGCGACCAGCAGGTACAGTTGGCCATGGGAATCCTGGACCATTCGCCACGCGAAAGGCTCAGATCCATCGATGCCGGAATTCTTCAAAGTCCAATGCCGCCCGCCATCGGTCGACTTATAGACGCCTTTCCCGAAAGCGCAGACGTAGAGTGTGCGCGCATCCGCCGGACTCTTGGGATCAAGCAGGATGTGCGTCGGCGCCGTTTGAGGCATACCTTCGACGCTTGCTTTCCAAGTCCGCCCGCCGTCTTCGCTGAGCACGATGCCGCCGCGGAAACTCTTCACTTCCGAGCCTCTCCACATCTTCGGCCGCGGAAGATCGTGAGTGCCGCTCATCGCCGCCCAGATGCGTCCCTGGACTTCGGGGTCGAATACGGCCCAGTATCCGGTGTTTTCCCACTCGCGGGGAATGCCCCGGCTGGTGGCTTCTTTCCACGATTGTCCGCTTCCGCGGCTTTCGAACAGGCCCATGTCGGAGAAGCCCACGAACCAATGGCTCACATCGAACGGATCGAAGAAAATACCGAACGTAGTCAGGACATCGAGACCGGTGGTGATGGTCGATCCATCCTCCAACTGGTGGCTGTACACGCCTTGCCAGGTCTTGCCGCCGTCTTTTGTTCGCATCGTCCGGCCAAAGTCGGTTCCGAAGCAGATGTCGGGATCGACCGGAGAGACGCCGAGCGCGAAGGGATTCTCTCCCCAGTCGGGTCCGTACCGTTGAGTCAACCAATCGTCCTTTACGTTCGGCGCGGCGACCGTATCCGTATCGCGCCAGACCATTTGCCAGCTTTGTCCCATATCCACCGTCTTAGCGACACCCATGTTCCGGTCAGCTGGCTTCAAGGAACTGGTCCGATCGCGAAACGACAGGTACGCGGTCTCGGGATGTTCGAGGCTGGTGCCCACGGCGCGGAGTTCCAGCTTCGCCGTTCCTTTCGGTGCAATTGAAAGAAAATCGATTGGAATCGTCTGCCACGCTGCCCCACCGTCGACGGAAACAAACAGGCCCGTGACGCCCGTATCGCCGCCGCGCCAGTTCATGCCGGAGACTGCGTAGAACACCGGCTTCTTTCCGCCACCGGGAAATCCTCCCGAGATATCGAGGAACCGCTTCACGCCATCAGGGCCCTTCTGGTTGCGCCATCCGCCGTTCTCGAAAACTCCCACAGTGGATGCCTCGGCAACGTACACCGTCCGATTGCCTTTGGGCGATTCGGCGTCGACGTAGATTCTTGCGCCCGGCGAAGGCAACTCCGCCAAGCTTTGCCACGTCTTTCCCCAGTCGGCAGACCGATACAAGCTGGCCTTCTTCTCTTTGGAAATGGCCGCGAACAGAACTTTGGAATCGGCCGGATCCACCGCCAGCGCGTCAACTATCGCATGCGACCCCGCGCGCGATTGAATCCGCTCATCGCCATGGTCGCCGGATATCACGACCGAGATGACGTCGCCCGGAGCCGGATAGACGAGATCCCAGGTGTTCCCCTTGTCGCTGCTGCGGTAGAGTCCTTCGGTAGCGGCGTACAGGATCTTGCTGTCGAGCGGATCAGCCACGAAGAACCGCACTACACCTCTCAGGTTGAACATCCGCCACGACCCTCCGCCGTCGGTGCTGATGTACGACCCGGTCATGTCGCAATTGACCAAAACCAAACTGGGGTCGACCGCGCTGAGCGTCGGATTGAATTGAGCTCCGCCTCCGCCCGGTCCCAGAATCTTCCAGGCATTTCGGCGAGGGGCCGCGAATGCGCCGTCTTGCCCGAAGGCGAACTGCGGTGCCAGCAGGCCAATGCCGGCGAGTGCAATGACGAGTCCCTTGCTCAATGTGGTTTCTCCTGTACGGTGACGGGGCCCAGCGTGTACCAGCCTTCGGCGTCGATGCCTTCGATGGCCAGTTTGATTTTCGGCTTGGCAGTCTGGGGATCCAACATGCCGATCTGGATCTCATACTTGCCGGCGGACATGCCGGCCGGCAGGAAGACAGCGTCGTCATATACGACGTCTCCCGGCAGCCAGGTCCGTATGTCCGCTTCTGTGACCAGTACCTCGCTACCCCGTTCCCCCCGCAATCGCAAGGCGAGGGGAAATTTGTGATACGGCGGCGCGACGCCTTTGTTCTCCCACCAGGTGGCGAACGTCAGCTTGCCGCCTGCCGCCACGGTGTCTGGATAGGCGAACCTGCGGAGCACGAAGCGATACCCCATACGATTCAGCCAGCGTTTTACCTGCGGCGTCCACTCGCCGGGAACCGCCGAGGACTTGTTGTTGAATGTCGAAATGTGCCACTTCAGCGATTGCTCGATGATGTAGTCCACATCCCACCCGCGATTCTTCCAATCCTGCATGACCCCGCACGCCTCCAGGCTCACTGGTCCTTCACGCCAGGCTTCGGTGAGTCCGAAATTGACGATGTCCTCGGGATAGGCGTCGAACATGTGGCACCAGCGGCTTCCTGAGATACAGCGCATATCGCCGAGACAATCGGCGCGCCAGCCGGTCGAGCGCTTGGAAAGAGCGTACATATTGGTCCGGCGATCGGTGGGCTGCATCATCAGCGGAGTCTTGGGGAACGCCAGCAGGTAGCTCGCGACCAGCGCCTGCATGGTCCCCTCGCTCAGCATATCGGTGTGCTCACCTTCTCCCCAATAGCCGACGATCGAGACGTCCACCGCGTCGAGGTCGGGGTGGCCGTCGTAACGCGCGCCCAACGCACGAACCATGTTCGTCCAATGCTTGATGTAGCGGGAGTCCTCCGGATCGGTCCGCCATTTGTCGGGGAACGACTTTCCGGTCTCATCCCCGACCATCTGGCGGTACCAGGCGGGAACATCTTCGGTCTTTGCGTCGGGTCCATAGGGCGCGATGCGCAACATCAGCGACTGGCCCCGTTCGTGGGCCGTTCGCAGAGCATCGTCCAGCATCTTCCAGTTGTACTGGCCCATTTCCGGCTCCACGTATTTCCAGTACACGCGGAAGTAGGCGACCGTCGTCATCGGCTGTCCCGCGACTTCGAGCTTGCCTCGAAACGGGAAGGCTTCAATGGGATGCCCCTCGGTCCACTTCGTACCAGGATTGAGGGGATCGCCGTTGAAGCGATTCAGAGTCGTAAAGCCGATGCCAGGATTCGTAAGGACCGCGTCGATCTCCTTGGGCCGCACGACCTCGGTACCCTGGGCGGGCAGGAGCGAAGCAAGAGCAAGCGCGAGAAATGTGATTCTTGTCATCGTGAACGTCCCGCAACGGGAACGGGGTTTGGGATGTCTTCCGGCACTTCAGGGCCAGGCTGTGCCGGGCCGTGCCAGACGCTCCCGCCGTATGTCGTGATGTAGATCATTTGAGGATTGACGGGGTCGATCACCACCCGGTGGCCCCATTTGAAGGTGTAGCCGCGAATGCGATTCCAGGTGACGCCGGCATCCCCGGAACGCCAGGCTCCCGCATCGAAGCCGCAAATGTAGAGCACCTGCGGATTCCGAGGGTCGACCGTGACATCGTACACGTGCTGTGATTCCTGGAACACTGGCTTCCAGGTGGCGCCCGCATCGATACTCAGGTACACTCCTCCGCCGATATCCACGTCGGGCCGGCCCTGGCCCCAGGCCGCGAGGTACATCCGGCGGTTGTCGCGCGGATCGATAGTAAGAGCGGACGGACCGTTGACATCCCGGGGCAACGCCATCTTCTCCCAGTGCTCGGCGCCGTCGCGGGACCGGTACAACGCGCCATCGCCGCCTTGGCCATAGTCGCCGTCGCTGCGGCGCGCGACGACCAGGTAGAGCGTCCCATCGCCCGCGCGCGTCAGCCTCCAGGCGAACGGTTTCTCTTCAGAAATTCCCGCGTTCTTCAATTCCCAACTCTTGCCTCCGTCCACCGATTTGTAGACGCCGCGCCCGTAGCCGGTGGCATACAAGGTTCGCGAATCTACAGGGCTGGACGGATCGAGCAGCACATGGGTGACAGCAGCCGGCGGCATGCCTGTGCCCGCAGGCCGCCAGGTCTTGCCGCCGTCGGTCGACATTCCAACACCGCCGGTGAACGTCAGAGGATCGCGGTGGCGCCACATCTTGGGACGAGGCAGATCGTGGACTCCGCTGAACGCTCCCCACAGCCGGTCCTTGACTTTCGGATCGAAGACCACCCAGTACGTCGTATTCCGCCAATCGAGCGGGATGCCCTTCGTGGCGCCAGTCCAGGAGAGACCGCCATCGTGGGTCTGGAAGGCGCCGATATCGGTGTAGCTGATGATCAAGTGTTTAAAGTCGAACGGATCGACGTGCAGACCGTAGTTCGTGGTCACATCCAGCCCGCGCGTCGTCCAGGAATCCGCCGACATTCGGACGGAATTGACGGTTTCCCACGTCTTGCCGCCGTCCAGCGTCCGATACGTTCGGAAAAGATCGGTCGCGTAGCAAATGTTCGGATCGGTAGGGGCCACACCCAGGCTCCAGGGTTTGTCAAAGAAGACATCCTCGCCGCCTTCCATCGAACGCTCCTCGATCCAGGAAGGGGTCAGATTCTTCGAAGGCTGCGTCGATTCACGGTGGACGATGATCCAAGTGCGGCCGCCATCGATGGTCTTGCTGATTCCCTTGAACAGGTTTTCCGGACTCTCGGCCAGCTTGAGACCATGAAACCCCGCATAGGCTACGCGGCCGTTCCCGGCGGAGGTGGCAATCGCCTCAAACCCTCCCGACGGCGGGCGATTCGAGACGCGCCAACTGGCGCCTCCATCTTCTGAAACATGAATTTCGCCTTGCTGCGACGTGGCATATATGACGCTCCCGCCGGCGCTGGCTCGAAGGATCGAAGATGGCATCGTGCCGGCCGTGCTCCAGCTCTTTCTTGCGTACCGATAGACATGTTGGTTCCCGATCACCGCTACGCCGTCATCAGGCGCCACCGCCAACGTCAGGATGCGTTCGCCCGGGAACTCGCGCTCGCGCGACCACGTCTGGCCGCGATCCGCAGACGAGTAGAGCAATGACGAGTAGAGCAATGCAGCGTCGGATGCTCTCCTTCCGGAAAAGGCGACCCAAATCCGCGAATCGTTCGCGACCAGAATGTTCGAGATCGCGCGGCCGGCGGGAAAGCTCTTGTCCCCTGTGGTCAACGCGAAGTCCGCGTGGTCGCCGCTCTGGTGCTCGATCGTGGTCTTGGGATCGGGAAAGACCATGCTCCAGCTGCGCCCGGTGTCTTCGCTGCGCCACAGCGCCTCGTTACCGGCGTAGATCACTTTCGGATTCCGGGGATCGAACGCCAACGTCCGAACCACGCCGCGGAGATTGAACATCCGCCACGATCTGGCGCCGTCGAGCGTGATGTAGGCGCCGGTCATGTCGCAATGCTCGACCACAATCCCTGGGTCGTGCGGACTGATCGTGGGGTCGATCATCGTTCCGCCGCCGCCGGGGCCAATGACAGTCCAGGGGTCCAAGCGGGCGGCGGGCCCCAGGTTGCCGGCTGCCAGTGCGGCCATAGCAGCGATCGAAATCAACAGTCCTCTTCGATTCATCTGCTATCACCCGTTGCGGCTGCCAGAGCCTGCCTCCATACCGGTTCCATGGCGTCGGCCATCCGGAAGAATCCGAGATCGGTGGGATGAGTGCCGTCCACCGTCGCTTCGCCGTCGTCGCCGAGCAGGCTCGCGCCGGGGATGTAGAAAAGTTTCTGGACTCCATTAGCGATCAACTCTTGGTAGGCTGCCTCGAGCGCCGCGTTCTTCGACGCGGCGCTCTCCCTGCGTTCCGCCATATAGCGGCTACCCTGATACACGATGTTTTCCACCAGCACGATCGGTGTTTGCGGCTGGGCTTCGCGCAGCAATTTGACGAACGGGACGGCCCGCTGCTTCACTTGCGCGGCATCCATATTCGGCAGGCAGTCAAGCACGAAGACGGCAACATCCAGTTCCTTGAGAAATCGCCCGACTTCGATCTCCATCGGCCCATTGCCGGAGAAACCCAGATTGATGACCGGACGATCCAGGCGCCGCCCCAGGATCGCCGTGTACGCCATCCCCGGGCGCGAAGCGTCTCCGCCCTCGGTAATCGACGTGCCGTAGACCGCAATCGGCTTCTGACGCCGTTCCGCCGCTTTCGATAGGGACATCGAAGCGGGGATTCCGATCTCCACCGACTCGACGCCGTTGTAGAGAGGGAGATAGAGCAGGAATTCATGCCAGCCTGGATTCAGCCCGGCTACAATCTCACGCGTGTTGGTCCCGAATTGAGTAGGAGCGGCGTGTCCGACCCATTCCCAACCGCCGCCGTCGTTGCGGATGTAAAGATCGAGCCCGCTCATGCCTCCAGCAGACATGTCGTTCAAACCCAGCCGTTCCATTCGCAAACTCCACCGGACCTTGATCGCCGCCGAGTCGGTCATGAAACGCGCGCATAGGCCGGCGGAGCGCTGTCCGATGTTCCACACCGGTTCGCGAACCACTCCTTTCGCGCGGCTGGGCAGACGGTCGTAGAAGTGTTCCGTGTCCTGCCAGCCCTTGCCTTCAATATCCACCTGGCGGATGTCGTACCAGAGCGTGTCATCCGCGGGCGTCGGGATGGCCACAGCCTTATCCACCGGTTGCCTGGCCTGACCAGCGGCTGGAGACTGGAAGGCGAGGGCTGACACAACCAGCGCGCCAGCGCACCCACGGATGCGGGAACCGAGGTTCATGAAAATACAATAGCAAGAAAAACAAAGCACTAAAAAGAAAAACCAAGCTTTAGATTGCGTCTTGCAGGCCTTGGGGAGGGGCGAATGGGATCATATTTGGGGAGCTGATCCGACGGCGAGCGGTGTTCGGAGAGAAGTAGAAATGCGAACGAGGACCACGATTCGGCGATATGATTGAACATAAGGAGTTCATGTATGCATTCAGCTTGTCGACTGATTGCACTCGGCGGCCTGGTCCTCAAGCTCGGCTATGGCCAGCCCGACTCAGTAACCGCTTCTCAGCTCGAAGCCCTGGAGCGTTTCGCAAATAGGCCCACCGCGCATGTCACGTGGTCTGCGGAGGTAGCCCGCATCGATACCGACCAAGCGCATGCTGTGATCACCGCTATCGTTGTGGAAGACGCCACCGAAACGCCTCGTCAAATGCGCGGAGTGCGAATTGATCTTACCAGCGCGAATGCGAAGGATCAGGTGTATACGAGCGAAGATCTCATAGAACGGCTCATTAATGCCTTGAACGAGATTTCCCACTGGATACCGCGCGCTTTGTTGGTGGGACCGCGGCGCTCGAGCTCTAACCGCTGCTTCGGCTCCGGGGTGTTTAGGTTCCAGAGTGGTCACGCGTTTTCCGCGTCCGAGTGCGTCTTTCGGAACTGGTCTGGCTTAGTAGTTGGAGATGACTTTCGCTTCACCAACCTCGATCCGTCGCTATTCGCCGAGGCAATCGCCCGAGCGAGGGATGAACTGAAACAGCGTTGAATTCGCAGAAAGCGGATGTCGTACCAGAGCGTGTCATCCGCGGGTGTCGGGATGGCCACAGCCTTATCCACCGGTTGCCTGGCCTGACCAGCGGCTGGAGTCTGGAAGGCAAGGGCTGACACAACCAGCGCGCAGCGCACCGAAAATACAATAGCAAGAAAAACAAAGAACTAGAAAGAAAGCCCAAGCTTTAGATTTCGTCTTGCAGGCCTTGGGGGTTTCGTTTACCAGCAGGAGGAAAGGCGGCTGCGGAGTCGCATGATATGATCGGGGCGTGATCCGCCGCAACAACTACGTACTGGTGGTTCTGGACAGTTGCCGGTACGACTCATTCATCAAGGCACGTCCAAAGGCATTGCGGAAGCTCGGACAGGTCGAGCGGCGTTGGTCCTACGCCTCCTGGACCGCTCCCTCCCACTACAACCTGCTGATGGGACTGATGCCGCATCTAAGCCCCACGCACGTCTTCGCGTCGGAGTATTACAAGCGGGACTTTCTAAAGTTCAACGAGCGCCTGGGTTGCACCGACATCGAATTCAAGGCCTTGGTGCCGAGGCTCTATCTGCCGCCGTTCCTGAAGGAAACGTTGGGCTACTCGACGCATGCAATGGTTTCCCTTCCCGTGCTGAACCCCAAGACGCCGATCAATGTAGGATTCGACTCCTTCCGCCTGATGGAAAAGCACAACGATATGCGGGCGATGGTGCGCGCCATGAAGTTCTCCGAAGAGAAACCGTCCTTCTACCTGTTGAATGTGGGGGAGACGCATTATCCTTACGCTCTGCCCGGTGAACCTGAGGAGAGTTGGCCGCGGATCCACGGTGTGCATGGCGTCTTCAAGCATATGGACGATCTGCTCGTCGGAGGTAAGCTGGTACGGAGAAAAGGAAAATTCTTCGATGAGGCGCAGCTTCGGGCTTTGCGCCATAGGCAGGTCAAGGCCGTGAAATATCTCGATACGGTGATCGAGGAGATGTTCGATCTGCTCCCACCGAACACCTACGTCACCATCACCTCGGATCACGGCGAGTTGTTCGGAGAAGAAGGATACTTTGGACACGGCCCCATCGTTCACGAGAAGGTGCTTGAAGTTCCGTTCGTCGAGGGCAAACTGAGGTGAGTCTGCCGCCTATTCCGTTCGCCTATATCGGACCCGGTGCCGGCTTCGCGTTTCTGGGTTCGTTTCTGACGCTGATCGTCGGTCTGCTGCTGGGTACGTTGTCTGTGGTGGTGTGGCCGTTCCGCTCGATTTGGAGATGGCTTCGCCGGCGAAACACCAATCGCCGGCCGAGTGTTCGCAAAGTAATCGTGCTCGGGCTGGACGGCCTCGATCCGGTGATCGCTGAGCGGATGATGCATGAAGGCAAGCTGCCGCATCTGGCCGCGCTTCGCGAACGCGGCTGTTATCAGCGGTTGCGGACCACGTTTCCGGCGCTCTCTCCCGTAGCGTGGTCGACTTTCGCGACGGGGTCGAATCCAGCCAAGCACAATATATTCGACTTCCTCGATCGCGACCTGCGGACGTACCTTCCGCAGCTCTCCTCCGCCCACGTCGGCAAGCCGCGAAGGATTTGGAAAGTAGGCCGCTTCCGCATCCCCCTCAGCCGGACTCCGGTCGACTTCCGCCGCAAGAGCCGGGCCTTCTGGAGCATACTCGCGGAACTGGGCGTCGACTGCACCATTCTTCGCGTCCCCGTCACCTTTCCTCCTGAGGATTTCGCTGGCCGGATGCTCTCCGGCATGTCCGCACCCGACCTGCGGGGAACGCAGGGCAGCTTTTCCCAGTTCACTACGCGCACCACGGAGGTTCGCTACGAGAGCGGTAGCCGCTATCCGCTGCGGCCGAACGGAGAGTGGCTGGAAGGAGACATCGAAGGGCCGGGCGACACCTTCGAGCAGAGCGGACGGCCGCTCACCATCCCGTTGCGAGTGCGCGTCACGTCATCGGACCAAATGGAGTTGGAGGTCGCCGGTGTGTCTCATCCGCTGCGCGGAGGAGAGTACACGTCCTGGATTCCGCTCGAGTTCAGATCTGCTCTCGGACCGAAAGCATACGGACTGGCGCGGTTCATGGTGACCGAGACCACGCCCCACGTCTCGCTCTACATGACGCCCATTCAACTCGACCCGGAGCGGCCGGCGCTACCCATCAGCCATCCGCCGTATTATGCGGCGTATCTGGCCGGTCTGATCGGGCCGTTTGCGACCACCGGCTTGTGCGAGGACACCTGGGCGCTGAACGAACGCGTCATCGATGAGGACGGCTTCCTGAAACAGGCGTGGGACATTTTCGAGGAGCGGCGGTCGATCTTCCTTTCGGCGCTTGAAACGGCGCGCCGCGGCGTGGTGGCGTGCGTATTCGACACCAGCGATCGCCTTCAGCATATGTTTTATAGCCAAATGGGCCAGCCGGGAGGTCCGCACAGCGGCGTTATTGAGGAGATGTACCAGCGCATGGACGCTTTGGCCGGTGAGACGTTGCGATTTGTGGACGATCAGACCGCGTTGTTAGTCTTGTCCGATCACGGTTTCCGCTCGTTCCGCCGTTCGGTGCACATCAATTCGTGGCTGCACCAGAATAACTACCTGGTGTTTCGCGAGCCGCTCGCGAAAGACTGCATTCCGCAGCCCTATTTCGCGAATGTGGATTGGACCAAAACGCGCGCCTATGCGCTCGGACTGTCCGGTTTGTTTCTGAATCTTCGCGGCCGCGAGGCGCAAGGGATCGTGGAGGCGAAAGATGCCGAGGCGCTCCGCGGCGAGATCGCTTCCGGCCTGCGGGCGTTGCGCGACGAAGACGGTCAGTCGCCGGTCACGAATGTCTATCCAACCGCGTCGCTGTATCGCGGCCCATACCTCGACGCTGCTCCGGATTTGAT